>DATIBM010000110.1:0-30679 GCA_035457545.1 Nitrospiraceae bacterium
AGTGACGCATGTCCGTCTGCGGCTTACTGCGTCGTGGCGGGCGAAAAAACCCGCCGGGGAGCTGCTCCCCGGCGGGACAAGCACGGAAACCTGAGACTAGAAGTTGATGTGCAGTTGGGTGTAGGCCCAGGTCTGATTGACCGGTTGATTCCCCGCGCCGGCCTGATTGTCGAGGAAGCCCCCCGCAAACATGTAGCTGGCGCCAAGTTGCCAAGCCACCTTGTTGTTCTTGAAGAACAGGGTGTAGATGAAATCGATTTCGTCCGCCAGATGGTTGGCTGTGTTGGTGGCGGTTGGTGCGTAGTAGCAGTTCTGCGCCGCCCGATACCAACAGTCTCCGGCCGTCTGCCTGCGGAAGTTCCAGTAGCGGAACTCAAAGTGGTTGGCCGCATAGTCGAATGGAATGAATTGCAGGCTGGCGCTGTAGGCCACCATGTTTCTCCAGGCCATGATGTCCGCGTAGCCCATCACGATGTGGTTTGTCGGATAGAGGTTCTCGAAGGTGTTGGCGGTGCCGCCGCAACCGGCCGGATTGGCGCTGGTGCAATTCCCGGCATCGCCGTCTCCGGAAGCCATGTTGAACTCGAGACCGATCCGAGGCGCCCAGGGAATCGGCAAGGTCACGCCTCCCTCCGCAGCAAAGGCGTAGGCATTGATGTGTGCCCGCTGACCGCTTTGACCGATATCCATCGAACCGAACTGATAGTAACCTTCGGCAGATCCATCGAAGATGCTCTTGCGCAACGCAACCCGCATACCGGCTGTATGCCGGCTCTGGCCGTTGGCGTGGGCCGCTAATACGCCGTTTATCGGGCTGGCAGCGTTAGCTTGCACCGCACCGTTACGCTGCCAGACCCACAAGGGTTCGATCGCCAGGCCAGCCATAGGCTTGAACGCCAGCCTGGTGAAGAACAGGTCAGAGTCCGCTCCTGCTTTAGACGCCGTGCTGGTCGGAGCCCCCTGGGGCATCACGCCGAAGGAGGTGCTCTGCTGTCCGAACCCGTTGAACTCCTGATCCATCGGCTTCAACCAGCCGCCCCAAACTTCCCAGGTCGGCTGTTGGTACTGGAACGTCACGCCATCATGCGAAAATCCGGTATTGGCCCAGTCGAAGTGGCCGAACAGCCGGTGATCGCCCATGACGATCAATTGACGGCCGGCCTTGAGGCTCAATCCCTGGATTCCTATGTTGCGGATCATGATGAAGGCCTGACGGAGGAAGAGGCTGTCCGCCTGGCCGTTGTTGAACGCGTCGTTCGAACAGATGCTGCCGCCGGCACTGCAGCCTGCACCATTGTTGATTGTATTATCCGCTGCGCCCCAGTTTTTGGCCCATTGGGGCTGCGCAAAGAAATCCACATCGGGCGACAGGGCATAGTTCAACCCGATACGGACCCACTGTTGGACATACCAATCATTGGCGCCACCTACGCGGCCGGTGGTCGGTTGGCCAGGAAGGCTCTGCGTCACGCCGAAGTTGGAATTGGTCCGCAGTTCCGGCCGGACCCTCATATCACCGTTGACGGTAAAGTTCTTGAGATCGAAGAGAGGGCTTTTGGGGGGATCGAAGTTCCAGTAGGGTATCAAGTCGGGCATCCCTCGCGGAACCGGCTTGACGTTGGTCGGTTTGTCGATCACCTTGTCGGCGACCGGCGGATCAGCAAAGGCGAGATTCACCGGACCTCCCAGCAGTAGTGCCCCTACCGCCAGCCAGAGCAATCCACGTTTACTCATAGCGCTCCTCCTGTAAAGGATAGATAGAATGATAAATAGGACCTCTGCGCTCGACATCGGCAGATCAGTTCCGCTCCGCCGATGTTGCAGGCGCTGCTGCGCCTGACACGACCTTGCATAACCGGGATCCACCGTCTCCTGCGAGACGTGATGCGCATGCTGAACTGGGAAAAGGTACGGACGGAGGCTCTGTGTGACCTTGCCTCAGCCTCGTGCTGCAGAACAGGGTCACGGGAAGGAAACACCGTGACAGCTACGAACGAACCAACGTCACCCCCCTTCGTTGGTCATCGCGAGTCTTGGTGAATGGTGTGGGTCTCTCCCGTCGAATCCGACGCCGTCAGGCGTGCTTCGACGAATCGGTATTCTGCTCTTGTTCCTGTGTGGCGTTAGTGATTTCCTGCTCGGCTTCCTTGATCGACATTTCGATGTCTTGCTGGGCCAGCTTCACTTCGGATTGAATCAGATTGATTTCCGGCTCGACCGTCTTGCGCAGATCGTCCGCTGTTTCCTTGAACCCCTTGACCGCCTTCCCGACCTGCCGGCCGATTTCAGGCAGTTCCTTCGGGCCGAACAGCAGAAACGCGATCACCAGAATGATAAGAATTTCTCCAGCCCCCAGGCCAAACATGTCGGAAGACCTTGTTCCTTTTCGTCCCGACGCCTCGAGGTCTGCGTATCCGGATCTTTATCCCTGCTTGACCGTAGGCTGCGTGGCGGACTCAGCTGGCGCCGTTGTCTGAGCCTGCTGGGTGACTTGCGGAGGGGCTGTCGGTGGCGGCGGTTCGCCGGCCGGCGTGACATCAATGGCGTCCGGCTCGTGGACCGTCTTCTTGAAGCCCTTGATGGCCTTCCCAAGTCCCTCGCCCAACTGCGGCAGCTTGCCAGCCCCGAAAATGATCAACACAATGACCAGAATCAGGAGTAATTCCATCCACCCAAATGATCCGAACATGGCCTGTTACTCGTCTTTCCGTCTGCGTCTTATGCAGAATCCGTCATTGCCGTCGGTAGCGATGTCGAATCACCCTCGCCCCGCAATCGCCGATTCCTCAACCCAACATCCCCTCGTTTGGGGGGCGTCTCCCTCTTGGCGCGGGAAGGTAAAGAAACTCATGCAAATAGTCAAGGGGTTTTCATCTTCCGAGCCGCATGAGACGTCGACGGAGGGACAGGATCAGGGTCTGAAAGACCAATGGGCGTAGTCTACTCCGGCCGGAGGGATGCCCCAAACAATATCGATTTCGTCACGCTCATAGCCCAGCGTCTCCAGGTCCCGCAGGCTGGCCAGGATTTCCTCTTCGGTCAGATAGGCGACGGTGTCCGGCACCCCGTCCTGCTTCATGGACAGCAACGTGCCTTGAACCGCTTCCCGTTCCTCCGGCGGGAAATCGGGCGACAGGGGAAAGTGCAACGTTCTCCGGTAGGGACTGTGGTAGGACTCGTTCAAGGCGCGGATGGTCTGGACGATCAGCCGGTCCTGTTCCCACTTCGCTAGATTCTTGGCCTTGGGGTGCGTGGCCAACAGATCCGTCAGCGTGATCACGTTCACGCCGAGGCTCCGGCCGATGAATTCGCGCTGCGGCTCGACCAGCGCCTCACGAATCCCCAGGTGGTTGGCGACCGCTCCGACCAACGCCAGATTGACCATGACGCTGTAGAGTCCCCCGAATTGCCCCGAACAGGGTTTCTCCGGGTTGTTGAGCACGGCTACGTCGGCGGTGCCGGCATCAAAACTGCTGAACCCGATGGCGCCGGCCATCAACAAGCGCTTCGCTTCCTTCACGGTGGCAAAGGCCCCTAAATTCACCGGCACGAGCACCTGCTCGTCGATCTGTCTCAAGAATTCCATGATCGTTTTCCGGTAGGGCACGTCCTTCCACTCGACCTTGCGATACTCGCGCTCCCAAATGACATCATCAAAGAAGGGCGGGAACCCGGCCAGCGCCGCCGCGTCTTTCTTCGCAAAGGCGCGGATAAACCCCGACCAATCGGCGATCGCCGCGTGTTTCGCTTCGCTGAGATTCGGCCGGACGTGTTCCTCTTCGACCTCGCCGTCCTTCTTGGTCAAGAGCTTGGTCGGCATCTCGTTCCAGAGTTCGTTACAGAAGATGCGATCCACCGTCCCCGCCTCGACCGCCGGGAGATCTTCGACGTTCCCGCAGATGGTCTCGACCCGCTCCCGATGGCCGGCCAGATCCGGATGCGCCAGTGCCCGCCCCAAGGCCTGAGGCCGCTGGTCCACCAGGACGTACCGGATGCGCGGATAGATCGTGCCCGCCTGGTCCAGCGACTTCACGTGAGACAGGAAGCAGGCGGCGAGGTTGCCGTGACTGGCGCCCCATTCATGCACCACGAGCGGCGCCGTTCGCCGCTCGTCCGTCCATGTTCGATCGCGCGTCCGGACCCGTTCCACATAGTCCGCCGCCAAGGCATGCGCCAGTCGGTAATCGGAGGAGGTAAAGGTCTGAAAATACTCGCCAGCCCGCTCGCCCCGCAGTTGATGAAACAGATCGTTGACATGCGCTTGCCACTGGTTCACCGGTTGATAGTCGCCGAGCGGTTGGGGGACGACTTCGGTATCCTGCAACATATTTCTGTGCCCTTCCTCTTGAGAGTTCTTCAAACGGCGACCATTCTAACAAACGGGTTTTCCAGCCAGCAACGGGCCATTGCCAGGCATGCCGCATTCCGGCCCGCCACCTTGCTCGCTCCAGCCCTCCGGTCGGTCCGGAGAAGCTGGGAGCAGGAGCGCTTCCTTGACACCGGTCCAGGCGCGGTGTACCTAGAGGACATGGATCGGATGGACCAACGAACTGTCCCTTATGATACGCGAGCCCGCTTTCTCGGCCTGAGCCTGTTCGCGGCGTCCCTCCTCTGCGCCGTCACGGCCGGCCACACGGAAGACCTGCAACTGACCCCGAATGTCCCGATCCCGGAATTTCAGAACCGAGCCGACGATGTCCGCCCGTACAATTTCGATGCGCCGCCGGAGGGCATGTTTCGCTCGATCCTGACCGCGCAGGGATACGAGGAAGAGCCTGGCTTTCGGCGCACCCATGAAATTGTGCCCGTGAATCCGCGCGAGACCTTTCCTCCGGACACCCCGGCCGTGTATATCGTCTTCCAGTTGCACCAGCATTATCAGTTCTTCAAGGTGTTCGGCCTCTGCTTTCCGGAATCGGTGGAGGGCCTCGATCCCAAGACCGTCGTCACCCGGGACGTGATGCAGATCGTCTCGGAAGACGAGAGCGGCTACCTGCAACTGCTTCCTCCTTCGGGCGGCTGGAGGCCCGGCCGCTATAAGGTCGAAATCTACGCCGGTGAAGCCGTCAATGACGTCACGATGTTCGGGACCGTGCGGTTCTCGATCAGCACGACGGCCGCATCCCATGCTCAGTAGTTTCCCTTCCACCGGACCGCCCCTCGCGACCGCGGCGTCGCGGCCGGTCCGTTTGACCCCGCTCGGAATCATTCGATAGAATGCGCCGATCCGGTCGGCTCGCCGCCTCTCCGGCATGGTTTCGTGTCCGCCATGAATGAATCGCCCCCTCCATGGGTTTCCGTGGTGATCCCCGTCAAGGATGAGCGGGACAATGTGGTTCCGCTCACGGAGCATTTGTTGAAGGTGCTCCAGACCCACGAGGCCTCCCACACCGCGGCCTTTGAAATCCTGTTCATCGACGACGGCAGCACCGACGGAACCGCGGTGCTGCTCGACGAACTGGCCGAACGGTATCCGCCGGTGCAGGTGCTCCACTTCGATCGCAATTACGGACAGACCTCGGCCTTCGACGCCGGCTTCAAGCGCGCGGCCGGCGCGCTCGTCGTGACGATGGACGGCGACCTTCAAAACGATCCGGAGGATATCAAGACGCTCCTGCCGCACAGCGAGCGCTTCGATCTGGTTTGCGGCTGGCGGACCAATCGTCATGACAACCTGGTCCGCATGGTCTCGTCCCGTATCGCCAATACCGTGCGGAGCGCGGTGACCGGCGACCGAATTCACGATACGGGCTGCTCCCTGAAGATTTTCCGGCGCCCGGTGATCGAGCGGCTCCAGTTGTTCGACGGCATGCATCGGTTTTTCCCGGCCCTGGCCCTCATGCACGGGTTTACCGTGACGGAAGTCCCGGTGCGCCATCATCCGCGGGCGCACGGCGTGTCCAAGTACGGGGTCGGCAACCGTCTGTTTCGGGGCCTGTACGATCTAATCGCCGTCCGCTGGATGCAGCGCCGCGTCCTCCGCTACCGCGTGCGCGCCTCGACCGTTCCCGCCTCGCGCGCGTGACCTGGCCCTATGTCGACCACCGAGATCACGTGGCTGGGCATCGGCTTCTTCGGCCAGGGCCTCTTCTTCATGCGGTGGGTCGTGCAGTGGCTGGCCTCGGAGCGAAGCGCGCAGAGCCGCGTCCCGATCGCCTTCTGGTACATGAGCCTCATCGGGGGCCTGATCACGCTGACCTATGCCATCTACCGGAAAGACCCGGTGTTCATCGCCGGCCAGAGCGTCGGCAGTTTTGTCTATTTTCGCAATCTGATGCTGATCCACCGGCCGTCACGCCCTTCCGCGGCTGAATCTGCTCCCCCTCCGGTTTCGAAAACGTGATTGCCGGGCACGATCCAGATCCCGATGGACCAACCTGATCCCGTCCCCATGAACCGAACCCCCGCCCTGTCCCATCTCCTGCTCCTGACCGCCCTCGCGGGTCTCTTCTATTTTGCGGGGCTCGGGACCCTGGGACTCACCGATCGCGACGAAGGCAGCAACGCGGAAGCGGCCCGTGAGATGGTGGAAACCGGCAATTGGATGAGTCCCACGCTCAATTACGAGCCGCGCTTCGCCAAGCCAGCGTTCACCTATTGGCTCATGAGCGCCGCCTATCTCCTCTTCGGCGTCAATGAATTCTCGGCACGGTTGCATGCCGCCCTGTTCGGGCTCTTGCTCGTCCTACTGCAATACCTCTTCGTCACCCGAACCCAAGACCGGTGGATCGGGTTGGCGGCTGCCCTGATGCTGGCGTTGAACCTCGAAATGGTTGCGATCAACCGCATGGCGCTGACGGACAGCGTCCTCATCTTCTTCACCACGCTGTCACTGTATGGATTCTGGCTAGGTCTCTATGGAGCGGGACGGACCCGGCGGGCCATCTGGCTCTTCTATATTGGCATGGCCTTCGCGACGTTGACGAAGGGGCCGGTCGGGTTGCTGGTCCCCCTCGTTGCCGCCGGCGCCTTTCTCACGGCCACGAAGCGGTGGCGGGACTACCGGACGCACGGCCGTCCGTTTGCCGGCTTCATTCTCACGGCCATGCTGGCGATCCCTTGGTATGCCGGCATGCTCTGGCTCCACGGCGCCAACTACAGCGCCTCGGCGCAGGCCGATACAGTCGGGCGGTTCTTGAACCCGATCGGCGGGCACGGCGGCACCATCTTTTTCTATCTTCCCGTGTTGCTGCTCGGCTTCTTTCCCTGGTCGGGCTGGTTCGTCCTTTCACTCATCCGGAACCTGAAGCATTGGTGGGCAGAGCGACGGGCGGGCTTGGACCAGACCGTCGACGCGGGACCGTCCGCTGCCGCTCCTTCCCTTGAAGCCTTCGCCGCCTGGTGGTGCCTCTCCGTGGTAATCTTATTTTCCCTTTCGGCGACAAGACTCCCCCATTACATCGGTCCCATGTTTCCCGCGGCGGCGATCCTGGCCGCCGGGTTGTGGCGGCGCTCGCTCGATCAGGCCGAGAGCCCCGGCGCCAAGGCCGCGATGCACCTGACCACCATCCTGGGGTATCTCCTCGCGATCGGGCTGGCCTCCGCTCCCTATCTGTATGAAACCTTTCTATCCCAGGTCGAAAAGGAATTTCCGATGGCCGGCACGGCGACGCCGGGGCTTGGCCCCGTGGCGGCCGGCGGCGTGCTCCTGATCGGCACGTCCTTAGCCGGCTACTTCGGCCGGTCGGAAACCCGCCGGGCGGGCATGCTCTGGGTGATGGCCTGCTCGCTCGGCGCGGTGATTCTCATCCTGCTCCATGTCACAGGGCCTCGCTTCCAACAATTTTTTATCGGGCCTCCGCAACAGTTGGCAACCATCGCGGGGTTGAATCTGGGCCCAAACGACCGGTTCGTGACCTATGGACCGCACAAGCCGTCGTGGATCTTCTATGCCCGGCGCAAGACCATTGTGATTCGGCCCGGCGAAGAGGACAAATTAACGCCTTACCTGTCCCTGCCGGGGCGCACCATCATCCTGCTTCCAACGAGGCTCAAGTCCAAGCTGCCAAAGGCAACCGAGTCTTACGAAGTGCTGTTGGCGCACGGCGGATACAGCCTCCTCGCCAACGAAGCGATGGTCAAGCTGCCGCCTCGCCCTGTAGAGAGCGAGCCGCCGCGCATGCCGCCGGGCCACTGAGCGACGGGGATGAAGAGGACGGATTACTGCGGAGGGATCAGGCCCTGCAGGCCCTTGATGACGACGAGAGAAACCAAGACCGAAGCGGCCAGCGCCGCCTCAGAGACGAGGCGCCAGCGGGGAGAGGCCGCGAATACGTCAGGCCCGCTGTCTTGTTGGGCCTGACGACTGAGCCACAGCCCGAACAGGACCAGGGCTCCGACCCCGATCACGGCGGGAGACCCGGTCGCCAACAGCAGCCCGATTCCGACCAGGTACCCGCTCTGGAGATAAAGCGCTGGCCACAGGCCCCTGCCGTCTGCGCGGCTCTGCATCAGCGGCGACTTCACACACAGCCGTGCCAGCGTGCCGCACAGCGCCACGCAGGTTCCCGTCACAAATGTGGTGGCCATGACCCAATCGAACTGCGCCGGGTGGCTGCCTGTCCAGAGCAGGGCGAAGATGACCAGGGTCAAGGCCGTAGCGGCCGACACCGCCTCCCAGGCGGACGTTTGCCACCGTTCCAGCGGACGGCTGATGATCCACCCGGCCACGAGCCCCAAAATCGCGCCAGCCATCACATCCGTGACGAAATGCGACCCTCTCAATATCCGGCTGAATGCCACAAACGCCGCTGCCCCGTACCAGAGCCATCTGGCCGAGGGATAGCGCCGGGCCAAGACGGCCGCAACCGCAAACGAGGCTGCGGCGTGACCGGAGGGAAACGAGTCAAACCCGTTGTCTATCGAGGGCCAGAGCTGAAATCCGCCGGCATGATTGAATTTCGGCCTGGGCCTCCCGACCACATGTTTTATGAGCGTCACCAGCAGCGCCACCGTCCCGTGGGCAACCAGGCTTTGCCATCCTGCCTCCATCGCGTTTCGCCTGCCGAGCCACCATCCGCCGGCCAGCAGTCCTGCGGTGAACAGCGCCAGATAGAGCCCGTCGCCCACCCAATTACCGATCCAATTGGTCCAGAACAACCACGGATTGGGGAAATAGCCGATCGGATGTTCAAGCGACCGAATGAAGCGCGCGAGCGGGACGTCCGCTTGAAACAGCCCAAAGAAGAGCAGGAGCAGAGATAGACTGATCAGCAGCCGCCCGACCGAGCGGCCGAGACGCAGTGGCCGGCTGTCAGCGGAATCAGCGAGCTCGGTCATGGAATCCAATCGGCGAGAAACACGTTGAACTCACCGGGCTGCTCGGCCTGTCGATCCGACACCCAGACGAGCCGCTTGCCATCCGGCGAGAACATCGGGAAACTGTTGAACTCCCCTTCGAACGTGAGTTGCTCAAGCTGCGTGCCGTCGTCGTTGATGAGATACAGGTGGAAGGCCCGTTCTCCGGGATGAGCGTTCGACGCAAAAATGATCCGGCGCCCATCGGGGTGGAAATAGGGCGAGAAATTGGAGGCGCCATTGGACGTCACCTGACGGCGTCCGCTGCCGTCCGCATTCATCACGAAGATCTCCAGCTTGTTAGGCTTCACGAGTTTCTGCTTGAGCAGGGCTTGATACTCGTCCACCTCCTCCAGGGTCTGCGGATGTTGCGCGCGATAGACGATGCGCCGGCTGTCGGGGGAGAAAAACGGCCCGCCGTCATAACCCAGCTCCGTGGTCAGACGGCGGACATGGGTTCCGTCGGCGTTCATCGCATAGATATCCAAGTCTCCGTCCCGCAGCGAAGTCCAGACGATCGTTTTGCCGTCCGGAGAAATGGTCGCCTCCGCATCATAGCCGGGCGTGTGGGTTAACCGTTGCATTTGCTGGCCGTCCAGCCGGACCGAGTAGATGTCATAGTCGTCCAAGGCCCAGCGGTATCCGCCCTCGCGGCTCGGCTTGGGAGGGCAGCTCGGCGCCACATGATGGGTCGATGAATACAGGACCCGCCGCCCGCCGGGGAAGAAATACCCGCAGGTGGTGGCGCCGACCCCCGTGCTGACGAGTCGGATTGATTCGCTCTCCAGATCCATCACATAGATTTGATAGCACCCCAAGCCCCGCTCCGCCTTCGTCTTGGCCGTCGGCAACATGTCACCCTTCGCATCGCGCCAATCGTTGGTGGATTGAAACACCAGTTTCGAGCCTTCAAAGGAAAAATACGCTTCCGCATTCTGCCGCCCCACGGTGAGTTGCCGAATATTGGCGAGGTGTCGTTCCACTCCCGTTTTCGCCGGGGCCGTGGATGATCCGCCCGGCACCGAAGGCTCGCCCGCGCCGTAGGCCAACACCCGCCCGAGGATCAACGACAAGACCCCCAGCCCGATCACCCCGGCCAGCCCCTTACCGAACCGATAGACGTTCAGACTCACGGTCTCCTCCGAAATCACCTCGAGCCACAACGGCCCCGTCCCGAAAAATAAGGTAGCTCTGCCATCCGTAAAAGAACAAGAGGCGCGTAACCCGCCCTGCGGCCTCCGGCGTCATGCCGTAAAACAGCGTGGCCACATGCCCCGGCGCCTGCTTGACCGGACAGGATACGAGGACCGCCAGATTCGTTCCTTCGACGACCGATTGATCAATGGCCACCCGCGCCTCGTCCAATTGCACCCGCGCCGCACAGTGTGGGTCCGAGGCTTGTCGCCAGGCATCGCGTTGAGTTGGACCGAGGAACAGCACGGATCCTCCCGGTCGGCCGAGGTCCGCCCCTTCCGGCGGCAAGACCGCCGTGGTCACTTTCTGTGAATCGGCGGCCTCCTGCGTCGTGAGCCGTTCGACCACGCGCCGGTAGATACTGGACTCCTCCCGGGCGGTCGCCGGCGGGACAATGATTGTTCGTGTCCGGTCGGTCACGAACAGGTTCAGCATCGGCGGCAGGACCGCCCGATCGATCCGTCGAAACACCATGTAGTCTGGGTCCAACTGGACCGATGCAGGCATGAACGCCAGCGGGACTTGAACGCGATCGGATGATGCTCCGACCTTCACGGAGATGGTTTCCTGGCGCCCCTCTTCGCCGCTCACCACCAACGGGAGGGTCAGCCCATAGGGTTCTCCGCGCTGGACGATGGTGAGATCAAGGCGATGTTGCGATCTGTCTGCGCCCTGTGGATCACGGGCTAGAACGGCCTGGACCAGGCTCAATTGTGGCGCGCCCGGTTGCTCGACCCACTGGGCGAAAAACCGGCGCAGGTCCCGCCCGGTCAAAGCGGCGTAGAGCTGCTCGATCCCGCGCCAGTCCAGGTAGCGGCCGCCGTATTCCCGAACCAACGTTCGCAGGCCCTTCCAAAACTGCTCCTCCCCCACCTCCTGGCGCAGCATATGAAAGACCATGGCCGCCTTCTGGTACCCGATGGCGTTATCCTTCTGGTCCGTCTTACGCATGAACTTCGCGACAGCGTAATCATCTTCCGCCGGAACATAGACCGCATAGCCGGCCAGCATGAGCCGCCGTTGTTCGCGCGCCTGCTCCGGCGTGCCCGTCAGTTCCTCGTAATAGTAGTTGGCCAGATAGGTCGTCAGTCCCTCGACCCAATTTCCGGTCTCCGGCCGATTGAACACATAATTGCCGATCCAGGAGTGCACGACTTCATGGCCCAAGGCGTACGGCTGCACGTATCGCCGTTTGATGACGCTGCTGCCCAGGAGGGTGAAGGATGGCATCCCGAGACCGGCCGGAAAAAAATTCTCCACGACGGCAAATTTCGGGAACGGATAGGGGCCCAGCAATCGGCTATAGACGTCCAGGTATCGACTGGCCGCCTCGAGATAGTCCTGCGCCAGCGAAGCTTCCTCAGGGAACAAATAGGTTTCAACCAGCACCGGATCACCCTGCTCCCCTTTCCACTCGCGCGCCGTGCGGACGAATTGATTGGCAACCAGCGTCAGCGCTTCGGTCGGTTCATTGACCTCCCAGTCCGTGACCGGCGCTTCGGCGGGTCCGGCCTCTGAATCCAACGGCGTGAGCCGCCGGCCATGGGTGATTGCCGTCCAGCCCCTGGGCACGGCGACTCGCAGGACGAATGTGGCAATGGAGCCGGCACGATCAGGGTACCAGCGGGATTCGCTGCTCAGGTAAACCCCTTCCAGCCCGATGTAACCAGACGTGTCGCTGGGCGTGACGAACCGGAGATGGCGCGGTTCTTTCGGCGGATCATGGATCACGCCGTCATATTCCCAGTCAATGGTGACGGCCTGGCTGCCGATCGGCTCCCGAAACTCGATGGTGACGATTTGGGTCGGTTCCCCTGCCAGCTCCCGGGAAAGTTCCTGGCGGCGGGTGACCTTCATTGGCAGTCCCTGCCCGTTCCCCCGAGCAGACACTTTCGTAACGTTCAACGTGGGAGCCAGCTCAAATTCGAGCCGGTCGATCGTCGATCCGGAGAGTTGCACGGTCATCTGATCGGACGCTTTCAACCGGTGTGACTGAGGAGTGAGTTCGACGGTGAGGCGATGCTGCGAGATCGAACCCGGCTGATTCGGCTTGGATGAAGCTGTCTCTTGGGCCGCGAGGGTCGAAGGCACATCGCTGTCGCTGACGGCCCAGGCCGCCACCGGCAGCGAGCCCCACACGATCGCTGCAACCGAGACGAGAATCCGACAGAGTCTGCGAACGGAGGGACGGCCGCGGAGGTTCATCCCTCCCGGCAGACCAGCACCAACTGAACCGCCATCAGCAGGCGGTCGAGATCGACCGGCTTGTAGAGGACTTCTTGGATGCCGAGATCCCATGCGGTTCGAAGCAATTCCTCGCTCTGGCTGCCGGTCAAGACGATGATGCCGCCGGCGAATCCCCGCGACTGTAAGGCCTTGATGACTTCCACGCCGTCCAACCCCGGCATGATGATATCTAACAGAATCACATCGGGGGGGTCCCTTTCAACCAGCGCAAGACCATCCTCTCCGGAGGCGGCTCCTTGGACCGCATAGCCGCGCATCTCCAGGAATTGCACGAGCAGCTCGCGAACCAGCGGTTCGTCATCGACGACCAGGATGCGTTCGGATTTGGCCCCTTCCGTCGACGGAGCGGTCGAAAAGTACCGCGATTCCTGGGCCTGCGCGGCTGGACGAGCGACCCGGTTGACCGTTCGGATCAGCACGTCGAGCGACAGGCCTTTCCTCAAGAAGTCGGTTACGCCCAGTTCCCGCGCAAGGTTCTCGTGAATGTCCGTCGCACCGGCCCCGAGCATGACGACCGGCGCCAAGGGATCTCGGGCGCGGATTTCCTTGAGCACGGCCAGCCCATCCACCTCAGGCATCCGCAGATCCAACAGCGTCACGTCGGGTTGAAGGGTTTGAAAACGCCCCAACCCTTCGCGCCCGCTTTGCGCCGTGACGACTTGAAAGCCGTGGCGCGCGAAGATGACCTGCAACATGTCGCAATTCAGCCGATCGTCGTCGATCACCAGCATGGTCGGCATCGAGGTTTCCCTCCTCCGGCAGGACTGCGCTGAATCCGGTTCGATTCACCGGCAGAGTAACATACGACCGATCACATGAGAAGAAAGACTTCTTTTCCAACAGCTTAGGGACTCAGGAAGGATCAGGGCCTTGAGGAGGTTACGACATCCCCGAATAAGGCCTGCACGAACTCTGGTGCACGAAAATCTTGCAGATCTTCCACCCGCTCGCCGACGCCGATCAGCCGCACCGGGATCTTCAACTCTTGCGCGATGGCCACGACGACTCCGCCACGGGCCGTCCCATCCAGTTTGGTCAGCGCCAGGCCTGTTACCCCCACGGCCTCCTGAAATTGCCTGGCCTGAGAGACGGCGTTCTGTCCGACCGTGGCGTCCAGCACAAGCAGCACTTCATGGGGCGCGCCGGGAATTTCCCGCGAAATGACGCGCTGCACCTTTCGCAATTCATCCATCAGATTGGCCTTCGTATGGAGCCGCCCAGCCGTGTCGATCAACACGACATCGACGGAGCGAGCCCTGGCTGCGGCAAGACCGTCAAAGACAACAGCGGCAGGGTCGGCCCCTTGCCGCTGATGAATAAGCTCGACGCCGATTCGCTGGGCCCAGACCTGCAATTGCTCGATCGCGGCGGCGCGGAACGTGTCGGCCGCGACCAGCAAGGGGACCTTTCCGCTTTCCTTGAGCCGTTGCGCGATCTTCGCCATGGTAGTGGTTTTGCCGGCGCCGTTCACGCCGACCGCGAGCAGCACGAAAGGTCGCGGAGACCGCTCAATCAACGCCAGCAAGTCTTCTCCCTGACAGGCTGACAGGACTTCCAGGATCTCATGCTGCAGAACGGCGCGAACGTCGTGCTCACCCTCCCCGCTGCTTCGCGTCACCCCTTGGCGCAACCGTTCCATGAGGTGATCGACGGTACGGACTCCCAAATCGGCGCCGAGGAGGGCCGCTTCCAGTTCTTCCAAGGTTTCCGGATTCGGCCCTCTGCCGAGCAGTCGATCCAAAGAACTCTGCATGGCCTGGCGAGTCTTGGCTAATCCCTGGCTGAGCCGGTCAAACCATCCCATCGCAGCCTCACCTTGTTCCGGTCGGCACGAGTGTCCCTATCGACACCTGACGCAGAATCGCACGCTCGCGCCGCTGCATCCGTCGGGCTTCCTCGACCCCACGCTCATGGTCGTACCCGCAGAGATGCAAAATCCCGTGGACCAATAAGACTGTTAATTCCCGCTCCAGGGAATGATTGGACTCCCTGGCCTGCCGCCGCGCCATCGGCACGCAGATGACGACGTCCCCCAACAAAACCGTCCGAGGTCCGGGTCCTTCCTGCAGTGGAAACGCCAACACATCGGTGCTCTTGTCTCGCTTCCGATATTGCTTGTTCAACCGGCGCATGCGCCGATCCCCGACAAGGAGCACACTCACCTCCGCATGCGGTTTCCGGATCAGACGCAGAATGTCCTGACCGAGCCTTTCCCACACCGCTCGCTTGATCGGAGCCAGACCGAGTCGGAAAGTTACGATGACAGGCATTAATGGGGTTGGCTCCCCGATGATCCCTGATGAGGAAAGTCGGGAAACCTTCCGGAGACCTGGCGGCGAGACGCTTGGCCGGAACCTTCTGGCTGATTCGCGCGGTCGGAATGTTGTTGCTTTCCTGTTTGGTGACGGTCATAGGCGCGGATGATCTCTTGGACCAACCGATGCCGCACCACATCCTTCTCGTCAAAATACACAAACTGAATGCCGTCGATATTTTTCAGAATATTGCAAATTTCGATGAGACCGGACACACGATCCGACGGCAAATCCACCTGGGTAATATCGCCGGTCACGACGGCTTTGGAATTGTTTCCTAGACGGGTTAGGAACATTTTCATCTGTTCTGCGGTCGCGTTTTGGGCCTCATCGAGGATCACAAACGAGTCATTTAACGTCCGCCCGCGCATAAACGCCAGTGGAGCGATTTCGATTTCGCCCCGTTCTATCAGGCGATTCGCCCGATCAAGGTCCATCATGTCATATAAGGCATCATACAGAGGACGGAGATACGGATTCACTTTCGCGTACATGTCTCCGGGAAGGAAACCCAACTTTTCTCCCGCCTCCACGGCCGGCCGCGCAAGAATGATCCGACTCACTTCTTTCCGTGTGAGCGCCTGAACCGCCATTGCCATGGCCAGGTAGGTTTTCCCCGTCCCCGCAGGGCCGATGCCGATCACGACATCGAACTTCTCGATTGCTTCTATGTAGACTTTTTGAGTCGGCGTCTTGGGCACGACCGCGCGTTTATTCGTCGCGACAGCAATGGGAGCAGCAAGGAGATCGCGCAGAGAAGTGTCGCTCCCCTGACGGAGAGCGGAAAGGGCAAAACTGACATCCTCCAATCGAAGGTCGTATCCCTCCGTGGTCAGCGCCGCGAGGTCGCCAAGAATTTGTTCTGCCTTGCGTTCCGCTTCGGATGGGCCGGCGATCAAAAGCTCATCGCCGCGAGCAGAGATCCGAACACTCAGTTCGGTCTCGACCAGCTTGAGATGTCGATCGTGATGACCGAACAGTGCTGGGATATTCGTACCGTCTCGGAGCTTCAGTTTTCGCACGCCGTGGCTTATACGCCTCCTTTACCGTTGCCAGGGGAATTCTAACAAAGCGACTCCCTATCTCACAAGAGACTGGCCTAAAAGCACGGGGCTGACCGGGAGAAAGGAACGATACGGTAGAACACGCGGTGGTGCAGTCTATGCACCTGGTATAGGAGGCAAGGAGGGAACGGTGACGTCAAACTCTTGGTAGGCGGTGCCTTCATGGCCATCACGCACTTCGATTCGCACATGGTGAATCCCCTTGTCTTCGGCACGCAGTGTCCATTCTATTCGGCCAGAGTGTTCATCGATCACCATGCCGGGAGGTCCAACCGTCAAAGCATAGGTCATGGTATCTCCATCCGGATCAATCGCACTGAGCGTGTAGACATACCGTCCGTCGTTGATGACCGATGTGGGAGTGGAAGTGATACGAGGTAATCCATTTGATACTTCCACAGGGGCTGTCTTCACCGCTTTACCTGGACCTTCTCCATCATGTGGAATTACTTCCACAACAATCTTGTCCCCGCGCGCGATCGACAGATGGGAAAGTACACCGGACTCGGTCTCCGCAACCGGCACATCATTCTTCCACCAGCGATAGAAGACCTGCGTTTCGTCGCCATCCGGATCTGTCACTTCGGCAACAACTCGGACCTGATCACCGGCACGAAGGGGATCGGGCTGTACGGCCATCTGACTCACTTTTGGAGGAGTATTGCCAACGACAACTGGCATGATTCGATGCAGTGGTCCTTGGCCCTTCCCGTCTAATGGAATGACTTCTGCGCTAACCGTATCACCTGCCTTCAGAAGAGTTGGGTCGAGCGTGGGCCCTCGTTGGTCAGTCAGAGGTCGTCCATTGATAATCCACTGGTACCGGAAGGACACCGCATCGTTGTCCGGATCATCTGCCTCAAGCCGTAATGATAGAGAGCTTTCTCTTGTCAAAGGACTTGGAAGGATACCTCCGGTGCGAATAACCGGCAGATGGTTATCTGCCATTGTGCTGGAAACGACCGACGGGGTGCTAATAAGAGCGCCGAAACTAGACCAGAGAAACGCGACGGCCCCGGTCACACAGATGGCAACAAGACTGATACCAATTATTTTTCGAGGGAGTGCGTCCGATGGTGGCTGCTTCCCGTCGGAGTCATCCGGAAGCTTCACAAATTGTGGCTGGCGTGAGGGCGCTGATGTTGGAGTCCAGCGCCCTCGAGAAATGACTGGAGCTGGCATCTTAGTCTCGATTGTTGACCCAAGAAATGTAGCGGCTGTACACCGGACTCACCGGCGTCGTGCACCGGCCGCTCAATGCACCCATGCTGGACTGCATAATGACGGAGACTCTCCCTTGGCAACCGGTGCCGCTCGAGGTGCCGGATGAGCCGCTCCCCTGCGCTCCAATATGGATGGCGGCCTGAGACATCATGCCCTCACCCATGCTGACACGCCGATTGGCATAGTTGTTTCCCGCCGAGGTAGTGACCCCGAGAATTGGGTCCTTATGCGCGGTGCCTGTCTTGTAGAAGAGTCCATAGAGTTGCGAGGTCCCAATTCCGGTACAGATGTCGTTTACCGGCGTAAAACTCGGGAAGAACACCACACCGCCCAACAATGCCGGAGCCGCAAGCACCCGTTCACGGCTGTCTGGCATAGTGGTCACCCAGCCGTCTTTGGTCTTGACCAACTGAACCAATGACGTGTTAGCCGAAGAATTGTCAAAATCCGTGACGGTCACGGAACCAGCACCGACCGTTGCTGTCACACCCGTGACATTGCCATTGGCCGCACAGGTTGTACAGATGGTCGCGCCGCTGACATTCACCAGATCGTTATCTAAGCAACTTGTCGCGGAGGATTGCGTACAGTCATAACTGAGAACAGAATCCTTGATGCCAAAGAAATACTGGGTGCTGGTATCGGTCTTATCCGAAGCACTATAGTACCGACCTGTTCCGAAGAAGACCCATACTTTATTGGCATCGTCCAGTGTGACTGTCGGAGCAGCCACTATTGGACCCGTTTCTTTTGTTACAGGGGTCGTCCCATCAAGAATGAATGTATCGATGACCTCGGTCGGTTCCTGCAGTTTTCCCCACTTGGTAGGATCTGTACTCAGGCCAAATGCCACAGGCGTGGGTGATACAGAGACATCACCAGTGGTCAATCGGTACATCTTACCGCGCCAGGGGGCAGTCCCGTCGTCCATAACCGACCCTCCGTACACCACGTCGGCCCTGTAATCCAAGTCTCGATCCATTGAGATCAGGTCACCTAGAAATTCCTTTTGTGACGAGTTGGAGCTGTTGACCGTGAACGCCACAACATTTCCAGATGTCGGACCTGTGGCCAAATTTACTGCCCACATCTTTGCCTTTTGCAGGGCACGACCGTCGTAACCATTAGGCCCTGACCCGAATACCACAAACCACTTTGCATTGGTGTTGTCGGTCTTGCTCCCACCACTTGACTTCACCCTGACGACCGTCGGATAGCTTGTGGTCATGCCAAGATCCGACGTTGAAAATGACCAGAGCAGCTTGGGGTCCTGCTCCGGATTCGTAATATCCAGCACAAAATAGGCGCTGTAAAACTGCCTGGTGGTATTGCCGGAACCCGTAAAATCCGCTGTCACGCTCATCGTCGGCCCATTTCCGGCAGGGCAAACATTGCAACTCCCTCCCATGCGAAATCCACCAATCAGAATAGTGCCCCAGCCCTGCGGATGGTCGGCATCAGGCGTGAAAATACGAGCATCAGTGATTTTTGGTTTTAGGTCAACATAGTAGACATGCGAATAGTCTCCCTGCGCCAACCATTTGAGATGGGGCAAGAGTTGATAGGGAATGAAAGCCCACTTTTCATCGCCGAGTTGAGTCGGCGTGGTCGTTTGCGATGAACACATATCACTGAGATTTGCTGTAAAACAGCCATGGTGCGATCCATTCGCTCGATGATAGAAACCCCCATCGAAAGCATGGAGCATCCCATCATTGGCACCGACATAAATCATCTGCCGCCGGTTTCGATACTGCTTGAAAAATTCGACATAGGTCCCATCGCCGTAGACCACGTCGTACCGTTCTCTTGGCGCCGCAACGACGGTCGGCGTCGAGTGAATGGGGTCTCCATACTTCCAGACCTTGGTGACGGTGGCATTCGTGTCATCCTTCACCGACAAGCGTCGCTCTCGAAGGCTTGCCTGTGCTGCGCAGGTAGCAGGCTCGCATCCCAGAACAAAGTCAATGAGGTTGTCCGTCGTATAGACCGATGGAGAGGCCTCCCCTCTCAAGTATTTGGCCAACTCAGCTTTGTTGGTCGCGTTTGTCCCGAATGGGATCACTTCCCCCGCAGTAACATCTGTGTGGATGCCATTATCCTTTCCACCATCGACAATCCCGTCTCCATTCTTATCAATCCATGTCAGTATTCTGCGACTGGTGTGGGCCTTCAATGCCAGACGTCGCCCCGCCTCCCAAATGCTGTTCACCAACTCCAGATCAACCGTATCAACCAGTGAATCTGCCTTACCGTCGTTGTCACTATCGGCGTAACGATCCGCCTTGACCTTACCATTATTCACGTCATAGTAGGGTTTAATAATGTAGTCCTGATCATAGATCAACTTGCCATCGTGGACTGTGTCTTCGCGAACATTGCCGAAGCTATCGACCCATAGGCCGTGCGTATATCCCACCCACGTCACATTGGGATTCTCGATGGACTTCGGGAAGAAGTAAGCTTGGTACAGCGACCCCTCACCTGTCGATGAATTGGCCAGCACCGAGGCCGATGTTCCCGAAGCGCTCCGAGCCAAGATACTGTTGATCGTGGACACCAACTTATCTCGCATATCGTCGGCGTTCGCTGATTCGAAGTAGGTATCCGGCAGCCCGTCTGCGCCAGCCGCACCCGTGTAGTTGTTCACGCGATCGAAGACATCGACTCCCGCATCAAACACATTGTTATTGTTTCGATCTTCAAATCCGCCGAATTTCGCGGCATCCTTGAGGATGTTCGCACCGGTTCCAAAGGCATAGAACGTATAGATAATCAGGTTCTGATTTCCGTCGAGACATTTCCCTGTCTCATTGATTCCCGCGATCGTCCCGTTAGCGGCACCATTGCAGGGGCGGAGATCCGCCGTATGTGCCCAGTACGCCACATCATCGAGATAATGTGATCCGCTGCTCACACACGAATCGGAATTCAATCCTCCATAGTACGAAGAGCAATTGTCATGGTGATCCACTTGGGTCGCTCCCGCACTATGGTTAGTGAGCCCTCCTCCGTGACTGATGTGAGGTTCAGACGAATGCGGAACGGTGCACCCAGCCGGTGTATCACAGTGACCTGGACCACTGACATTGACCAGGGCGTGAGCCCCGGTTGAATGGGCATAGTCGTACACTGTCGACGGCACTGAAGTATCGTACGTTGGCTGTCCGTCGGTAAAAATGATCACGAAGCTTTTGCAACATTTTACGTACTGATCAGGAGAGGCCCATGGCGACCTGTAGTAATACGGGTCATCGTTCTGGTTGTTATTAGGATAGTTGGAGTTGGCATAGGCTGGTGCAACCTGAGCAAAGTACCTTGTCGACTCGTAGAGCGATTCGCTCAACGGCGTCCATTCGGTCGCGTTGGTATTTTCAATTGCATTGACCATGCTGGTCATATTGCCGCCGAGCGGCGCCGTCACATCACCACCTTGAACTGATCCACCACCGGTCTGTTTGTTGAAAACCATTAACCCGAAACGCGCCTTGTCGGCACCTACCTGCTGAAACACCCCAGCAGGTTCGGCATAAATTTCAAGGGTGATCTTATATGTATCCGTCCCGCTCCCGCAGCCGCTATCATAGACCTTGAGGTTGTCACCGTCTCGCGAGAAGCATTTGGCGCCAGTATAGGGGGCAATGCCGTCTGCGGTGACGTTGTTCATGCTGTTCACTCGCTCAAGGGCTTCGGCCACGAGCTTCCCGCCTGGATAGCAGGTTCCGTTGATCGCTCTTGGTGCACACTTCCCTCCCATCATGACCCACTTGGTGATCTCGAACCGGGTCATGGTCATGTAGTTGAGGAAATTGCCGTCCCAGGGATCGGGGTTGCTGCAGCGCGGATTACTGGCCGCACGATTGGCACCCGCATTGAACTTTGACGATGCATAGTTGTAGCACTTCGCCGGCTCGAAGTAGCCATAGTAGGTCTTGGCCGGGTCGTAGGCCTCACTATTCATGTGATAGGCTGATTCGTTCATGCTCCCGGAATTGTCCATAAGCAATAGGACGTTCGGCGGAACCGCGCTTGAGATGAAAGCCGGGACCGACGTATAGTCACTCATGGATTGCGCCCTGGCTTCTGGCGCAAGCCACAATATGATGACGAGCAGAAGGGCTGTACTCACACGTGTCGCAAGCATCTGGCGTTCCATCGTGGTCCCCCCTTCTGAATTCACGCAAATCTCCTGGTTCAATCGTCAACTGGGATGGATGACGACAATCTTTACGACCACTCCATCCTGAACCAGATACCTGATGCGGTCGCCGGCTTCGATTTTGCGGTACTCTACCGACTGTCCGGACTGATCCTTAACTTCTACGTTGCTCTTGACGGCATATGGCCGATCATTGATGTAGATGGATTTGTCTCGTATCGCCGTCACAGTCCCATCTATAAAGCCCCGGTAGGGATCGAGTTCTTCACTCCCAAAAGTCGTGCGCACGTCCAGGCATGTGCCACACAGACTCCACACGAAGACCGCCACAACAACTCGAGCCCAGAGAGCCCCACCCCAATACATTCCAGGGTTGTATATGGATAGGTCAAACTGACTTGTATCTCTCATGAGGGTGCCCCCCTAAATCTTTCTCTGGCAACTCTCACCCGTTGCCGTACAGGCATAGACCGCGCTGGTCCTGGCTGTGGTCCCCGTTGCTGCATTGGTCGTGGAACAGGCGATGCTGTACAGAATTTCAACGCCCCCGCCGGCTGCACCCGCTCCCATGCCCTCATAGCCAGCCGCAAACTGCAACGCGCCACCACCTGGTGCACGAATATAGAGCCGATCGACATCTCCATTGACGGTGTACCCGCCAACCGACTGCACCAGATTGGCAGAACCAGTGGTCGGGGTATCAGGGTTATTATCAGACTGTCCTAAGATTTCCTGTGCAAGCTGTGTGCGCATCGCTGTCGTTGGCACAGGGTCCGGTACGAAGGTGCTGGGAACATCGGCTTGATCAATCGTCTGCTGGATGACATTGACCGCTGTCTGGATACAGGACTCTATCGCGCTGGTTGCAGCCTCGGCATTCCGAGCCAGCCCGGCGACTCGATTCTCAAACCCCGTTACGGTAATTGCTGCAATGCCAAGCACAGTGAGAATCAGCAGCAACATCATGACGGTCAAGAAAGCCACGCCATCCTGCCCGCCGAGTACTGTGAACATCTTCACCCGTCCAGTGCACGGTCGATTCATCGTTCCCTCAACAACGATCACTCAGAGTCGAGCGTTCCGCAATTCAATAGTCCGCGTCAAGAGACGTCTCCGAAACTGCTGCGTGCCTGCCAGATTCATCGCGTGGTCGCTCACCTGTAAGGAGGGAGGAGAATAGAGCCCGGCTTGCCTGCCTTCGCCGAGCCCTTGTTCGCCTCCCAACTGCCTTGCCACGATCGACACCTGCACGAGCTTGATGGTGCTCGCTCCCATCGCCCAAAGGCTGTTTGTCACAAAATCGGCCTGATCAAAACTGTTGTTGCTGTTTTGATCGTCAATCACTCCATCCGGAACCCCTCCATTGATTACCGCCACGCATCCGTCGCAACCATAGGCAAATTGAATGTTTTCGATCCCATCAACGACCGGGACTCCGTTTCGAAGAAGGCATGGATTCGTTCCTCCGCCACAGGCTGCCGACGTTGTTCCGATTGAGTAGGTGATACACTGAAGTAAATAGACGGGCGTCCCTGCGGGAAACGTTGCCGGCGGCGGCACTGAGTTGCTTAAATTGATGGTGCCCGCGTTGACATCGAACGCCGACACGGTGCCGCTGACAGCTCCTCCAATATTTAAAATCGATCCGTTTCCCATCCCCATCGATTGCAGATTGGCTACCGCCCCGGCCGCCCCACTGGAAAGCACAAGTTGATTGAATCCTGCTCCACTGGCTCCAACCGCTCCAGCCAATGTCCAGGTGCCACTGCCGGTAGGGGTGACGAGGGAGATGGTATCCGGTCCCGTATCCGCACCGGCCGGCGTCTGATCCGCGGGGACAACCGCGGTGGGACACGCACCGATGGCTCCGATCATCCCCATCCCGGCACCCCTGATATCTCTGGCAATAAGATCCATCGCAATCCGGGCGTTTTGTTGCGTATCCACGGTCTGCTCATTCGCACGCGACGCCTTCTCTGTAGTGACAAGCGCCGTAAACCCGGCAGCGAGAATTACGATGCTGATGAGAATTGCAACGACGAGTTCGATCAAAGTCATCCCACGCTGCCCGCCGAGAGGAACGGTAATCACTTGCGCGCGTTGCACGTTCACTTGCATTACTCCCGGGCTATCACAGTGGTCAGGGTGACCGATTTTGGACGGCTGATCTTTGTCAAGCCTTGACCCGTTGATGTCACCATGCCGCCTGTCCAACTCACTCGCACCTGCACAGTCGTCCGATTGAGATTCAGCGGATCGGTAGCAGGAGGAATTGGGGCCAATATGACAGTCCCCGTCGTGCCGGCCAATCCTGCGTTATTCAACATCGTCTGCCATTGCAGACAGTCGCCGCGCGCCATGGGTTGGGTAGTCGCACTCTGCGTACAGGGCGTCGCGGCCGCTGTGTCAATCCCGTGGTAGGCCGTCACGTTAAATCGGTTGAACTGGATTCGTTCGATCATGTCCGAAGCCAATGTCGTCGCCTTCGTGAGTTCATTCGCATCTACATTGCTTCCCAGAGAAATGGCTTGCATGCCGGAGAGCGCGAGAAGTCCAACCGCCAACACCACGGCGGCCAGCATGCCTTCTATCAATGTGAACCCGCCTTCCCGCTGAGGCATTTGCCGACCTGCTTCCTTCGTTATACTCACGGGCATGTGCTCTTCGAGCACCATGTGGCCTTGCCACCGGCATTGACCCACACCGAATAGGTTTGATTCTTGACATTGGATACCTGAATGAGCGCACTCGACCCATTCGCCAGCAATCCCATGGAGGAAAATAGAACCGGCCCACCTGTTACGCCATTGATTGTTCCCATCATGGTGGAGGGAGGAAGAAATTGCTGGGCCCCCGTTGCATCTGTTACGTTCAGTTGGACCTTGCCGGATACCGTGCTCAACGCCACACGGACGGTGGTATTGCGGTTCATCGCGATCCAGCGAGCATGGGTCATCTGACTTTGAATCTCCGATGCGGCTTGCCTGAGTTGATACCGCGCTATCCACTGGTTGTAGGCAGGCACGGCCAGCCCTGTCAGAATACCGACAATAGCGGTGACCGTGACCAATTCGACCAGTGTGAAGCCTGCTTCTTGATTCCGCATTGTGAATGGACTCATAGCCGCGCACCCGTACGGTGAGATCGGCCCTCAATATATGGCTGGCAAGGCGTGTGCCGGCACAGAGAAACCTTCGATGTTCTCCTCAACTCATTGCATTTTCAGAAGCTCCCTACTGTTTGCCTTGGTCATCTTCAGCCATTTCTCGGCATTCAATTCGACATAATTTGTACGAAGGACTCCCTTTCTCGAGCCACCAGAAAGAGATTCCGAACTCCACCTGCCAGATTAGCCTGCGACCTCCACTAAGCAAGCATAGCACCCGTCTAAAAATTTGCTTTTCTAGCCCGGATAATTCACGACTTGTGAAATAAAAAAAGCCATCGAGGCTCCAAACTGTGCTATAGCAGCGGTGTCGAGACGCTTCTACGTACAGCCTTGGAGGACCTTCGATGGCGACAGACTGTATACCGCAAGTGACGTTTGAATTCTATGAGAAACAGAAGCCGGTGGTGGCCCGCTTTGACCAAGTCCATGCCAGCACGGACGGGGGTGTTGTCCTGCTCAAGGCCGTCGATACGCACCTCCAGCTCACGGAGCGGGTGGCGGGGTGCCTGGTGGACCGTCGCGATCCGGACAAGATCCGGCACACCATTCAGGAGTTGGTACGTCAGCGGGTGTTCGGCCTGGCCTGCGGCCATGAGGACGGCAACGACGCCGCCCGACTGGCGGACGATCCCCTGCACAAACTGGCGGTGGGCCGCGATCCGGTGACCGGGGTCGCGCTGGCCTCGCAACCGACCCTGTCCCGGTTTGAGAATGCCGTGGGCCCACGGGCGCTGTATCAGATGGGCCGCACCCTGGCGGCGACCGTGATCGCCCACCACCACCGCCGCCTCAAGGGGCGCGCGCAGCGCATCACGATTGACCTGGACCCGACCGACGATCCGACCCATGGCCAGCAGGAGTTCACCTTCTTCAATGGACACTACGACGCCTGGTGTTATCTGCCGCTGGTGGCGACCCTCACGTTCAATGATGAAGCCGAGCAGTATCTGGTCGCGATCGTGCTGCGCCCGGGCAACAGTCCGGCGAAGCGGGGTGCGGCTGGCCTCCTGCGGACGCTGTGCCGCCGTCTGCGCCACGCGTTCCCCGGAGCGACGCTCCGCGTCCGCGTCGATGGGGGCTTTGCCGGGAACGACTGGCTGGACGTGCTGGAAGCCCAGGGGGTCGAGTACGTGGTGGGACTGGCGAGCAACGCCCGCTTGGAACGGCGCGCGGGGCGGCTGTTGGGCGAAGCCTACGGGCTCTCCAAGCTCAGTGGCCGCACCGAGCACGTCTACGGCGAGACCCGCTACGCGGCTCGCAGGTGGTCCCATCGGCGGCGTATCATCATCAAGGCGAAGGTCATCCGGCTGCCCGGCCGAGATCCCAAATGCAATCCGCGCTTCGTCGTGACGAATCTGCCGGACACGCCCGCGATCGTCTATCCACTCTACTGCCAGCGGGGCGACGTGGAGAACCGGCTCAAGGAATTGCACGACGGGCTGGCGCTGGGACGGACGAGTTGCTCGCGATTCTGGGCGAATCAATTCCGTGTGCTCCTGACGGCCGCCGCATACGTGCTGCTTCAGGAATTGCGCCGCCGGGCCCAGGGCACCACCTGCGCGACGGCGCAGGTCTCCACCCGGCGCGAACGGCTGCTCAAGCTGGCCGTGTGGGTGGAAGGAGCCGTGCGCCGGCTCGTGCTGCACCTGCCCCAGTTCGCCCCGTGGCGTGACGCGTGGCACCGCGTCGCCGTGGCGGTCGGCGCCGCGCCCGGCTAATGCCCGTTGCGCTGAGGAGACAATCGGGCCTGCTCCTCCCGCACGACGGGAGGGGTGTGGCTGCAGACGCCCCTGAGAGACGTCCATGGTGCGTACTGATGGCTCGCCTGACGGGAAAAATGATCCTGATGAAGTCTCGCCCCTCTGCGTCATGGTTCGGATATCCTCAAAAGGGTCTCCCAACAGCGTTGTTGTGCTCATCGTGAATAATGCGGGCTAGCTGCCCCCTCTATGGGAACAAGGAAGGGTGGCGTCACTGCGTCAGCGATCGAGCAAGTAAGGAGGGAATAAGACTACAGATATGTGAGACCGATCTTGGGAAGCGCACACTCAAAGAGATGTTGGATTGTCAGGCCGGCAAACCATTGGAGTAGCTCGCGTCACTATCTTAGTGCCACCTTTTTAACCTCTTGAAGTGTCGTATCTCCACGTAGGACCTTGTCAATTCCATCCTGAACGAGACTTATCATCCCTTCGGCTTTGGCACATTGACGCAGTTCGTGAGTTCGCGCATGGGATTGGATAAGTCGTTTCATCGTATCCGAACCCAGCAGAAGCTCGCACAAACCTACTCGTCCCTTAAAACCAGTCCCATTACACTCGTCGCACCCTCGGGGCCTCCATAGTATCGACACGGACCCCCCATGCTGTTCCATACGACCCGCCCACTCCTCAATGCCATACGCATGGGCTAATGCTCGCCGCTCCTCGTCCATCGGCTCGTATGCTTCCTTACACGCTAGACACAATCTTTTACAGAGGCGCTTGGCCAGCACGGCCAGGACCGCATCCGCAAAATTGAAGGAATCGCATCCCATATCCAGAATCCGCGTGACGGTCTCGACCGCACTGTTTGTGTGCAAGGTGCTGAACACCAAATGACCGGTCAGGGAGGCCTCGATGGCGATATCCGCTGTCTCCTTGTCGCGCATCTCTCCCACCATGATGACATCCGGGTCTGCCCGCAGAAACGCGCGGAGCGCCGTGGCAAAGGTCAACCCGATCTTGGGCTGAACCTGGAGTTGACGAAGCCCTTCCTGCGTAATTTCAACGGGATCCTCAACGGTCCAGATCTTACGTTGATCCGTGTTGATCTGAGCCAGTAGCGCATGGAGCGTGGTGGTCTTGCCAGATCCGGTTGGTCCGACACAGAGCACGATCCCATAGGGCTTCTCGACGACCTGCTTGAGGGATGAGATCACTGGATCTGGAAGATCCATGGCGGTCAGCGGCAGGGGACTCTTTGCGGTCAGGATTCGCATCACAACATCCTCGTTGCCGGATGTCGTCGGCAAGGTGGCGACTCGCAATTCGATTTCATTCCCCTGCCCGTTCTTAAATCGAATCTTTCCATCCTGAGGTTTTCGGCGCTCGGCGATGTCCAGATTAGCCATGATCTTGATCCGCGACACAACGGCTCGGCGATAAGCCGCCGGGATTCTTATAAACGTCGCGCATGCCCCTTCCACTCGAAAACGCACCACGGTTTCTTTTCGATCACCGTACGGTTCGAGATGAATGTCGGACGCGCCCATGCGATAGGCTTCAGCAATGATCTGATTGGTTAGTCGGACGATGGCCGAGTTATTTTCATCGATCGCATCGCCACCGGAGTCGGGCTTCTTCTCTTGATCGATCTCCCGGACGAGTTCCCCCAGAATATCGGGGATTGATTGTTCCGTACCTTCCCCGGCCAGGCGGTCTAGGACCCGTTCAATATCGCGGCGCAGCGCAACCGCCGGTTGGACCGTGCAACCGGGGAAGGCATATCGAATGTCCTGGATTCGCCTCAAGTCAGCCGGGTTATCCATAGCCACCTGTACGACGTGGCCTTCCTTGCGAATGGGAACCCAGTGATGCCGACGCAGATAGTCCAATTTGAGGTTTCTAAAGAGCTCTGGAGCGATGAATTGCCGCGGCTCGAAACTGATAAACGGGCACCCGTAGAATTCACTGAGCGCCTGCCCGACTTCCGCCAACGGAAGTTCCGTCCCGAGCATCTCCTCAATGCCGATACCTCTCGCAGATGCCTGCGTGATAGCTGACAACAACGCTTGCCGCGAAGCCACTCCCCCCGTAACGCGCCGGCACGGCAGCTTGCTGCTGCTCGATGAAACCACCGTATCGGCGGCGCTACCCGAATCCGCTTGCGGTGGTGCGTTTGGCCCATTCTCGCCGACTTTCAACTCACCCTGTCGTTCAGGTAGTGTGCTCATATCGCTCCCATTGCGGCAATCAAATGCCGTCTCTCTCGCATCCCCCTGCCAAGTCATAAAGTCTTCCACGTACCTGGTGCCACGTGAACGACGGGTACACCCCGATAGAATCCCTGTCGCAAGTCGTGGTTGTACCATACCTCCAACGCGCTATTTGGAGAGTCGTCAGCCTTCACGGTTCCCTGAACGACCACGGCGCCATATACTCGAGAACTCGCGTGAACGAACACGTTTCCCGCCGCATAAAGCACGCCGTTGAGGTTGATTCCTCCCAACTGCACGGGCGTTCGAGTCACGAGAGATGTTTGCCCCGCCGCGGGCGGAGCCAGTGCGGGGATCGACTTTCCTCCTGCCGCAGGCTTGAGGAGGAGATGTCCGTTTACGATGAACACGCCTTCCGCATACGACGTGGGCACGATGAAGGTTGGCAGGTTGTCGGCGCGCGGAGCCTGCTGATCCAAGGTGTCCACGAAGACCAGACCCTTATGATCACCCACAAACTCAGACCTCATAACCTGGTCAATCGTTACTCCTCGCCCCGACTCGATCACTCCTCCTGGATACAGCAATCCTTCACGGTCAACCGCGTAATAGGCGCCGAAGGACTTGGCGACCTGTTTGAGTGCCTCATAGTTCCATTGGTCGAATGCAATCCCAGGAACCGGTTCCTGTCGTTGATACACATTTAATAACGATGACGGCGACGCGACGCGAACCGAAGGACGAACGGAGAGCAGCTCGCCTCCAACCCGCATTTCGTGCCACCGATCTTCAGGCGTTCCCATCTCGGCATAGGATTGTCCGGAAATCGGGGCCAGAACCGTTTTCTGAGGAATCTCGTCCATCGTTCCGATCCACGCGTTGCCTCGAACCTTGAGGTCGCCCCAGTGAACCAACACGGGCAATTGTGGGTTGGACCTGGCGGCAATCTCCTCCGCCTGGGCGCCTGCACGGATGGGCGGGATTTCCACCGCGCCGAGCTGGATCTGGACGGTGCTGCCAGGCATGGGAAGCTCGCGAGACTTTGCTGCGGTCACCTCGACGGTACAGACCAAGCCGGGCCGAAGCGGGCCATACAGTTTGAGTCGCAGGATTCGGCCGAGCGACCGCAGTGAAGGGCCTGTTCCAGAAGCAAGATCATTCAACCACGCATCGTGCCGTGGATCGGCAGCGTCGAGAAGGAGATCAGGATGGTCGGCCGTTCCTATGAATTGGGAACGTCCTTGAGCATCAAAATACGACGGACCGCGCTCGAGTGTTCCATTCCGCCGGGCAAGAACCGCAGCCACAGGATCCGCCTCGGTTCCTCCCGCCGCATGGATCCGCGCCATGATCAAGTCCGCTCCCGCTTCGGCCAGATGCAGCGACGCCGCCTGATCCCGCACCGCCCAGGAGGCCTGCAACTCCTGACCGGCAAGGTGCAAGGACGTCAGCCCCAGCAAGGCCAGCGCCAACACGAGGAAGAGGACCGTCAACATGGCCACCCCTTGCTCACCACTTCGCTGATTCACGTTCGGTCGTGTCTCTGTCCGCATGGGGCCGTTGCTCCTTTCTAAGCAAGGTCATAATTGAGATCGGATCGCAATGTCTTTGGTCACCGGCAGATGGGTGGCGGCGGATTCCGCTTCAATACGGACGAGCGCCACCGATGCTGAATCGATTGCCGGCGCTCCGCTACGCGCGAAGTAGTAGAATCGCACGGCCTTCAGATGGCCGATCAGCGCGTTGGCTCCGCCATCCACCATGCGCATCAACCGCACGGTTCCGGTCTGGTCAGGCGAAACATAATATCGTACGCGGTTCAAAACACTGATGTCGGTTCCAGCGGGAAAGGCGTCCGTCAATGGTTGGGCCAGTACAATTCGATTGTGCTGTCCGTCACGGGCCAACCGATTGTCGCTGCAACGCGTATTCGAGCAAAGCACGACGTATTTGCCAGACGGCCAGTCGCGGGCGTCATCCACGTTCAACTCCGTCTGGCCCGGCAGGGCTGCCGATCTCAAGGTGGTCGCGAGTCCGTTGAGATTGGCGGTGAATTCGAAGGAGGCTGGGCCCATGGCCTGAAGGGCCGGCCCT
>DATIBM010000111.1:0-3063 GCA_035457545.1 Nitrospiraceae bacterium
ACTCCGGATGCGCGTAGTAGGTGTAGGTCCGGCTCTCGCCCGGCCCCACCGTCTGCTCCCCGGGATTGTTGCCGACATTGACCCCGAATGAATCCTTCGGGTCGAAGGCCATCATATCGACATGGAACCCGGCCCGCTCCTTGGCCATCTCGTTCTTCAGGTTGACCTTGACGCAGTCTCCGACGTTCACATGCAACGTGAGCGGGCTCGGCCGCAACTCACCGGCCTTGACCCGGCCCCGGTCTCCCTCCAGGACGTACATCTTGCCCTGTTCGTTGCCAAAGACCATTTTCCGCTCCAGGTCCACTTCCATCACACCCGGCGCTCCATCGTGGTAGCGAATCGCCTGATCCACCGCCAGGACGTTGAAGCTCTTCACCGGCGCATCGGCCGGACAGACCGACGGGGCCGACTTCTCGATCTGCTCTCGGCCCGGCAGCGGCTTCAGGTCTCCCTGCAGCTCATCCAACACCCGGATGATGCCCCAACTGCCTTCCGCGAAGTGCGAGGCCCGGCCGCTGTAGTAGAGATAGTCGCCGGCTTGTTTCTGCGGACCGCCCGCGGCCGGGATGGCCGGATCGTACCGCTCGCCGATCGCCAGATGGATCGTGCTCCGCGGCATGGCCGTGGTCCCATACCGCTCCATCGGGAACCAGTGGCCGGTCACGTGCCAGGTATGGACCTCATTCGCCGAGCCGACCAACGCGCGCACCACAATCGGGTCTCCGAGGTAGGCCCGCAGCAGCGGCGTGCCGGGATCTCCGTGAATGTTCGACATGAACAGTTTTGAAGGGTCGGGATTGTTCATCAGCCGGACGCTGAGCGGCTCGACCCTCATGCTGTAGCCGCTGCCGGTCGTCGCTTCGCCGCCGTTCAAGAACCACATCGGCGATTTGTTGATCTTTTCGGGGAACTGATGGGACGGAGGACCGTCCACCGTCTGCGCCCCGATCTTCGCCTGAGGATTGTCCGTGGTGATCAACTCGGCCGTGCGGGCGTTGCTGTCCATGATGTGCATCATCACTTCACGGAAGCTGCCCCGAATCTGAGCCGACACAGGCTCCAACGTATGGATGTCCGCGATGGGCCCGCTACGGATTTCCTTTCCGGTCACCGGATCATGGTAGGTAGACCGCGGCGGCTCGGTGATAAAGGCCGAGAACAACCCGTGGCCCCACGTGTCCGTCCCGAACACGTGGTCATGCCAGTAGACCGTCCCCAGATCCGCGTCCACATACCATCGCTCGCGAATGAACTCGACGCTCGCGATATCGTTCTTCTTGTGCGCGTGCTTCAAGGGCGCATCGAAGGTCACCGTGTTCCCCTTGATGCTCTTGATCCGCGCGACCTCGAAGAACTTGGGATCATCCATGCCCACGCCCAGTTCGATGTTGACATGGAGCTTCGAGGTATCCGACAGCGTGATGCTCCGCGCACCGGCCTTCACGTCCGCCGTCAGGACGGCGTTCGCCGGCAACGGCATGCCCTTCTCGGGCTCCGGGTCCTTCAGCATCGTGAAGGCGCGCAGCGACATGTCATAGGAAAACCCGATCGTCGGGCCGTCCGACGCGCTGGTGTCGAACTGGAAGAAGTGCGGATGCAGGTTGATCTTGTTGGCCCACCCGGTCCGCGCATCGTCCGGGATCTCGTTTTTGAAGACCACGTCCACGCAATCGTAGACGTTGCCGCGAATCACCAAGGGCACCTGCTTCTTGGGATTCTTGCGGACCTCCGCTTCTTCCTCATGGAGGACGTAGATCATGCCGATCGGGTCCACCAACGCGGCGGATTTCTCGGTCGCCGGCTTCAGGGTAATTGGCAGGATGATCGAGTGGATGTTGAAGAATTTGCGCGGCGAACTCTCCGGGCAGAGGCTCCACGGCCCCTGCTCTCCCGGCTTCGCCGGCTCCGTGCTCTTCGTGCCGTCCTCCCTCACGTGGAAGGGTTCCAGCCACGGCGCGCCGCCGTGGTTCGGGGCAAACGGCGGCCGCTTGCCCAGGTGCGGGCGCAGCCAGGGGAAGGCGAGTTTCCCCGTCTGCGGATCGAAGGTGATCGGAGGCCGTTTCAGAGGCGTCGGCGACGCGTAGTCCGCCCATTTGTGCGGGGTCTCCGGCTCGTTCATCGCCGTGTTGCCTTCCCACTTCCAGTTGACCACCGTGGCGTCATGCGCCTGGGCCTGCTTCACCTGATCTTCGGTCTTGCCGGGAAGCCCCTGCGGGGGCAGCATGTATTCGACCCAGTCCCTGATCGACACCTTCACCGGATTGGCCTTCCAATCGGTCTTGTCCTTCGTGATCTCGTACTTCTTCCCGCCGTACCAGTCGACGGTCGTGCCGACCAGCTTGTCCGAGGAGACGGCCGGTTTGATCTTGCCCTTCCGGTCCGGCAATTCGACCAGCGGTTTCATCACGTCCGTCTGCAAGCCCGGCTGTTGCAGGGTGTTGTAGACGCGCCAGAAGCCCCACATGCCGGTCACGTAATGTTGCGGGATGTGGCAATGGAACACGAACTCGCCGGCCAGCGCCTGCAAGCCGCCGGAGCCGCCCTCGATGACCTCATCATAGATCTCAGACGGTCCAATCGACTGGACGTCCAGCCGATCCGACGTATCCCGCATGACCGGGAATTTCACCGGCCCGTTCTTGCTCAAGGTCGGATCGAGTTGGCTGGTTCCCGGCTGTCTGGCCCAGCGAATCGACCCGCCGTGGAGATGGTGGGAGTGGACGATCTCCGATCCGCCGATCATGCGGAACTTGGCCGGATCTCCCAGATAAGACCGTGGGATCGTGGTGGCCGGGTCGCCGAACGTATAGGACCCGTAGCCCTGCGACTCATCGGCGAATCCGACGAGATGGGCCTGGAGTTCCAGTCTGCTGCCGTGCGGCTCGCTCCGATAGTTCAGGAGCCGGGCGGCCGGCCGATAGGAATCCGTGTGCGGGTCGCGCTGAGGCAGCATTTCGCCCTTCTTGTTCAAGAGGCGGAACGCTTCGTCGCCGGCTTCATGATAGAAAATCGCGAACTCGCGGAAGTCCGCGCCGTTCGGGTCTTCAATCATCGCTTCCC
>DATIBM010000112.1:0-18104 GCA_035457545.1 Nitrospiraceae bacterium
ACGACGACCGCCAGGCCGCGGCATTCCGGGATGAGCGTCTCCAAGGCACGGCGGGTGTCCTCGATGAACCGCGGTTTGAGCAGGAGATCCTCCGGCGGATACCCGGTGAGCGCCAGTTCGGGGAAGGCCACGAGGTCGGCCTTGGCCTTTCGGGCTTCCTTCACCCCGGACATGACCGCCTGCAGATTTCCATCGAGATCCCCCACCGTGGGATTGATCTGGGCCATGGCCACTCGAAACGTCCGCATCAGTCTCGCCCCGCCGTCTTGGAGATCCGCTGAGGAAGCTCAGGCGCCCCTGCCAGTATCCCGCGGCCAAAAAAAAACGCCCTCAATCCCCATCGCTGGGAAAAGAGGACGTCGTTGTCCCTTGTGCTTTGTCAGACCATCCAGTCAGACGCCGTTGTCCCCGGATGTTGGGCGCACTTATAACAGCCTCCCCGCGGTCCTGTCAATCTCTTCATGACATCATGACCTCGTAGGCATCCTCCCTTACCGCCAGCAACTGAGCGGCTAGTTCACCGGCTCCGGACCCCAGGCCACTCCCACGGCCACGGTTTGTCACTCCCGCGGAAGCTGTCGGAGCTGAGCCATGACCTGTCTCGCATCGTGGAACAGGTTCGCGCCTTCCGGAATCTTCCCCTTATGAACGCGCAGCAGCACCGAGGTGGTCCTGGAGAGGATCACATTGTCGAACCGTTCCCCCATTTCGAAATAGTCATACCCTCGCTGAAGCGTGACCTCCGCGCAGCGGAGCTTGATATAGTCATCCACGCGTTCCTGCGGCGTGAAGAGCCCGGCCCGATACTCCACCCGAAATTCATTCTCGGCGACTTGCGTCACGTCGTGGCCGGTCGTCTGCTCCAACGGCTTATAGCTCGTCGTCGCGCATCCGGAGAAGCTCAGCAGCAGCGCAACGCCAACCATGACTGCTCTGGACCTCCGCTGGATCAGCAGACGATCAGACATCGCTCGACGTTTTCCATGTTCACCTCGGTGGGGCTTTCCTTGCTGGGCGTCGACGGCCCCTTTTGCCATAATGGCCGACCGGTTCGCAAGCCATGCGTCGAAGGAGGTGTCCTCGAGCGACCGAATCTCGATTCGGGTCGGGGCGGCGCTGTGACTCCTGACATCCTCTTCTGCACCTCCCGCAAGCGCTGGGCTGACACCCATACCATGAGGTGCGCATTCTTGATACACTGGACCCTCACACAATCATGAAAGCACCAGAAGTTCCTCCCCCTGTTCGTTCGTCCTCTGCCTCGCGACTTATCCTGTTGCTGTTTGTCAGTCTCATCGTCCACCTGAGTGGCTGTGGATGGTTCTCGCCGAAGCGAACCGTGCTGTACGACGGACCGAGAGGATCCATCCTGCTTGAAACCGTTCCCCAGCGGGGCTCCACCGCCGGATTTCGGTCGGTGACCGGACTCCAGGCTTCTCATCCGATCATTCTGGAATCATCGGTCATTCTGGCAAGCTTGCGCGGCCTTTCGATACGACCAGACTCGGCCACTGTCTCAGTCTCAAACGACTCGATACGCGTCAGCCCGGTCTTTTCTTACGAGGATGCGCAGTTTCTGGCCCCATTGATCAGCACCGCCCTCTCCACGGCTACAGCCGATCAATATGTCATCTTTCGAGTCCTCACCTCTCCCGGAAACTCGGCTCCGAGTCAGAGACCCGGCCTGGACATCGATCCGGGACTATCAGGGATGGGTTCGACTGGGCGGGAAGAGACGACGGGCGCGCTCTATGTGCGGGGGCGGGCGCTGCACATCATTTTGACGAAATATCGCGGTCGCCCCGACGCAACCCGCGCTCTGGACTCTACTCCGGCCGACTCGAAAGACCTGGCCGGCCGCACCCTGCTCTTCACGCCGGCTTCAGCCCTACGGACTGACTTGTCTCGGCGGGAGGTATTACCGCTGCCTGCCGAACTGCCGTCGGTAACCGTGGACTATCAAGCCCTTCCGCGCACGCCGGAACCACCGGCGCCTGTGCCTGCTCCTCTGGCAGGCGCGCCCGAATCACATCTGGCGCCGCCGGCGGCTTCCACAGCCGAAGAGGTCCGAGAATTGAAAGAACTGGTCGTGAAGAAGGATCTGGAAATGGAACGACTGCGGGATGAGATCAACCGCTTAAAGCAAGAGCTGAAAGACCTGGCCGCTCAACAGCGCGGACCCGCCGGGTCCCGCAAACAGCCGCCGCGAACAACGCCCTCCACGCCGAAACCATAACGCACAGGTTCTCTTAGGGAAGCTTCCCTCCACCTGCCGCCTGTTCCTCGATCTCTCCTGCGAGAAGAATCGCCTCGGCGACCTCCCGCATCGATTTACGCAAGGTCATGCTTTGCCGTTGGATCAGGCGGAACGCTTCCTCCTCGGTCAGTTTCCGGGTCCGCATCAGATAGCCCTTGGCCCGCTCCACGACCTTTCGAACCGCCAGCGCCTCCTGCATCTCAAACGACTTGTCGAGCAACGTCGTATGCTCGATGGCGATAGCCGCTTGATTGGCGATGGCCTGGACCACCTTGGTTTCTTCAGCCGTGAAATGGTGCGAGACGGACGTGTAGGTATTGATCACGCCAAGCGCCTTGTCCCTCACCAACATGGGCACGGACAGCAGCGAGCAGAGGCCTTCCTTCCTGGCGATGTCCGGGAACATATAATCGTGTTCTTTGGTCACATCCGGCACGATGATGGGCCGCCGCTCCTGCACGGCCCGGCCGCTGATGCTTTGACCGACTTTCAGGTGCGGCTTCCGGCGGTAGGCCTCGCTCAAGCTCTGCGTGGCCACGATGCGCAGCTCGCCCTTCTCATGGTCCAAGAGCATAATCGAGCAGATCTTGGAGTTCATCAGTTGCGCGACCATGGCCACGATCAACTGAAAGATGTCTTCAATCAGCCGATTGGATGTCACGGTCTCGGAGACCTGCGAAAGCGTCTCCACCTGCAGGACTTTTCTCCGCATTTCTTCATAGAGGCGCGCGTTCTCGATGGCGCCGCCCACTTGATTGGCGATGGTCGTCAGCAGCGCCAACTCGTCGGCCTGATATCGGCGGGGACGTTTGTGTTGGACATTGATCACGCCCACCACTTCCTTTTTGGTCAGAATCGGCACCGACACGAAGGCCTGATACCGATCTTCCGGTAGGTTGTGGAACACCTTGAACCGCGGGTCGTCGCTTGCATTGCTGGGAATCACCACGCTCGTGCGCTCCCGCGCCACCCAGCCCGTGATGCCCTCTCCCAAGCCGAGCGTAATGCGGCCGATCAGCCTCGGGTGGGGGTTCTTGGAGGCGCGAAGCACCAGTTCGTCCTTGCCCGGCGACAGCAAATACAAGAGGCAGGCATCGGCGTTCGTCACCTCCACCACCACGTCCACAATATGCTTCAGGACGGACTCGAGATCCAACGTGTTGCTGATGGAATCGCTGATGCGATGGAGCACCTCCACTTCGCGCGACTTTTCTCGTAAAGCCTGTCGGAGGCGATCCGTGGAATTCTGCGGAGCTTTCGTCATAAGAGAGATGCTGGGTGGGTGCCTGACACGGTGCGGGCCATCGCGCGGCCGGCTGTTACGTATGCGCCCTCCTCCCGCTGACAAACCACTGTCGAAACTCATCATGCTGCACGGGAGCGATTCGTACGTCTCCGATCCGAACGGGCCACACCCCATAGACCGTGCCCTGGATCACTTTCTTGTCATGCTGCATGGCCGTCCACATTTTCTCCATCGAAATCCGGGGAAGACGATATGGCAATCCGGCCGCCTGCACCAACGCACGAATCCGTTGGACCACATCCGGCTGGCAATAGCCTAAATGTACCGCCAACGAGGCTTCCCCCACCATCCCGATCGCCACCGCCTCTCCATGAATCAGCGACCGATAGGCTCCGATCGCCTCCAGCGCATGGCCGATGGTATGGCCGTAGTTCAAGATCCTCCGGTGATCCCCTTCCCGCTCATCCGCCCCCACCACTGCGGCTTTGATTTCACACGATCTCCGAATGACCGCGGCCGTCGCCTCCCGATCCAACTTGAGCAGGGCCGAGATGTGGCGCTCCAGGTACCGAAAGAAATCAGGGTCGGCGATCACGCCGTACTTGATGACCTCGGCCAAACCGGCCGTGATTTCGCGAACAGGGAGAGTCTGGAGCGTCGCCGGGTCGATCAACACCGCCCGCGGTTGATAGAACGCGCCGATGAGGTTCTTCCCCAACCGATGGTTGACCCCGGTCTTGCCTCCCACGCTCGAATCGACTTGTGCAATGACCGTGGTCGGAACCTGGACGAACGGCACTCCCCGTAGGTAAGCGGATGCGGCAAAGCCCGTAAGGTCCCCCACGACGCCTCCGCCCAAGGCCACCAGGAAGGAACTGCGCTCGAACCGCTCCTTGACCAGGAGATCCAACACCTTCCCCATCCAGGCAAGCGTCTTGGCCCGTTCACCGGACGGAACCGTGATCAGATGCACACGATATCCTTCTCGTTGCAGCGCCGCCGTCACCTGACGCGCATACAAGCGCGCGACGGTCCGATCGGTGACCACCCCCACCTTTCCTTTTGCGCCCAGCTCCTTGAGCCGAGCCCCCACCTCCCCCAGCAACCCAGGCCGGATCACGATCGGATATCCCCGATCTCCAAGGGAGACGGTGACCTGTTCGGAAAACGGTGTGGTCGTACCCGACATAAGCCGACAGCGCTCGGATGCACCAGCCCAACCAGATTCATCAGCGCGCGCTCTGTCTGTGGAACGCTTGAGGAATGCCATCCGGCTGCCGGGCAGGCGAGACGCCGAGATAGTAGCACAGGATCGTGGCCAACTAAAAGTCTGGTCCGGGACTGCGAATCGAGTGCTGTGGGGCATCCGAACAACGACGAACGGATAGCTTGCTGACGGGCGCCAGCGGGGGGATCGGAAGCAGCCGGTTCAGAATCGACGGTGAGAGTGATGCCGCAGGAAGCTGACCGCGTCTCTTATGCGTGCCGGGCTACGGGTGCACGCGCCGCGCAACGCGGATTCCGGCCGAGCAAGCCACGTCGCGACCTCGGACCTACCGGATCTCGTCAGCTCTTGACGATGTTCGGCGTCAGGAAGATGAGCAGCTCCTGTCTCGCAATATCCTCGACTTTGTTCTTGAACAACCAGCCGAGTACCGGGATCCGCGAGAGATACGGAACCCCGTTCACGTTGTTCTGCTGTTGATCGACGTAGACGCCGCCAATCACCATGGTCTCGCCGTCTCGGACCAGGACCTGCGTTTGAGCCTCCCGCTTGTCGATACTGGGACCCGCGGGGTTGCTTCGTGCGCCGACGGCGTTCCTGGTCGCCCGTACCTTGAGCATGATCCGCTTGGTCACTTCATTCGGGTCACGCGAGGTGATTTGCGGCGTCACCTGCAACTCGAGATTCGCGTCAACGAATGTGGTCTGCGTGCCCTGCAAGGAGACGGTTTGGAAGGGGATGGATTCGCCCTGCGAAATCTTGGCCTCCCGGTTATCCAAGGTCGTAATCTTCGGTGAGGCGATCACCTTGGTCAATCCCAAGGCCTCGCCCGCGGAAAGGCGAAGATCCAATAAGGCACCGTCGGTTTTGCCGAATTGAAATCCGACCGCCGGGATAGGCTGAAGACCGGCCACGGTTGCCGGCAAATTCACCAGGAAATCGCTGACCGGCTGCCCGAACGACCCCGTGGTGCCAGCCCTGAAGTTGGCGACCCCGTTTGCAGATCCGAGCGTATTCACGTTTTGGAACCCCCACTGAATCCCGAGCGAGCGGGTATAGTTCGTGTTGGCCTGCACCACCCGCGCTTCGATTTCCACCTGCGGCAGTTGCAGATCGATGCCGTCGACGAGCTGCCGGAACATCCCGATTCTGGACTCGATGTCCCGGACGATCACCGCATTGCTCGCGTTGTTGAATTGCATCTGCCCCCTCGGGCTCAGATACTGCCGCAACGAGGTCACCACCTCCTGCGCGGGGATATTCCGCAGATAGAAAATGCGCGTCACAATCTCTTCCGCCTTACTCTTGGCCTCTTTGGCTTTCGCTTCTTCTTCTTGCTGCTTGGACAGATTCATCAAGGTGTCCACCCAGACGATGTTCCCCTGCTTCATCATCCCGAGCCCGTTCATGCGCAGCAACATGTCCAGCGCCTGATCCCACGGCACGTTGGCCAGCTTCATCGTCACCTTGGATTTGACCCCTTCACCCACCACGATATTGAAGCCACTGACCTCGGCGATCAGTCGCAGGACGTTGCTGATTTCGGCCGCTTGAAAATCCAGCGAGATCCGCCGACCGACAAAGCGCGGCTGGTCGACCATCACCTCATCCTGATTTTTTTGATCAATTGCGGCGGTGAGTTGCACCAGTTGCGGCCTCATGGCCGTCCCCTGGTTCGGGTGCTGAACGGCGTGGACGGCGCGCGGCCCAGAGCCGAGAGTGGCGACAGACCGCACGGGCGTTTCAGGAGATGAGCCGGCTCCCGCAAGGCGTTCCGGCTCTTGCGCTTGAACTTTTGGAAACACGGTCTTCCCCGCCGTTCCCGCAAGGTGCACGATCAGGCCGCTCGGCGTCGGCTCCACAGAATAGGCTGCTGGCTCCGTCAGATCCACAACCAGCCGAACCTTCTCGCTATGACGTCCGAGGCGAACCCGCTGGATCAGTTGATCCTTCCTCCCGACCTCCGGGACAACGGCCTCGGACGACACACGCGGCAGATCAATAACGAGACGATTCCCCTCGATGAGGCGCACATCGTGGGGCAGCCACCCGTTGGCCGAGACTATGATTCGGGCGCCCTGTGCATTCGGATGCACTTCAACGGACTTGATTGTCGTGGCCGTCATGGACGACGCCCTGTGGGTCGGAAAATCCACCTGCAGGCTGTCACCATCTCGCGAGACATCGGGATCCGCCGGCTCTGCGAGCTGAAAGACAATGCGGGAACCCTTGATTGGCGAAGCGATATTTTCACGGATGAGTTTGACCACGGGACCTTGGTTCACAACCGCTTCGCCGGAGGCCGTACCCCAGGAATGGCCGGGCAGCACAATGGACACCATGGGCGGCACCAGGCTCTTTCGAACTTGATAGACCTCATCTTTCATCACCCCTGCAATTGTGACACGGACCCGGTCCGGGTAGGGCGTGATATGCAGTCCGGAGAGCATCGGTCGCTCCTCAGCAGGTGCCGGCGGTTGACTCGTTTCACCCTTGGCCAACGACGCTCCACCAGCCACCATCACGAAAACCGCCGCACTCGCGAGCCAGTTATGCCGTTTCATTCTGCCGCCTCTTTTGGATGGAGGAGCTTGACGTATTCCCGCTCCTGTTTATTTCCGTAGACGTCTGTAAATCGCTCCACGACAATCACCCCTCGCTCGGTAATTGATGTCACCAGGCCGTTATTCGTTCCCAGCCGCGTCCCTTTCCGGATGACGTAACCCTTCCCATCAGGAGTTTGCACCATGCCCGTGTATCCATACCCTCCCCACACCACGGCAATGAGATTGATCTCGGTTACGGCAACCCGTTGCAGAGGAGGCAGAGCCTCGTCGGCTTTTCTGTCGTCGAGTTGCACAATGGCGATAAAGGGGTCTCGGCGTCCTGCGGGATCATACACCGGCACCTCGGTCTCAAATGCGCCAAGGACCGCCTCCGTTCCGGCTATGGCCTCCGGTTGCCCCGGAACGCTTTGAGAGGGGCGCAAGGTGGACGCCGCTTCGCCAACGGCCTGGCTTGGGATGGATGCCGGCGACACAGGCATCATGCCTCCAGGCTGTTTGGCTTCGGAAGCCGGTTGTGCGAATCCGATAGCGGGCACGATGAGAGCCATCAACATAATTGGAGAGCTCACCCAACCCAATTTGGCCTTGACAGGCAATGGCTTCACATCGCTCCCCTTCATCGCTTGATGCTCCCCGGAAGCGCCGCGGGAGAAGCAGCACCTGACGCATTGACCGACGCGACTCGCTCTTCCGGCGCCGCGAAGGCCACCAAATCAAACACGGTTTGCGTCACCACCCGTCCTTTTTCGACTTGCGGATTCCCCATCCTCAAATCCGACACATTGATGATACGGGGCAAGCGGTTGACACGGTCGAAGAAAATAGCCGCCGTATGGTAGCCGCCAGTCACCTCGACGTTGACCGGCATCCGGACAAAAAGCTTCGAGGGGTCTTCAGCAGGAGGAGCAGGCTTCCACAGTTTGATATCCAACCCAAGCCGAGATCCGAGATCCGACAGCTGCTTCAGCAGCATCACGGCCTCTTCGGAGGGCGGCAGCCGCTCTTTTTTCTTGGCGAGTTCGATCTCCAATTGTTTGGTCGCCGCGACCAGTTCATCGAGATGCTTCACTTTGATCGTGAGATTCTGAACTTCCGAATCCAGTTGGGCAATCTGAGTTTGGAGCTGGCTGATCTGTTCGTTCTCGGGCTCGATATAGTGGTAGTACACCCCGGCCACGATCCCGGCTATGATAAGCCCCAGCAGCGCCAGCTTCTGGGACAGCGGCACGCTCTGAAGAGAATCCAGATTTAGCTTGGGCATGTCCACTGTTTAGGTCCTCAGCGCGAATGTGATCTTGAAGCTGAATACCCCTGTCTTGCCTTCTGTCGCCGCGCGGGACTCCATCAGTTGAATCGCGGTAAAATATTCCGTGCGACGCAGATTATTCACGAACTCTACGATGTCATCGTTCGTGAGCGCCCGCCCTTCGACCTCCACTCGCCCTTCCTTCATCGACATCTTCAACAGCCACAACTTAAGCGGATCGAGACTCCGGCTGAGATGGTCCATCACTTTCACCGGGCCGGACCGTGATTTCTCGAGCTGATCGATAATCCGATTCTTATCTTCGAGCGTCTTCTTCTTTTGCTCAAATCCATCAACTTGCTTGACCTGTTCCTTGAGCGCGGCGATTTGCCTCTCCTTTTCCTGCTTTTCCTGTTCTTTGGCTTGGCGCTCCTCTTGAAGCGCGCCCACATACCACCAGGCGGTCAGCAGCGTGAGCCCGATGATGGCGGCCCCACTCAAGGCCTCCGCTCGCGCCCCCCACTGCGCGGGTTGAGCTTTCTTGGCCCGAGGTCCGGCGATAAGATTGATCCGAATCATCAGTCCCCCATTACGCGCAACGCCAAGCCAACACCCACCGCGGCAACGGCGCTCATTTCATCGAGCATGGCAGGATCGACATCGGCTGACGCGCAGTCAATCTCCTGAAAGGGATTGGCTAATTCGACTTTGACCCGCATACGATCACGAAGTTGTTCGAGCAATCCACTGGCTTTGGCCCCCCCTCCACATAGAAGGAGGCGCTCCACATCTCCGTCTCCAGCCGTACTTTTATAATAGTCGATGGTGCGCCCGATCTCCGACGCCACCTCCGCATTGAGGGTCTCCATGACGCTCCGAACAACCTCCTCTTGGCTGCCGCTCGGGCGTTCGCTCTTCTTGACTTCTTCCGCCTCTTCGAAGGACAGGCCCAATTCTCTTTGAATGGCTTCCGTGTAACGATTGCCTCCCAGAGGAATATCCCGGGTAAAGAGCGACGCGCCGTTCTGAACGATATTGACGTTCATCACGCTGGCACCGATATTGACGATCGTCGTGACGTCTCCTTTGGTCATCGGGTAATTGACCTCATGCATGTTTTGGATGGCAAAGGCGTCCACGTCCATGACACTGGGGGTCAATCCCGCGGTCTTGACCAGTTCGCAGAGCTCATTCACCTTGTCCTTCTTCGCCGCTACGAGCAAAATCGACATCTGCCCGTCGCCGTCTCCGCTGCCGTCCGTCCCGTTCAACACATGAAAGTCCAGGTTGACCTCATTGATATCAAAGGGAATGTATTGTTCGGCGGCCAGTTTGACCTGCTCCTCCAGTTCATTATCCGGCATCGGCGGCAGGCTGATCTTTTTCACAATCACCGCGTGTCCTGAAATCGAAATAGCCGCCTGTTTGTGCTTAATTCCTTGCTCGGTCATGAGCTCCCGAATGGCCGCGACGACGCGGCCTTCATCCATGACGGTTCCGTCGACAATGACCTCCGGCTCAAGCGACTTCACCGCACACTTTTGGAGGACATACCGTCCCTTCACTTCCTTCAACTGGACCAATTTGATCGCGCTGGAGCCGATGTCGAGTCCGATAAGCTGCCGCTTGGAAGAGAGAAGAGTTGAAAAATCGGTTGACAGGACGTTGCGTAGTTGTGCCAGCATAGATGAGCCGCCTCTATCGATCGACACACTCCATTGAGGACGTTCAAGCACAGACCTTTATGCCTAGTTCTTTATAGGGCCTGATCTGTACTTGACTTTTCGTTTTAGTTCACACGCAGTGTGGGACATTGCCAAGTATAGTCCATGTCCTACTTGTGTCAAGCAAAGCGCCGTTCAGCGCGCGATACGGGAGGGGCGACCGATTACGACTTGTGAATGTCGCGATGAAACAGGATGGGCTCGAACCCTTGGGCGGCCAAGGCGTCCCGGACATGGCAGGCCACGGCGATAGAACGGTGGCGGCCCCCCGTGCATCCGATGCCGATATTCAGGTAGCTGCGGTGCTCCCGTTCAAACAGAGGGATCAGAAACCTCAGCAGATCAAGCAGCTTCTCGACAAATTCCCGTGCGGCAGAATCCTCCAATACGTACACTTGCACCCGCTCGTCTTCGCCCGTTAAGGCCTTCATCTCCTGATGAAAATACGGGTTCTTCATAAAACGCACGTCGAAGAGCAGATCAATGTCATACGGAACGCCGAACTTGAATCCGAAGGTGATGAGAGAAATCGTCATGCGGCGACCTGCCGCCTCCTTGTGTATGTATCGGCTCAGCACCCCTTTGAGGTCATGAACGGTCAAGTCCGAGGTGTCGATGATCCGGTCCGCGATGTCGCGGAGGTCCTGCAACCGTTCCTTCTCGATACGAACGGCGTCCAGGAGAGGGGCTTGGGGCATGACTGGATGAGGCCGACGCGACTCGGAAAACCGCCTGACCAGCACGTCTTCTTTTGCCTCGAAAAATAGCAGGCGGAGCTTGTAGTCTCTTCGCTTGATGCCTTCCAGATTCGCTCTCAGATCACCGAGAAACGCGCGCTCACGAATATCGATGCCCAGGGCGACGTTTCTGACCTCATCGCCCTGCTGCCGACACAGCTCGACGAAAGTCGGAAGCAGCGCGGGCGGCAGATTATCCACACAGAAATAGCCTTCATCCTCGAAGCACTTCAGGGCATGCGTTTTCCCGGAACCCGACAGGCCGCTGATGATCACCAACTGAAAATCCGCCATTGGATTCCGCCCTATGGCTGAGCCTGCGGCACAATCAACTCGACCGCGCCGCCGGCGACGCGGCGCAATGCCAACACTGATCCTGACGCAGCTTCCGTGAAGAAGAGCAGCGAGGCCGCTTCCATTGGCAACCGACTGAGCGCTTCATGAACCGTCAATGTTTCAGCCTGAGTCCGGTTGACCGAAACACTCTGCGCCTCTTCCGCTTCTCGGGACGGGATTCTCGCCAGTGTCTGCCGGCGCCTCGCTCCTTTATGGCTGACGAGCTTGTCCTTCTTCTTCCGCATCTGCCGATCGAGTTTATCGGTCACGTCGTCGATCGAAGCATACATTTCATGCGACGAGGCTTTGGCCCGATATTGCTTCCCGTTGAAGACGCAGACGATCTCCGCTTGATGGCGAAATTTCTCGACGGACAGAATCATCTGCACACTGCTGAGCGGCAGACTGTATCGTCCCAGCCGCTCGACCTTCTGCCGCACATACTCCCGCAAGGCATGGGTAATGCGGATGTGACGCCCCGTAATCACAATGTTCATCGCTCGCTCCGTTTCATTTGGAATAGGCGACCGGCGTGACTCTTGAACCCCTGGACGCTTATGCATGTCGATTCAATACCTGGCGGGGGCATGGCCTCGCCTCCCCTTCAGTGAGGAGAAGCTCGGAGGTAAGCTCGATTCGTGGTCAGAAAAAACGCTTCCGCTGGCTGGCAGAGGGAATGTTCTCTTCGGCTCGGTACTTGGCAACGGTCCGCCGTGCAATCATGATCTGTTGGCCGCGCAGCCGGGCGGCTATCTCCTCATCCTTCAGTGGGTGAGCGCTGTCCTCTTCCGCTACCATTCGGCGAATCATTTCCCGCACCGTCACCGACGAGAGCATCTCTCCCTGCAGATCGGTCCGCTGAAGCCCCGCATTGAAGAAATATTTCAACTCCACCATGCCCTGGGGACAATACAGATATTTGTTCGCGGTGACGCGGCTGATCGTCGATTCATGCATCCCCACGTCGTCGGCCACCTGCTTCAACACCAACGGACGCAAGTGCTGCACACCCTGTTCGAAAAACGCCTCCTGGAATTTCACGATGCTGCTGACGACCTTGACGATCGTTTTGTTGCGCTGTTCGATACTGCGCAACACCCATTGGGCCGCGCGCATTTTTTCGTCGAGATAGGCTTTGGTTTCCCCCGAGGCTCCCTGCGTCGCCAGAAGCTGCTTGCAATAGGGGCTGATCCGCATCCGAGGCAGGCCTTCGTCGTTCAGGAGGACCACCCATTGGCCTTCGTGTTTGACCACGAACACATCCGGCACAATCACATGATTGTCCGTCGAGGAGAACGGACGGCCGGGCTTGGGCTCCAGCCCCTCGATGACGCGCGTGGCTTCGAACACCTCCTCGCAACTGACATCGAGGGCCTTGGCGATCTTGGCATACTGCTTTTTCTCCAGGTCCTTCAGATGATGGAGAATGATGGACTCCACGACCGCCCCCCGCAAGGCCCCTGGCCTGGCGCCGATGGACCCGATCGGGCTGCGGCCGAGATAACCCAATTGCAGCAACAAACATTCCGGCAGGTTGCGCGCGCCGACGCCAGCCGGGTCGAACTTCTGAATTTCGCTGAGGACATTCTCCGCTTCGGCGGGCGTAAACTCGGTGCCCGCCACCACCTCCTCCAGCGAGATCCTCAGATAACCGTCGTCGTCAAGATTGCCGATGATCAGACGTCCGATCACCTTTTCCCGTTCCGATAACCCGCACAGCGAGAGTTGCCAACGCAAATGCTCTTCCAACGACGTGGCCGTGGTGAGCGTCTGTTCGAAGGACGGCATCTCATCCTGACCACCGGAGGGATATTCCACATCGCCGGCACGGCGATCGCTGTCGAAATAGTCCTCCCACCCCGAGGCCGACAGCTCTTCTGGGTTGTCGCGATCGTTCGCGGTCCCGGCCGGTTCCGTCGCGGCGGCGGTTTCGTTGGAAGGCTCGACGGTCGGGACGCCGTCCTCGCTTGCCGCCGCCTCGGCCTCTTCCACCTCCGACTGCACTTCTTCAAGAACCGGGTTCTCGAGCAGATGCTGTTCCAACGTTTGTTGCAGTTCCAGACGGGACAATTGCAACAGCTTGATCGCCTGCTGGAGCTGCGGCGTCATGATCAGCTTCTGGCTGAGTCTGAGATCGAGCCTGAGTTTCATGATGGATATCCCGTGAGCCGATGCTAGAGTTGAAAGCGGTCTCCCAAGTATACCGCGCGTGCCACCGCACTGTTCACGATGACCTCCGGCGTTCCCGCTTCCAAGATCGTGCCCTCGTTGATGATGTAGGCACGATCGGTAATGGACAAGGTTTCCTGCACATTGTGGTCCGTAATCAGAATGCCGATGTGCCGGTGCTTCATGCGGGTGATGATGTGCTGAATCTCCGCCACCGCAATGGGATCAATGCCCGCAAACGGTTCGTCGAGCAACAGGAAACGCGGGCGGGTGGCGAGCGCGCGCGTAATTTCCAGCCGCCGCCGTTCGCCGCCCGAGAGCGCATAGGCTTTGCTCTTCCGAAGCGGCGTCAGGTCCAATTCCTTCAGCAGGGCTTCCAGGCGTTGTCCACGCTCCTCATCCGGCAGCTCGAGCATTTCAAGAATCGCCATGATATTGTCTTCCACCGACAAGCGCCGGAACACGGAGGACTCCTGGGGAAGGTATCCAAGGCCGAGACGGGCCCGTTGGTACATGGGCAGCGCGGTCACGACCTGCTCACCGAGCCTGATGGTTCCGGCATCCGGCTGGCAGAGCCCCACCATCATGTCGAAGATCGTCGTCTTGCCGGCGCCATTGGGCCCCAGCAACCCCACGATCTCTCCCGCGGTCACATCGAGTTGGACTCCTTTGACGACCGTCCGGCCTTTGAAACTTTTGATCAGTCCTTCGCCGGCCAGGCGGTCCTCGACGCGAGCCTGACTACGAGCGGCACTGCCCGCAGGGACGAGGCTCACGGTCTTTCCCATACTCATGGCGACCGGCGTTCTCCGTCTGGAACGATGGTGACCTGGGAACCGCCTTCCACGACACTGCGATCTTCCGCCAAGAACATCGTGATCTTCTGCCCCGTGACACGGGTTCCACGTTGCCACACCACGGGGTCGCCCGTCAGCACGATTTTCTCTTCCTCCTGATAGAACACCGCCTTGCGGCAGATGGCGCGCCCCTCATCCTTTTCGATCGTGACGTTCCCACTGGCTTCGATCAGGCACACCTTGCGGTCGGATACCGTCGGCATGGCCTGGCCAGCATTCGGCTTCTGATCCCGTCCCGCCGCCGGCTTTCCGCGCGAAGTCGCTTCCCCGGACCCGCACGAAGCCGTTTGGCCGTCCGGTGACGCCGCGCTGTCGGCTTTTCCCTGATAGAGCATCACCATGGTATCTGAATGCACCACCAGCGGTCCCCGTGTGAGGACCACCGCCCCTTCAAAGATCGCTTTGTTTTCCTGATTCCGGACCGTCATCTTCTTCGCGGTAATGGTCGTTTTCTCATCGGGTGTGGCCCGCTGTTCCTGGGCCAGAGCCGAAGCCGCGCAGAGAAGGCCAGCCAAAATGACGCGGCTACTGAGCCGCGTCAAGGTCCACACGCACATCGTCCAACACCTGAAACTCTTCACGCTCCACCTTTCCCAACAATCCCCGTCCCGTGATCCGCATGCCCTTGCCTTCAATGATCACCGGGTCCTGCGTTTCCAATTCCTGGCGCTTGTCGGTCCACTGCACATGGTTGGTGTAGATCGTATAGCCTCCATCGAGATGAATGACAAGGTTCCGTTCTCGGTTCTCGATTTGGAAGTTCTTATTGGATGTATTGAGCCGTGCCTCGTCTCCTTCAACCGTCAACTCACGCCCACGCGCGCCAAACAACGTCACCTCGACCGTCTTTAACAATGCATGGTTTTGTTCTTCATAGAGGCTGGCCTGCTTGGCCTTCACTTCCCACTGGACCACGCCGTCCTTAGTCTGTGTAAAGGTAAACTGCTCCATCCCGGCATCGGCTTGATCAAGCAACGGCTTGGGCGCAGCGGTCCGTGGGGACGTTGACTCAGTTCGAGTCAGCAGGAGGTACGCGAGAAAGGTGCTAGAAACTACCGCGAGCGCGAGCAGAAACCCCCGAACCCACTGTTGCCAGGACATCACAGAAGCGAAGGTCACGACGCAACACGATCTTTGACTGGCATGATAGTAGCATGGAGGTCGGCCCAAGTAAATAAGTTGCGGGTGGGGAAAGCGCGAAGCGGGAGTGTTCATCTGCAGCGGCGTATCCGGCTTCAGCCGGGCACGCCGCCGAGAGAGTGAATCAGTGAAACGTTTAGGTGCTGCTGACGGGTGCGGCCGCCTCACCGGTGCCGGTAGCTGGGCCGGATGATTCAGATCCGGGTTTTGATTTCTTGGCCGCGGGGGCTTCCTTCTTTGAAACCTGCGCCGCCTGGGCCACCAGTTCGATGGCCACCAGATGCGCCGCATCTCCGACTCGCCGCCGAGTCTTGATAATCCGCGTGTAGCCTCCGGGCCGGCTCCGGAACCGATCCGCCATCTCTCCGAACAACTTGGAGACCACGTCCTTGCGCCGGATAAACCCCAGCGCCCGCCGACGGGCCGCCAATGTCCCCTCCTTGCCAAGCGTGATCATGCGGTCGGCGAACCCCCGAACCTCTTTGGCCTTGGCCTCCGTGGTTTCGATCCGCTCATGATCCAGCAGCGACGTGACGAGGCTGCGAAACAACGCCCATCGATGCTTGGTTTGCCGTCCGAGTTGTCTGCCGCGTTTGCCGTGTCGCACGGTAGCCTTCCTTTTCCCTTAAGCAGAGACGTCCGGTTTGCTGTTTGGTTCGCCGGCGCCTTGCAACGCCGCCGGCTCAAGCTTCATCCCGAGGCCCAGTCCCATCTCCGTCAAAATCTCTTTGATTTCGTTCAAGGATTTCTTGCCAAAATTCTTCGTCTTCAGCATCTCCAATTCGGTCTTCTGTACCAAGTCGGCGATGGTTTTGATATTGGCGTTCTTCAAGCAATTGGCTGCGCGGACGGACAGTTCGAGTTCGCTGACATTGCGATACAGATTGCGGTTCACCGCCTGGAGTTGCTCTTCGGCGCCGGCTTCCGGCTTCGCCTCCAGCCGATCCTCCGGACTCACGAAGATATCCAGATGGTCGCGCAAAATCGACGCAGCCGTCGACAGCGCGTCTCGGGGGGAAATGGTGCCGTCGGTCCAAATTTCAAGGGTCAGTTTGTCATAGTCGGTCATCCGCCCGACCCGCGCGTTCTCAACCTGGAAATTGACGCGCTTGACCGGGGAGAAAATGGAATCGACCGCGATCACCCCGATCGGCAACCCTTCCTCTTTGTTGCGCTCGGCCGGAACATAGCCGCGTCCGTGCTTCACGACCATTTCGATGTCGATCGTGGCGTCCTTGTCGAGCGTGGCAATGTGGAGGTCCGGGGTCAGGATGCTCAAATCTCCGTCATGAACGATATCGGATCCCTTGGCTTCCCCTGGACCCTTCTTGCGGAGACGGATCGTTTTCGGTTTTTCCCCTTGGAGGGCGAGGCGCAGGCTTTTGATGTTGAGCAGGATGGTCGTCACGTCCTCGGTCACTCCCGGAATCGTGGAGAACTCATGCAAGACTCCCTCGATACGGACACTCGTGACCGCCGCGCCGGTCAATGACGACAACAGCACGCGCCGCAAGGCATTCCCTACAGTGGTACCAAAACCTCGCTCAAACGCCTCCGCCGTGAACTTCCCGTAGACCGGGGAGAGCGTTTCTTTGTCGACTTCGACCCGCAGCGGGATCTGAAAGTCCTTCATGAGCTTGATCATGGGTCCCCCTTCATCTCACCAATGTTAGACGCCGCCTGCCCGGCACAGATGCGGGAGGCCAGCGGAATTCCGATCATGCGATTTTATCGTGAATACAACTCGACCACGAGTTGTTCATTCACCGGGACGGCGGCGTCCTGTTTCGTCGGCGTGGCCTTGACGGTGCCGCGAAAGGCCGTCCGATCCAATTCCAACCAGGCCGGCACCCCGCGCGAATCGACGGCATCCAGGGCCGACAGCACGGTCGTGATCTCCCGGCTGCCCGGACGAACCTCAACCACGTCTCCGGTCTTCAAGACCTGCGACGGAATGTCCACCTTACGGCCGTTCACGGACACGTGCCCATGGCCGACCAACTGGCGCGCCTGTTTGCGCGAGACGGCGAAGCCGAGGCGATACACGACATTGTCCAGCCGGCTTTCAAGCAACGACAGCAGGATCTCGCCCGTGACCCCGGTCCGCCGCTCGGCGCGCTGGAAAACGCCCCGGAATTGCCGTTCCTGCAGGCCGTAAATTCTCCGCAGCTTTTGTTTTTCGCGTAGCTGAACGCTATAGTCCGTCGTCCGTTGCCGTCCCTGCCCGTGCTGACCAGGGGGATAACTCCGCCGTTCGATGGCGCACTTCTCGGTCATGCACCGGGAGCCTTTCAGAAACAGCTTTTCTCCCTCTCGACGGCACAATCGGCAGACGGGACCTCGATACCTCGCCACGACATCACCTCGTTGTTTGAGAATGAACGCTTGTTTGCAATGGACTCCTACGCCCGGACTCCGGACCATTCACCGATTAGACACGCCGGCGCTTCGGCGGCCGGCATCCGTTGTGGGGGATCGGCGTCACGTCCCGAATCAAATTGATCCGCATGCCGGCGCCCTGGAGCGCCCGGATCGCCGACTCGCGTCCGGCCCCCGGCCCGTTCACATAAACGTCGACCTGGCGCATGCCGTTTTCCATC
>DATIBM010000113.1:0-10612 GCA_035457545.1 Nitrospiraceae bacterium
ATTCAACGCGCGTGATTCATTCACGGAAACGCGGCCGCCCCTCCGAGACCCGCTGCGCCGGCTGGTGGCATTTGACCATCGCAAGGCGCATAATGGGTTTCGGCACGGACGCGCGCTGAATCACGCGCGCCCGGCGTAAGAGGAGAGACCGACATGAACGTCCGAATTGTCCTGGCCGCGGTCTGCGCAGGCGGACTGCTGGCATCCGGCTGTGTGCTGAGAGAAACCCATCAGCAGTTGTTGACGAATCTCGAAGAGGCCCGCAAAGCCGAAGCCGAGGCGCGAAAGGCGGAGGCCGAGGCACGAAAAAGCGAAGCGCAGGCCGCGGCGGCCTGCGAAAGCTTCAAAAAGAAGGCCATGGCCGAACTCGACGCCGTGCATCAGCAGAAGGCGAAACTCCTGAATGAGCTGACGGAAGCCCGCAACGGCGCCAAGGATGTGGAAACCAAATTGGCGGTGGAGCAGGTCAAGGTCGCCACGCTTCGGGAAGAGAAGCAAAAACTGATGACCGGCACCACCACGACCAAAGATGAAATCGCGCGGATTCAAAAGCGGATGGGCGAACTGGAAACGTCCGCCGCGCGGGCGTTCGAGCTGGAAAAACGGTTGGAGGAACAGGAGCAGGAGATCAGCCGGTTGCAGGAAGCGGCGGCCGAGCGGGATGCGCTCAGCACCAAAGTCGCCGCGCTGATGCAGGAACGCGAGCAGTTGAAAGCCGAACTCCAACGCCAGCGGGACGCCTGGAAGCCGGCGAAGTAGGTCAATTTGCCGACTGCGCGCCGAGGCCTGCGACGTTCCGCTTGAACCAGGACGAAGCCCCGGCGAGGACCGCCAGCACCATGCCGATGCCGATGACGCTCACCGATTCGTCAAACGCTTCCGTCACCCATCCGAAGAACGTCATGCCGGCCATCGCGGTCGCGGTGGCCACCGCGGTGTAAATGGCCATGACCCTGCCGAGCAAGGGAGCGGGACAGAGTTCCTGAACCAGGCTCCAGGCGATGGGCGTCCATGCGCCGAGCCCCGCGCCGATCACGAGAACCAAGAGGGTGGCGGCGGCGAAATCCTGCGCCCACACCAGGCCCCAAAGCGCCGCTCCGCCCAGGAGGCTGCTCACCGTCACGGCCTGAAGCCGCGCGGCAATGTCCCGGTTCGAGAATCGGACGAGCCCCAACGACGCGATCAGCAGGCCGACCCCCAGCCAGGACCACAGGTACCCGACCTCGATAGGTCCGAGATCGAGCAGCCGTCGTCCATAGACGGGAAACAGGGTCGTAAAGGCGCCGGCACCGAACGTATAGAGCGAGGCGAGCAGGATCAACGCGAGCACGGCGCGGCGCGAGACGAGCGCATAACGCAGCCCGGCGAGGAGGTCCGCAAATATGCCTGGCGCGGCATGCCCGGCCTGGGCGCCGGCCGAGCCCGGGAATCGAATCGGCAAGAGGCAGAGGACGGAGGCGACGTACGTCACCGCGTTGAGGCACAGCACTTCCTGCGAACCGGCAAGGGCGATGCCGAGCCCGCTGAGCGCCGGCCCGGCGATGATGCCGATGCTGGTGGTGCTCTGGAGCAGCGCATTGGCCGCGGTGAACCGCGACCGGTCCACCAGCGATGGAACGGATGCGGACAAGGCGGGCACGAACATGGCGCTGGCAATCCCGTACCCCAGCGTCAACAGATAGAGCATGCCCGGCGTGAATCGTTCGACGGACAGGCCGCAAGGAATCAGACCGATCAGGAGCGCGCGGGCGAGATCGCTTCCGATCAACACGGCTTTCTTGGGGAGCCGGTCGACGGTGACGCCGATCAACGGGCCCAGGAGGATGGCCGGCAGGGTCTGGAGCAAGCCGATGACGGTCGTCTTGAGCGCGGACCCGGTGACGGAGTACACGAACCAGAGCAGGGCCAACTTGCTCACTCCGTCGGCGATCTGAGACAGAATCTGGCTCGACCAGATCAGGCTGAAATCACGGGTCAACAGCCAGCGGCGACTCTCGGGGCGGACGCGGGCGGCGGACAAGACCGACGCGTCGTCGAGGCGGCCAACTACGTTCTCCCCCGGCATCGGGTCAAGCTCCTGTATCCTGGGCCGCCCCGAGACGGGGCGTGACCGCTGAGGCGTCTGCGAAATCATGCCGGGCGCAGGGAAGAGAATGAGGAATGGACCAGGCCAGGAACGAGGCGCCGGTCCGAACGAGGGTCATGAGACGGCCGGGCTCATGGCCGCCGCATGACGAGCTGTGGTGCGGTGGACGATCTGGAGAGCGACGACGGCGGTCAGCAACAGCACGAGTCCGAGGCCGATCAGGCTGGCGGCCGGTCCGACGGTATCGGCGACGAACCCGAATCCGGTCATCCCTGCCATCGCGGCGGCCATGGAGCCGGTGCTGAACGTCGTCAAGACCCGCCCCATCAGGTGCGAAGGGGTCTGTTCCTGCAAGAGGGCCCATACCACGGGGTTGAGCACCGCCGTGCTGCCCCCGACGATCACCACGAGCGCGCCCGCGATCAGTGGCGTCTCCAACAGACCGAGCGTGCACAGCGCCAATCCTCCTAGCGTCATTCCCCGGACCACGATGCGCAATCGATGTTGAGGATCGCAATGGCGTCTCCAGGCCAGCCAGGTGGAGGCCACGAGCATGCCAATGCCCAACGCCGACCAGATCCACCCGAGCTGAACCGGTCCGACCTGGAGCAGCTCCTTGGCATAGACCGGCAGGACGAACACGAAGGCGCTCGTCCCGAGATTATACAGGGCGGAGATCACCGCGAGGGGAAAAATCGTCGACTGGTTGCCGAACACGAAGCGGAACCCGGTCATCAACTCCTGGAATATCGTCACGGAGGCACCTGTGTCGGACACGGACCTCCGGAGGCGCTCGTCCATGCGGATCGGGATCAGACAGATCGTGGAAATCAAGAAGGTCAAGGAATTGACGTACAGGACGTTGTCCGCGCCGATCAACGCGATCATCAGGCCGCTCACGGCCGGGCCGATCAACATGCCGATGTTGTTGGTGCCCTGAATCAGCGCGTTCGCCGACACGAGTTCGGCTTCGCGGACCAGCAACGGGACGGCGGAGACGAGGGCCGGTCCAAAGACCGTCGAGACGACGGACGTGGCGAAGATCAGGACATACAGGCCGGGGAGCGTCAGCAAATCGGCGGCATAGAGGGCCGGGATCAAAAAGGTTAAGACCGAGCGAATCGCGTCCACCCACATCATGACGCGCTTCTTGGAGAGCCGATCGAGATAGACGCCGATCAAAGGCCCGAATACCAACGGCGGAACCGTTTGCAGCAACCCCACCATGGTCATCTTGAGCGCGGACCCGGTCAGTTCGTACACGAACCAGAGCAACGCGACCTTGTTCAACCCCTCCCCGATTTGAGAAGTCACTTGTCCCCACCAGAGCAGGCCGAAGTTCCTGGTCGTCACGAGTTGCCACCCTCTGCTTCGATCGTGAGGGGCATTGGATCGCATAGATAGTCCTTCTTCTTGATGGTTCTGAGATCGATCTGTTTTCTGGCCAACCTGCTCGGTGATCATGGTCGTCATTCTTTCGTGAGCGTGATGAGCCTGCGCGGCAGGTAGTAGAGCAAACGGCGGGCCAGGTTGGTTCGCATCCGTTCGTCCGCCGCAACCGGTTGCGCGAACAGAGGTTTTTCTGTGGTCGGCCATGGCGGTTCCATCTGGAAGCTCCAAAAGTTCCAAAGGACTGAGAATGACTTGGCGTGAACCTGGAGGGGGAAAGAAAGAAATCTTGAGGAATCCAACACTTAGCTGGGAGCAACTTGTCCGGTCCCCGGCATAGGTTATCCGGGGGAGCCCGGCGGAGCCGCGCCGGTTCGGCCTCAGGAGGAGGCCATGAAACCGGAGGGCTGCGCGGACCGGCCCTGCTCCGAACCGTCCTTGTCGTGGTGATTTTGGCTGTCGTGACGGTTCTCATCGTCGGCCTCATAAGCGGCTTTCCGGTCCGCGCTCGGCTCGATGAGGCGCATGATAGCCAATCCCTCCTGGAGTCCCAGTTGATAGCGCGCCACATGTTCACCGAAGGATTCCGGAGAAGAAGACGGGCTTGGCCTTCCGCGCAAGGCATCGACAAGCCCGGCCTCTTCCGCCCACCATCCCTGTTTCTCCTGCACGTTGGTCGCGGCCCTGCCCTGCTGTTGACACCATTCGATGCGCGCTTTGAGATAAATCAAGAGTTCTTGCATGGTCTGCCTCCTCTCTTTGGCTTCATCTGTTGCGCGTCGCCCTGCTTACTGCTTAGGCAAAGGCATCCGCTGGCTGCGAACGGCCGTTGGAATGCCGGAATGTTGATGGTAGCGACCGATGACGGGAGGACCGCGCTGCCCCCACAGAGCGCACGAAACGCCCTGCGTGCTAACAAGCACACCTCATGGAACGAAGCGGATCGAGCCGGCCGATGCGGATGACGTTACGACGGCTTCTCGACTTTCAGCACCTTGATCTGCATCACGAACCGCTTGCCGGCCAGCGGATGGTTGTAGTCCATGACGGCGCCTGTGTCCGAGATCGCGGTGATGGTGGCGACGCGGCCGTTCTGGTCTTCCACCACATCACCTTCCTTGACCCCTTCGGGTAAGGACGCGCGAGGGACGTTCGCTTTTTTCTGTTCGTCGTAGGGTCCAAACCCTTCTTCGGGCGTCACCTCCACGGTTTTTTCATCGCCCGGATGCAGGCCCGCCAACTCTCGCTCCACGATCGGGAGAATTTGATGCTTGCCCTGAACGAAGGTGCCGACGTCGCTGTAGATTGTGGGAACGGATCCGGGGACCGTAAAACTATAGGAGAATGTGACTGTCGCGCCTTCCTCAATCGTCGCCGGGTCCGCGGCAACGGCCGGTTGTTCCAGCCAGGTCATCCATGCGCAAGCCACGCAGATGGCTGCGATCAACGCAGACAGGATGGGCAACCGGTTTGTTCTGGCTCGATGATGGGGTCGGCAGTTCATAATGCCTCCGTAACGTGTCTATGCATGAGTGGTGGTCTGTTCACAGCCGGACAAGATGCGTTTCAGCGAGCCGACCTGGTTATTTTGTCTCCGCCCGGTCCGGCTCGTTGGGTTGCGACAGTTTGAGAATCGTCTTGACCTCGTCGTTGGGATTCACTTCGATGGTGACCTGGTCCCCCTTGGCCAGCGAATCCTTCTTGAGAAGATCGGGGTTCTCCACCCGAAGCGTCCAGGTTTGCCCGTCGCGGGCTTGGAAGGTAATGGTCTGTTTCGAGAGATCGATGCGCTCGACCGTGCTTCGCACAAACGTGGTGGTCGCCTCAGCAGGGAGCACAGCGGCACCGGCAAAGGCGAGAGTCGCGACGGTTGCGAGAAGAAACTTGCTCATGACGCCACCTCCTTGAAGAAATGATTCTCCCCGGTCGCTCGATTCCGTCTCTTTTCTTGTTTCTTGGACTGGCCAGCGTGGCTCGATCAGCTAGTCAAAATAACCAGCAAATCCTTTGCCAACAGGCAGCGATTTTATAATCGATTGATTTACCGCCAAGTTGATGAGGCCGGCGCCGAATACGCCGTTACCTAGACTGGATGGACAGAAGAACACGGTGATGCAACAGCTTGGTTTTACGCAATATTGTCGTTTGACAGGTTGTCCAGAGCGGAATAACTGTCTTGGCCGGCCAAACGTTTGTTGGAACTGCTGGAATTGTAAAGTAATTTTCGGCCGTGACGATCGGCAGACCTTGTCTGGATGGACAGGCTGCTCCTTGGGATACGAAGCGAGAGGAGGGATACCAAGGTGAGACCGGGAGAAACCCTAGGTCATAACGGACGGGTCTCTCGTCGACATCCGTCATGGTTCACAGAGAAGACAGGATTACAGACGATTCGCTTCGGCGGAGAGAACAGCACCGGCCATGACCTAACAGGTTGTGGAAAATGTCTTCGACTTTTGAAATCGTTATAGGGAGCTGCGCCCGATGAGCCGCCGGTTCACACGAAGGAAAAAACAATCGCCGGAGGGATGTCTCCGCCGGCGTCCATGAAGAAGGCTACGCCTGAAGAGCCGGCGGGACTAGCAAGCTTGGTATGGAGCGGGCGAGGGGATTTGAACCCCCGACAACTAGCTTGGGAAGCTAGGACTCTACCACTGAGCTACGCCCGCTCACATGAACATGTGGATGCGCGATCCTACGATGCGCTTGCCGGTCAAGTCAAGGCAACGGCCGAGAACCGATCGCACCGGAGACCACCAACGCTTCCATCACGGTTCCGGCATGGATGGGGAAGGCCACTTGCCACTGTCGCGCATTCGTCAGGCCGCCCTCCTCGCGGTGGCAATAGAGATACGAGGCGTTTTGCTGCCCGTTCCATATGGCGTGCCACTGGAAGACGCAGGCAAAGCCATTGGCCTCCATTCGTTGCTTGGCATCGATGAGCGGGGTGCCGACCGGCACCACGCTCAGCACCTTCTGTTGGACGGCCCGCTCCGACTCCAGACCGGAAGGAATGTCCCAGTCCGGCTTGGAGCAGGCGACGAGGGCCAACAGGAAGACGAACGATCGTAGGAAACGATTCACGCCGGTGAGGAGGTGAACTCGATCAAGGCAAATTTCCGCTTGCCGACGCGGAGCCGATATTGCCGGCCCGACTGGAGCGCAAGCATCCCATTGATGTCCGTCAGTTTCCGCTCATCCAGTTCGACGCCGCTCTGCGCCAGCAGCCGTCGCGCCTCGCTCTTGGACGAGACCAAGCCGGTCTTCGCGATGAGGTCCGTGAAACTGATCGCAGGAGCGGCCGGGTCTTTGACGTCCGCGGGGGTCAGGGTCAGGCGCACGTCCGGCTCGTCGGGGAATTCCCGCTCGCGAAACTTCAGTTGAAACGATTCACGAGCCTGCCTCCCCGCCTCTGCGCCATGGTAGCGGGCCACGATCTGCTCCCCGAGGGCGAGCTTTGCCTCCATCGGATGGCGCGCGCGGACCTGCGCGAGGTCTTCCGTCGTCAACAGTTCGTAATAGCGCCACATCAGCGGATCGCTGATCGACATGAGCTTGCCGAACATGTCGGCCGGCGCATCTTCCAACGCGATGTAATTGCCGAGGCTTTTGCTCATTTTCTTGACGCCGTCGGTCCCTTCCAAGAGCGGCATGGTCAGGACGATCTGGGGCTCCTGCCCGTAGTCTCGCTGCAACTCCCGCCCCACCAGCAGGTTAAACTTTTGGTCCGTCCCGCCGAGCTCCACGTCGGCTTTCAGCGCCACCGAGTCATAGCCCTGGACGAGCGGATAGAGAAACTCGTGGACGCTGATCGGCTTTTGCTCCTGATAGCGCTTGTGAAAATCGTCCCGTTCCAGCATGCGGGCCACCCGGTAATGGGCCGCCAGTTGAATGAGCCCCTCCGCCGTCATCCGCCCCATCCATTCGCTGTTGAAGACGATGGAGGTCTTCGTGGGATCGAGAATCTTGAAGATCTGCCGCTGATAGGTCTCGGCGTTCTCCAGGACCTGCTCCTTCGTCAGGGCCTTGCGGGTCTCGGAGACGCCGGTTGGGTCGCCGATCAGTCCGGTGAAGTCGCCGATCAAGAACAGGACCTGATGGCCGAGGTCCTGAAAGTGTTTCAACTTATGGATCAGCACCGTATGGCCGAGATGGAGGTCCGGCGCCGTGGGGTCGAAGCCGGCTTTCACGCGCAAGGGGCGACGTTCCTTGAGCGAGCGGGCCACCTTGGCTTCGAGTTCCGTCCGCTGGATCACTTCCACGGAGCCCCGGAGGATCAACTCCAGTTGGCGCGAGAGTTCGTTCATCAGGTTTGCCCGTTCTTGTGGTCGGCGCCCTTGCGTGGGCCAGAGGGCGCCGGAGGAGCCGTGGTCACCACCGTCAACAGCGGTTCGAGCTTCCTCCATCGCTTTTCGCCGATTCCTTTGACTTCCCGCAATTCTTCCACGGTCCGGTATCGGCCATGCGACTGTTTATAGTCCAGGATGCGCTTGGCCAATCCCGGCCCAATGCCCGGGAGTTGTTCAAGCTCGACCTGCGTCGCCCGATTGAGGTCGAGTCGGTGTGCGAGCGGCTCCCTCGCCGTTGGCGAGGCCGCGTTCGCGCCGGCGGAACGGCCTGCTCGCGGTTGCGCGTCGGTCCGAGCGGTTTGCGCATTCGCCGGCGGCGCCGTTTGATCCTTGTGGACGGTCATGCTGTTCGAGGGTGGAACCGGCTCCCGCGGGAGGGTCACGACGATCGGGTCCGGAGAGGGAGGCCCATGCTCCGGCGAGCTGAGAGGAGGCGGCGTCTGAATCGACAGCCAACTGATCGCCCCTGTTGCTCCGGCGAACAGCACCAACTTGATCAATAATGAACGGCCGAGCGTGATGGACCGACCTGGTGCAGAGGATGGCGGATCGATCTCCATCGCAGATCACGCCTTTTTGCGGGCCAAGTGAATCGCCAACCCAGCGACGTCCTCGGCCGCCTCCATGAGGCCTTCGGCCAAGGTCGGATGCGCATGGATCATGCGGGCCAGTTGCTCGACGGAAGCTCCCACCTCCATCGCCAATGCGGCCTCATGGATCAAATCGGCGGCATGGGCCCCCAGGATATGGGCGCCCAAAATCCTGCCGCTCTCCGCCTCACTAATGATTTTGTAGAACCCGGCCGTGTCGCCGACCGCCTGGGCTTTGCCCAAGCCCGCGTATCGGAACCGTCCGACTTTGAGCGTCTTGTCCGGGTCTTGTCCTCTGCTCTGTGCCCGTTCGCGGGCCTGTTGTTCGGTCAAGCCGACCCGCCCGATTTCCGGCAAGGTAAAAATGCCGGCTGGAATCACATTGTAATTGATCTCATGGTTCTGCCCCAGCGCGTTCTCGACGGCCACCTTGCCCTGTGCCGACGCGACATGGGCCAACATGGCCTTGCCGGTGACGTCTCCGATGGCATAGATCCCGGGCACGCTGGTTTCGAGCCGTTCATTGACGAGGATCTCGCCGCGCCGTCCAAGCGCAACCCCCGCCTGCTCCAGTCCGATCCCCTTCGAATTGAATCCCCGCCCCACCGAGACCAGCAGTTTCTCTGCGGAGAGGGGTGTGCCGTCAGCGAGGATGGCGGTCAGGACGGAGTCGTCACTCTGGATCTGGGTGATCTGCGTGCCCGTGTGAAGGGTCACGCCCCGCTTGCGAAGCTCGCGGTCCATCGCGGTGGAGATTTCTTCGTCTTCCAACGGGAGGATGCGCGGCAGCAACTCCACCATCTTGACCTGCGTGCCGAGCCCGCTGAACAGAGAGGCGAACTCGCAACCTTCCACGCCGGCCCCGACGATCACGAGGCTCGACGGTCGCTCGGTCAGGTCCAAGGCCTCGCGGCTCGTGAGGATTCGCTTGCCGTCGATCGGAAACAATGGAAGGTTGGGCCAGGAGGAGCCGGTGGCAAGGAGGATCGCATCCGCCGAGATCTGCCGGTCCCCTCCCGCGTTCAAGGCCACGTGGACGGTGCGCGCATTGAGCAACCTCGCGGTCCCCTCCAGATAGTCGATGTTCCAATGTTTGAAGAGGGTGGCGATGCCCTTGACGAGTCCGGTGACGACTCTATTCTTTCGGGCCACCATGCGGGCGAGGTCGTAGGTAGCAGGCCCACCGAAGGAAAGCCCCAGCTCGGCGGCCTTCTTGGCCTTGTCCCCCAGGTCCACGACAGACAGAAGAGCCTTGCTGGGGATGCAGCCCCAATTGAGGCAGACGCCTCCCAGCGCCTCGCGGTCTATGACTGTGACCGCTGCGCCGAGCTGCGCGGCGCGGATGGCCGCCACGTAGCCGCCGGGACCTGCGCCGATAACGACAATGTGAGGGTTCGCCGGCATGGAGGGTAGAACTCAGGTTAAGGTTGAGATTAAGGCTGAGGACGGGAGATCTGTGCCTCCTCAACCCCGGACACAACCTTACCCTTTCTTTTGAGAGGCCAGGAAGGCGTCGTATTGGGCGGCGGTCATCAAGGTCTCGACTTCGGCCGGTTGGCTCAAGTCGATCACGGCCATCCAGCCCTTGCCATAGGGGTCGCTGTTCACGACTTCGGGATGGTCCTTCAATTCCGGATTCACGCTCGTGACGGTGCCGCTCACTGGCGTGTAGATGGTGGAGGTCGTCTTGGTGGACTCCACTTCTCCGATCTGCTGGCCGGCCTTCACCTGGAGGCCGACTTTCGGCAAGTCGATGAACACGATGTCGCCCAGCGCGTCCTGCGCAAAATGGCTGATGCCCAACGTGGCCTGCTTGCCGGCGACACGGATCCATTCATGTTCTTCATGATAGCGGAGGTCTGGTGGATTCATGCGTCCGTCCTTCCGGTTCTCACCGATTTGCTGGCTGCGTCAGTGATTGCGCGTCACGCGCGCGTGAACGCGGGATCCTAGTGCAGCCCTCCCCGTTTGTCAAGAAATCACCGGCCTCCTGCCGGCTGCGGAACGAACAGCACGTTCAAGCCTCTCGTGCGGGCGAATTCCACGACGGAGGTGTGCAGTTCGCGCACGACGCTTGCGCGGTTCGGCGCCGCGACGGGGACGATGATCCAGATCCGTTCGGGCGAGCCGACCACATTGACCAACCGGCTGAGGTATTCGAGCCGCCAGCCTTCATCGGGATCGGCGGAAGCCAACAG
>DATIBM010000114.1:0-6240 GCA_035457545.1 Nitrospiraceae bacterium
GTTTCGCCGCGGGTCGCTGAACATGGACGACGAGGGGACCCCGACCAGCAGGACGGTGCTGATCGAACAGGGTGTCCTGCGCGGCTACATCACGGATCGGCTCAATGCGAGACTGATGGGAATTCCGCTGACCGGGAACGGCCGGCGCGAGAGCTATCAGAGCATGGTGCTGCCTCGTATGACCAATACCTTCATGCTCGCGGGCGAGGACGATCCGCAGGACATCCTGCGGTCGGTGAAACGCGGGCTCTACGCCGTCTCCTTCGGTGGCGGGCAGGTCGATATCACGAGCGGCAAGTTCGTCTTTTCGGCGAGCGAAGCCTATCTGATCGAAGACGGTCGGATCACCAAACCCGTCAAGGGCGCGACCCTCATCGGAAACGGACCGGATGTGCTGACGAAGGTGTCGATGGTCGGCCACGACCTCGCACTGGACGAAGGGATCGGCACCTGCGGGAAGGAAGGCCAGTCCGTCCCGGTCGGGGTGGGGCTGCCGACAATCAAGATCGATGAGCTGACGGTCGGCGGGACCCAGGCCTCGTAGATGAGGAGGCGTCAACCGTGAGACGTCAAGCGTCAGTCGTCAGACGAGTAATGCGGAATGGCCATGGCTTCCCCGAATGATGATTGACGGGTGGCGTATGACGAATGGAGATGATGCATGAGGACGGCGGTGACGACCAGCAGTTCCTACGTTGATCTGGCCCTGGATCTGCTCGACCAGGCCAAGCGCAACGGGGCGACCGACGCGGAGGTGATGGTGGCCGACGGCGAGACCCTGTCGGTGCAGGTCCGGATGTCCGCGGTGGATCGGCTCACGAAGGCGAGGGAAAAGCGGCTGGGGCTCAGGGTCTTTATCGGCAAGCGCTCGGCCACGACCTCCACCTCGGATTTTTCCAAGGCCTCGCTCACGCAGTTGGTTGCCGATACCTGCGCGCTCGCACGGGCCGTCGTCGAAGATGAGGTGTCCGGGTTGCCGGAAGCGGATCAGTTTGCGAAGGATCTGCCCGATCTGGACCTCTACGACGAGACCCGGCTGACCACCGAGCAGCAGATTGACCTGGCCAGGACCGCTGAGCGCACGGCCCTGTCGGCCGATCCGCGCATTACGAATTCCGAAGGGGCGGAGTTCGACTGGTCCAGCGGGTCGATTGTGCTCGCCAACAGCCGCGGATTTTCCGGCCAGTATCGCGCCTCCAATTATTCCCTCTCTGTGGCGCCGGTCGCCCGCGATCCGGACAGCGGCGCGATGCAGCGCGATAGCTGGTATGCCGTGCAACGAAAGTACGCCAAACTGGACAGTCCCGAATCGATCGGTCAGGAGGCGGCGCGCCGGACCATCCGGAGGCTCGGCGCCAAGCGGGTAGCCACCCAGCGCGTCCCGGTCATCTTCGATCAAGAAATGGCGGGCGGGTTGTTGAGCCAACTCTGCAGCGCGCTCTCCGGCTATGCGCTCTATAAAGGAGCCTCCTATCTCGTCGGCCACCTGGGTCAGCGGATCGCGCCGGAGAGCGTCACAATCTATGATGACGGCCGCATGGCCGGCGGCTTGGGTTCCAAACCCTTCGACGGAGACGGGTTGCCGACCAGGCGGACCGTCGTGGTCGAGCAAGGTCTCCTCAAGAGCTACCTCCTCGATACCTATTCCGGGCGCAAATTGGGGCTGGCTTCAACCGGCAACGCTTCGAGAAGTGTCGGGGACAGCCCCGGCGTCGGGCCGACGAACTTCTATCTGAATCCCGGGATAAAATCTGCCGAGGAGATCATCGGCGGAGTCAAGGAAGGGCTCTATGTGACCGAGTTGATCGGGTTCGGCGTGAACATGGTGACAGGGGATTATTCCCGCGGGGCGGTGGGGTTCTGGATCAAGGACGGGGAACTGGCGTTTCCCGTCGAGGAAATCACCATCGCCGGCAATCTCAAGGATATGTGGCTGAACATTGAAGAGATAGGGAACGACCTGCGTTTCCGCGGGCGCATCGCGAGCCCGACGATCAAGCTGCATGAGATGACGGTCGCCGGCAGTTAGCCAGACTGACGTGAATCGTGAAACATGAAACGTCAGACGTGAAACGTGCCTGTGAGGGAACGTCATGGCTGACCTAATCGAAACCATGGTGCAGTATCCCGGCGAAGGGGTCACAATCCGCGCATTTGTGGTCTCGAACGGGGCGAAAGAGCCGCGTCCTGCGATCATCGTCGTCCAGGAATGGTGGGGGCTCAACGACCATGTCAAGGACATCGCGCGCCGGCTTGCCAAGGAGGGTTACGTGGCGATCGCGCCGGATCTCTATTCCCGCCTGGGCCATGCTGTCACCACCAATGCGAGCGAAGCCGGCCAACTGATGAACCGGCTGAAACTGGAGGATGGCCTCAAGGATCTCAAGGCGACTGTGGCCTATTTGGAATCCACGCCCGGGGTCGATGCGGGCCGCATCGGGGTGATCGGGTTCTGCATGGGCGGCTCCTATACCTTAATGTTGCCCTGCGTGAGCGCGGAGATCAAAGCGGCTGTGCCCTTTTACGGTCAGGTGCCGAATCCGGACAGTCCGATCCAAAACCTGGCCTGCCCGATCCTCTACATTTATGGAGAGGATGACGGCTGGATCACCAGGGCGGATGTGCAACGGCTGGCGGGCGCGCTGAAGAAGTACGGCAAGACGGGGGAGATCAAGACCTACCCCGGAGCCCCCCACGCCTTTTTTAACGATACGAGAAAAGAGGTCTATCGGCCGGCCGAGGCGGCGGATGCGTGGGGGCGGGCGCTGGCCTTCTTCCGCCAGCATCTGGCGTAAAGGCACCGCAGGAATTCAACGTGGCGCGGCGCACGACAGACTGGTTCGCGGCCCCTCTGAGCCTGGTCTATATCGCCGGCACCTCCCGCGAGGCCGAGGCGGCGGAGCAGGCCCTGACGGCGCAGGGCGTGGATTACGCGCTCAGCCTTGAAGAATACCGGAATGAGTCGATGTTGGGAGCGATTTTCGGCAGTGTGTACAAGGGGTTGTTTTTCTACGTGCCGCGCGTCTACCACCGGCCGGTCTGCGAGATCCTCGAGGCGGCCGGACTGAACGATACCGTGGCGCTGCGGGAAGAGGAGAGGAATTAGGTGCACCATGGCGTTGGACGCGGAACTGGGCGGAAAGATGTTGCAGTTGATCACTTCGAGGTACAACGACTGGAAGTGGCGCAAGAAAATCGAAAAGACCTTGAGCCTGCCGCAATCCGGCGTGGGTGACGAGGCGCAACGCGCCGTCTTCCTCTATCTCAAGCAAAACCTGAAGGCCTATAAATCGCGCCGCGCCGACCCCGATAGCTGGATGGTCGGCGGGTTCGCCACCAAACAGGTCATCGATCGCATCAAGGCGACGCCGTCGGTCGCCGGGCCCTCCCTCACCGAGGCCCACGTGGCGAACCTCGGTGTTGATCCCGGCGGCGAGGTGAATGAGGCCTGGTGGGAGGATATGCTGGCGGCCTGGTTCGATGAGCCGGAGCCGGAACCGAGCGAGCAGCCCGGCGAGGAAGGCGCGCCGGCGGAGAAGGCCGCATCGGAAGATCGATCGAAGAATCGGCCGGAGGTTCGATCCGATTCGAAGTCGCCCGTCGTGAAGTAAGGAAGTTGCCCCGGATCAGGGTAACTGAGAGGCCAGGCTTTTGTGGGCTCTCGAACGCAGTATCCGCAGGAAATTAACTGAAGAGACTCATCTGCGTGGCGGTTGCCTCTGACTTCGCCTCCGCTGATGCCTGATCCGTCTCAGATTGCTTGGGATCAGGAGCCGGTTGATCGCGCATCTTGTCCAAGTACGCCTTCAGCTTCTTGAAATCTTCACGCAACGGTTCCAATAGACTGCCCTGGTGCAGAGCCGCGGCGGGGTGGAACAGCGGAAACAGCACGAAGTCCTTCAGATAAAACGCCTGTCCCCGCACCTTCGTAATCCCCACCTTCCGCTCCATTAACGTTTGGGTCGCCCAGTTGCCGAGCGTACACACGAGTTTCGGCTTGATCAGAGCGATCTGCTCCATGAGGAACGGCTTGCAGGTCTCGACCTCGTCCGGTTCGGGATCGCGGTTGTTCGGCGGGCGGCACTTGATCACGTTCGCGATGTAGATTTCCGACCGTGACAGCCCCGCGGACTGCAAGAGATCGTTCAAGAGCTTGCCCGCCGCGCCCACAAACGGCTCCCCCTTCTGATCCTCGTAAAAGCCGGGCGCCTCGCCGACGAACATGATCGAGGCCTGGGGATTGCCGACGCCGAAGACCACTTGGGACCGGCCCAGCTTGGCCAGCTTGCAACGTTGGCAGTTGTGTAGCGAGGCACTGAGTTCTTGGAGCGTCATGATCGTTACCGAGTGTGAGGGAGCGGACAAACGCGTCCGTGAGCCGGATCTTAGGTTGGGCGGCTTGGCTTGTCAACGAGACGAAAGCACAGAATTCATTGGCCATTCTTCCGATGTGTCGTACAGTCGAGACAGTGAGGGACACGAAAGGAGTGGAGCCGTGAGAACAGGCCTGTGGCAAACGATCGTCGGTGTTGGGCTGTCGGTGGTCTGTTGTGGCGCAGCACCGGTCTGGGCTGCAGACCAGACCATCCCGATCGGAGAAATTATCTCAAATCCGGCCGGCTTTCATCGTAAGCTCGTCCGAATTCGGGGACGAGTGCACGCCATCGGAACGAGGTCGGGCAGGGACGTCACGGCGCAATCGCTTTGCGGGCAGGACTTTGACCTGGAGGATGTCACAGGGACGATCAGAGTGGTCTATCTCGTGCGATGCCAGGGAGATCCCAGCAAGACGGAGCCGGCGCGCGACGGCATGGTCGTGCAGGTCGAGGCCCTCATCGAAGCGCCGCCGGCCAATGTCAAGAGTTCGAGCGGAAGCGAATTCACCGTGACCGCCCTCGCCAGACATATTCTGCCCGCCGCTCCGTGAAGAGGATCTGCTCTTCTTCGGCGACGGGAGTGTGAAACCGCAGGAAGAGACATGGTCGCCTGCGGCTCAGGGTAACCCAGGTTCGTCAACGTGAGTGAATAGCGCGCGACCGCCCCTCAAGGAAATGGTCCAATTTACTCGCCGATAGTTGCTCAGACTGTTCATCTCGGCGGAAATCCTCGACAAGTCCTCCCGATCCCGAGACAATCACCTTACTAAGAAACATCAGACAGCCGTGATCGAGGTCATGCTTCGTGACCCGCAGGACTCCTACCATTAGGGGAGCACGCTCCTCCTCTGGAGAATCGCATTTCAAACGGCCGATCACTTAGGATGCCGCGGCTTGCCGGTGATTTCAGGCCACGACGTTTGGGCAAAGGAATTCATCAGGGATGAGATCCCCAGAAACGGGATCACGGCGACAGTGCCCGGAACTGCATCCCTGGATGCTTAACGGTAGGCGGGTATGCACGTTGAGATTAGAGAGCGGCGGCTTGGCGATCACAATCAAGCGAAAGGTGCGTAGATGATTGCGCTTTCACTCTTGATGGGTCTGGTGCTCTACATTTTGCTGGCGTGGTCTTCCGTTCGCGTGGTCGGGTGGTTGGCCGACATCGCGGCGTTCGCGGCTAGTACGAAGAGAATCCTGCAAGTCCTCTCCATAGCCTTCTTCGTCTTACTGCCGACATGGGACATCATCCCCAGTCGGCTGTACTTTCAGCACCTCTGTAAAACGGAAGCGGGAGCTAGAGCCACAAAAACAGTGATGCTAGAAGAGCTGTACTTCCTGCCTGACGGGCGACCTGATCAGAAGAAGCTCGCTGGCCGTTATGCGCAACCAGACAAAAGGGATCATGAATTTTCCCGATGGGCACACATAGTAAAGGTCGAAAGCGCAATTCGGGATAAGCAAACTGGGGAGTTATTGGGAACAGCGACGGATTTTGTGTACTACGGTGGCTGGTTGGGAGCGCGCATTGCGCCCATGTCACCGGATACATGCCCCAACTATCCTAACCACAGTGCGCATAGCATTATCTGGCAAGAGATATTCAAGCTGAAGCAACCGTCCTTACCCGGAGGGAAATGAGATGCCTGATCCTATTGGTGCGTATTTTCAGAATGCGCAACTCTCAATGGCTGCATATGCGACCTTGGCATTGTCTATGAACAATGACGTTAACGTCCTTAAGCAGCAATTGAAGGATAATGGGTTCACCGACGCACTTGCTGCCCAATTTGTCGCCACCTACCGCATCGCGGCGGACACCCTGGTTGACCCTGGCACTGGTCTCTCAGCCACTCTCTTTCAG
>DATIBM010000115.1:0-3270 GCA_035457545.1 Nitrospiraceae bacterium
GGGTTGACGAACCCGGAAGATGCCGGGTTGTGGCGCGGCGCTCTCCTTCAGGTCCCTCGCGGCACGGTGCCGTCGCTGCCGGATGGTCACTACTACGAATGTGATTTGGTGGGCCTTGCGGTACAGACTGACCAGGGGAAACCGCTCGGTGTGTTGGAGCAGATCTGGGAATCTCCCGGCAATCACATTTTTGTGGTGCGCCAAGGGAGTAAGGAAATTTTGATTCCGGCTGCGAAAGAACTCGTGGCGGGGGTCGATCTTGAGCAGCGGGTCATGACCGTGCGCCTGATTGAAGGATTGGATGAGTAACGTGTTGCGCTTCGATGTGCTCACGCTGTTTCCTGACATGGTGGCCCCCCTGTTCGGGCACAGCATTCTGAAGCGTGCGCAAGAAAAGGCGTTGTTGACGGTCCAGGTGCGCAACCTGCGGGACTTTACGACGGACCGTCATAAGGTGGCCGACGATGTTCCGTATGGCGGGGGCGCCGGGATGGTGATGAAGGCGGAGCCGATCCTGCGTGCCGTCGAGGCGCTGCGCGCGGAAGCGCGCGAGCACGGGGAGGACATCCGGCTCTTGTATCCCTCCCCCCACGGTCGTCCCTTTACGCAGGAGTACGCCAAAAACCTTGCGTGCGAGAGCCGACGGATGGTAATTCTCTGCGGGCACTATGAAGGCGTTGACGAACGTGTCAGGATGGCGCTGTCGCCGGAGGAAATCTCGGTCGGCGATTATGTCCTCACGGGAGGTGAGTTGCCCGCCCTCGTGCTGATCGATGCATCGGCGCGATTGGTTCCCGGAGTCCTGGGCGATCCCGAGTCTGTGGTTGAAGAATCCTTCTCCGATTCCCTGCTCGAATATCCGCATTACACCAGGCCGGCGGAGGTGCGAGGCATGGGAGTGCCTGATGTGCTGCTGTCAGGCCACCATGAGGCGATTCGCCGGTGGCGTCGTAAACAGGCCCTGCGGAGCACCTATTTGAGACGCCCGGATCTCCTCAGAGATCGGGTGCTCACCAGCGAAGATCAACGGTTGCTCAATGAACTTATTAGCGAAGGTATCTCGACGATGCCTGTTCGATGTGGGGAGGAGGGATAAGGACATGAATCAGTTGGAACGAATTCAGAAGTCTTTTACCAAGAAATCGCCGCCCGTGTTTGAAATCGGAGACACGGTCCGCGTCCATGTCAAAGTGGTGGAAGGCGAAAAAGAACGCATTCAGGTCTATGAGGGCACCGTGATCGCCCGCAAGGGCGGTCTGAACACTGAAACCTTCACCGTGCGCAAGCTGTCCTATGGCGTGGGAGTGGAGCGCATATTCCCCGTGCATTCTCCCATCGTAACTAAGGTGGACGTCGTCAGACAGGGGCGTGTGAGGCGGGCCAAGCTCTATTATCTGCGCGGCAAGAAAGGCAAGTTTGCCAAGGTGGAAGAGCGCGAATATGTCGCGGAGAGCAAGGCGGCGCCTGCTCCTTCCGCCGCAGACACGGCCAAGGCCTAATCCGCCATTGCTGCGCCCGTGCTCGCGGGCAGGTCGGTTGCCTCGGTCGAAGCGTCGGATCTGGGGGAAGGCCTGTTGGGACCTAGCAAGGAGTTCGAACAAGAGGCGCGGCGATGTGGGTATCGCCACATCGCCGGTCTTGATGAAGCCGGTCGCGGTCCCTTAGCCGGCCCGGTCGTGGCCGCCGCAGTCATTCTGCCTTTCAGTTGCCGCCTTTCGGGAGTCAACGACTCAAAACAGTTGACCGATGCCGAGCGCCAGGTGTTGTTCGCCGCCATCTTTGAAAAGGCGGTGGCGATCGGAGTCGGCTCTGCCGACGCCTCCGAAATCGATTCGATCAATATTCTGGAGGCGACCCGGCTGGCCATGCGCCGGGCCATTGCCGGGTTAGATCCGCCGCCGGACTACCTCTTGCTGGATGCCCTCTCGCTGCCCGACGTGGCGCTTCCATCACGTCCGATCATCAAGGGCGATGCCCTCTCGGTCTCGATTGCGGCCGCCTCGATCATCGCCAAAGTAACCAGAGACCGGCTCATGGCGAGCTATCATAGGACCTACCCCCAGTATAACTTTCTTTCGCACAAGGGCTATTGCACCGAAGAGCATCTCCGCCGATTGGCCGACCATGGACCCTGTGCGATTCATCGGCGTACATTTGAACCGGTGCGGCAAGCCATACCCGGTCGCCGGGCAATTTCGCGCGTGATGGTCCATCTCCCTTGCGAAGGATGATCTCATGCCGACTGCCGATCCGCGACATCTGTTCGGCCAGGCCAGCGAGGCACGCGCCGAGCAGGTGTTGCGCGACAAAGGCTATCGCATTCTGGAGCGGAACCTGAGGACGACATTGGGGGAACTGGACCTGGTGGCGGAGGATGCCGGTATCCTCGTCTTTGTGGAAGTGAAAGCGCGTGCCACGGACGCGTTCGGGGGCGGTCTCCTGGCGGTCGATCAACGCAAACGGGCCAAACTGGTGAAGCTGGCGTCACAATATCTGGCGCAGCGGCATTGGATGGACCGAATCTGTCGCTTTGACGTGGTCGTGGTGCAGGGCCACACACCGGACAAGCTGCAGGTCGAGCATGTGGAAAATGCATTTGACGCCACTGATGACGGGCGGTCGTAAGCCGGGAGAGGCTCCCACACACAACCATGGATGCCATAATTCAATTGATCCATGTCTCCAAGTATTACAATGGCCGTCCGGCCTTATCGAATGTCACGCTGGAGATCGAGAAGGGCGACTTCGTCCTCTTGATGGGGCCGAGCGGAGCAGGCAAATCGACGCTGCTGCGCATGTTCATCGGCGCCGAACAGCCGGACGAAGGGCAAATTTTTGTCCAGGGGAAGAACCTCACCAAGTTGAAGCCGTCAGAGGTGCCCTATTTGCGCAGAAGAGTCGGTACCGTCTTTCAGGACTTCCGACTCCTGCCGAAGAAGTCCGTATTTGAGAATGTGGCTCTGCCCCTGATTGTCCAGGGCACGTCGACGGCGGACATCCGCAGAAAGGTCACGGAGGCTTTGAGGGCGGTCGGCGTGGACCATAAACGGGATCAACGGCCTGCCGGTCTGTCAGCCGGGGAACAGCAACGGGTTTGCATCGCCCGGGCGATCGTCAACGGACCGATTGTGCTCTTGGCTGACGAACCCACCGGGAATCTCGATCCGGAACGGACTGCGGAGATTATCGAGTTGTTCAAGCTCATCAACGCCAGAGGCACCACGGTCATCGTGGCAACTCATGACCCCCTGGTCATGGCTCAGGTCAATC
>DATIBM010000116.1:0-9147 GCA_035457545.1 Nitrospiraceae bacterium
AGATCCGGCCTTGGCGGCGCCGAGCGCCTGCACAGGATCCGTGCCGATCTGACGAAGGCGGTCCACTCCAACTTCGAGGATGACGGCTTCCACAAACACCTGATTGCGCTTCGTATCGAGCCCGCGGATGACGCTTTCCAGCATCGTGTAGGCGTTCTTGGTGGAGCTGATCACGATCGCGTTCGTGGCCTTATCGGCAAACACCTGCACCGGCGCTTCGAACTCGGTGAGCGGGCGGATCGGCGGCCGCCCGCCCGGCTGGGTACTGACCGGTTGGGCGGCCGCCCGCGCGACCAGGTTCGTCAGGAGGGCCGCCACATCGGTCGCGTTGGCATGTCTGAGCTTATAGACGAACACCGCACGCTCCGGAGGCGCCTCGGCGGTTTGCACGATCTCCACCACGTTTCCTTTGGAAATGGCCGTCAGGCGATTCACTTCCAGGGCCGCGAGGAACATATGGTAGGCCTGGTCGACGGTGACTTTCGTGGGTGAAAAGATCGTAATCTTGCCGGCGTTCTTCTTGGCCGCTTCATCCACGACGATATTCTTGCCCGTCAGCTCGCTGATAAACCGGACGACCACCGGCAAGTCGACGTCGTTGAAATCGAGCGTGACCCGGCCACTGTGTCCGTTGGTTTTGGGCGCCGTCACCTGCGCCCACGCCGGATACGGGCCCTGCATCATGCTCAGGAACAAGACCGGAACCAAGACCGCGAAAGCGCACCGTTTTGGGACGGTGCTGATCGGCTGACGGTGGAGAGTCTGCGGCGTCACGAAGCTTACCCTCGGATATCGTAGGTCAAGGTGGTGCGCTGGCTGTTCCGAAGCACGTCCACCGCGACAGTCCGTTCGTTTCTCAATTGTTGAAAGAGGCCCAGGGCCATGCCAGGATCGCGCAATTCGACGCCATTGATCCGTTGCAACACGTCCCCGGCCTGGAGGCCGATCTTCTCGAAGAAACTGCCCTTCATGATGAAGTCCATGCGGAACCCGTCCACCTTTCCCTCGTTCATGTAAGGAACGGCCCGCGCCTGCGTCATCAGCTTCGGCACGTCCGACAGCATCTGCGACAGTTCGGCTCGATCGACGGAGCGCCGGAGCGGTCCCGGTCCGGGCATGGAGGCCGGGGCCACAACCGCGCCGGCCGGAACTACGGCCGGCGCCGCCTGCTGGAGAATATCCAAGAACAACTCTTCCTGAAGCGGCCCTTGCGTCAACAGAATGGACTCCTTTCGAATCTCGCTGACCGTGCCGATCCCTTCCACCTGGTCGCCCACCCGATAGGCGGCCTGGCGGCGGCCGGTCAGGTGCTCCACGACGGCCAAGGATTGCGCGCCGTCTCCGACGACGGTCCCGAGCAACCGGATTTTCTTCACCGCGTCCAGGGCGGCGACGGCCGCGGGCTGTCCCATCGGCCCTCCCGTGACCGGGCCGCCCGGAGCGGCCTGCATCGACGGCGCAGGCAGCGCGAACAGGCGGCTGGTTTCGATTTCGCGAGCCAGTTGACGCAGATCATGAACGTGACCGGCCGCGGCAGGACGGACGAGAGAGCTTTCCGTCCCCTCCAACGGCGGCAGCAGAGCCTGAGCGACAAAGGCGTTGAGCGTATGGGCAACCAGAAAGGCTGCAATCGCGACGAAGGCGAGCACGACAGCCTGGCGGCTTAAGTTTTTCATAGACCGAAGGATCAGATACCGGGCGCGCAGCCTGTCATGGTAGCGTGATGATCTAGCAAATAGCAAACCAAATACCGGAATTCACGATTTCAGACAGAGCGAGGCCCGGTCATGCCATGAGGGTCATCCGTCCGGACTCTTTTATCGCCAGGGGCAAGGACGATCAGCGCAAGGGCGGCCACCGGAACAGGAGCAGCAGCATGCTTCGAGCTCAGCTTCCGAACAGGATTCCTCTGCGGGGCTGTCATTCTGAAGGGTTCCGGATACATGCCCATCGGACTCCCTGATTGGGAGTTTCGTTCGGCTCCGCTGCTCCTCTTCCCTGTTCGGAAATGTAAATCGCTTTCCTTCATGGACGGCTATGCTAGGTTGAATTCGATCGAACCACTCGCCTCAACCGGACAGGCGGATCATGTACGAAGCGCGCTACGGGCTGACGACCAACCCCTTTGCCCTCCTGCCTGACCCGGACTTTTTCTGGCCCGGCCCGCAACAGCAGATGGCCTGGTCGGTGCTGGAACGAGGACTGCTGAACGGCGCGGGCTTCGTGGTCTTGACAGGCGAGCCGGGCACCGGCAAAACCACGTTGCTCCGCAAGTTCCTCGCGGCGCATCCAGACCGGTTCGTCGCCGGCACGATTTCCGTCGGCCCCAACGATACAGCCGAATTGCTTCCTTGGATCCTGCTCGCCTTCGGTCTCGACCGGCAGGCTGGCGGCCGAGTCGAATCGTTCCAGACGTTGTCCGGTTTCCTGCGGGATCACATGGCGCGGGGCCGGCGCGCGCTGCTGGTCGTGGATGAAGCTCAGAACCTGACCGCCCCGCTGATGGAAGAACTGCGGCTGTTGTCGAATCTGAACGACGGCCAAACCGCGCAGCTTCAGATCCTGCTCTTCGGACAGCCGGACCTCCGCAGCCTGCTCCAACGTCCGGATGCCAAGCATTTTGTACAGCGTATTGCGGTGGCCCACCACCTGACGCCCCTCTCCGTCGAAGACACCTCGCAGTACATTCAGCACCGTCTGACCATCGGCGGCGGCCGGCGCAAGCTGTTCACCGACCGGGCCTGCGCCCTGATCTGCCGTATGGCCGGCGGAATCCCTCGGGTCGTGAACCAGGTCTGCGATGCCGCGCTGAGCCGGGCGGCTCTTAAGCCGGCCGCTTACGTGACGAGCCGCCTCCTGATCGAGACAGGCCCGGATCTCATTCACGGCGGCTTGCTCCCCGGACTGAGCGAGGCCGATCTGATCCTTGCCACGGATGACGACGGGCTTTCGGACGAACTGCCGGAGACCGACGGAGTGCCGTTGCCACAGAGCAATGAACCCGCGGCGGCGGAACGAGCAGAACCGCTGGTTGAACCGCCGACCGACTCACCGGCGCCAGAAGCGACCCGCACCCATCCGGCGCTCGAAGATCCGCAAGCGATGTATGACGAAGGGATGGTTCTGAAGAAGGAGGGACGCCATCAGGAGGCGATGGACCGGTTTCAACGCCTGACCGGAGATCCCAGCCTGGCGTTGCAGGCCTATGCGCAGATCGGGATCTGTCTGCGCGCCTCAGGACGATTGCCGGAGGCCGTCGTGGCCTTCCGCAAGGCCCTGGGCACCCAGGCCGCGCAACTGGATCATCGGACGATCACGCTCCATTATCTGCTGGGACGCACGCTTGAAGATCTCGAACGCTGGTCGGAAGCCGCCTCGGCCTATCGCCGGACTCAACGTCTCGATCCCAACTACAAAGATACCGGCGCGAGGCTGGAGCAACTCAAGAAGCAAGCGGACAAGGCCGGTCGCGGAAAGTCCGCGGAGGGGTCCTGGATGGGAGATGCCGTGCAGACCATTCAGCGGGTGCTGGGCGGGAAATCGTAAGGGGAGACGGCCGGTCCGCGACAGCCGAGGAGCCTCAACCTACCGGGAGAGGAATAAAGATGATAGAATCCCGCCAGTTTGATCATCAGCGAAAGGAGATCGGCCCATCATGCAGTGCGTCCTATTCAGACACGGCATCGCCGTCGCGCGGGAAGACTGGCAGGGAGAAGATGCGCAGCGGCCGCTGACCAAGAAGGGCGAGAACCGCGTGCGGCAAGCAGCCGAGGGGCTCGCCAACCTCGATATTCGTCCCACCCATATTCTGACCAGCCCCTTTCTTCGCGCGCATGAAACCGCGCAGATTCTGTATCACATGCTGAAAATCAAGTCCTCGCCCCGCATCTGCGACGAGCTGATTCCAGACAGTCCGCCCGACAAGCTGTTTCCCCTGCTGGCCACCCTGCCCAATGACGTCACGGTCATTTGCGTGGGCCACGAACCGCACCTCAGCGAGGCCGCGAGCCTCATGTTGTTCGGCAAGCCCGCCGCCGCCCTCTCGATGAAAAAGGCCGGCGCCTGCCTGATCACGTTTGCGGACCATCCCAAGCCTGGGCGGGGTCTGCTCGAATGGTGGATGCCGCCCTCCGCTCTACGGGCTCTGTAAGACGGATAGGCGGATAAACAGGCGGTGAAAGCGGGACCGTCTTATGGAACAGGCGGGGCCTTGTCGGTGCCGAGCAACTCGACTTTCTTGGACGTCCGTTCCAGCAACGGTTGAATGTGCGCACGCAGCTCCTCCTGGATCTCCTCCGGCGGTTTTCGGGCGTCCACGACTTCGAACCCGAATTCCTCGGCCATCTTGTCGAATTCCTCGATCATCAGCGATTGGTACTTCTTGAAGCTGTCATAGAGGTCCGTTCCGAGGCGAAGGTCCATGCCCGATTCCCAGAAATCCATGCCTTTCGTTTCAATGACGCGAAGGGCGAGGGTGTCCACGTCAATCCGCAGATAGCACACGAGGTCGGGGACCAGCGCGAAGCCCAGCACGTCCTTGATCCATTTGCGGTCGCCGCTCCGGACGATGTCCCGCGCGAACGCCGTGTAGATATACCGGTCCGCAAGGACGATGAAGCCGGACCGCAGCGCCGGAATGATCTGGTGCTCCAACCGATCCGCGAAATCGGTCGCGTAGAGCAGGCTGAACGACCACCGGTCGAGGATGTTCCCCTGCTTGGCCATTTCGATTGTCTTGGACATCAGCGTGGACCTGGTCCAACCCGTCGTCACGACCCCGTACCCCTGAACCTCCAGCCACTCCTGCAACGATTCGATGTGCGTGGACCGGCCGACCCCGTCGGTCCCCTCGATCGCGATCAGTTGCCCTTTGAGATCACTCGGGTCGACGTACGCTAAACCGTCGCCAAAATACTGTCCGCTTGCCATGCGTGCCCCGCTTGGGTTTGTAGTTGACCAACGCCTGATCGACGAGCCGGCGCATTTCGTTCTGCTGGACCTCGATGTCCTTCGTCGCGTCCATCACCGTCAGGCCGTATTCGCCGACGATTTTGTCGTATTCCATGAGAATGCGCGATTGAAAGATCCGGAAGCTTTCGGTCAGGTCAGGATGGAGATTCATGTCCATGCCGGCCTCGTAATATTTGAGCTGCGCGCGCGTGCCGCGCAGGAGACGTCCCATGGCCACGTCGATGGGGACGTTGAAATAGAACGCCATGTCCGGACGCACCGCGAACTGGTAGACCTTCCGCACCCAGGCCGGGGAGACCCCGCGGACCGCGTCGCGCGCGAACGCGGTATAGACGTAGCGGTCCGCCAACACCAGCATGCCGGCTTTCAACGGCGGCAGGATCTCGTGGTAGAAGCGCGAGGCGAAATCGGTGGCGTGCAGCAGGCTGAAGGTGGTCGGCGTCAGGCTCTTGCTCTTTTTGCCCCGCTTGGTCGTGTCCTTGACGAGTTCCGACGAATTCCATTCCGTGAAAAAGACCTTGTATTCCTTGGATTCCAGCCATTTTTGCAGCAGCGACAGTTGCGTGCTCTTTCCGGACCCGTCGATGCCCTCGACGATGATCAGTTTCCCCGGATAGGGATGGGGCTGGGCGAACGTGCTTGAGTGTGCGGTCATGCCGCGGCTCCCTTCGCGCGAATCTTGACGAACTGAATCTTCCGGCCCAGGACCTTCTCCAGCAAATCGGCGCGGCCCTTGGCGGCCCACAGTTCGAGCTCGACATCGCCGGCGGTCTGCAGCGAGATCGTGATGGTGGCGCCGAGGCGCACCTGAAGGCTGCGGACGACGGCGAAATGGGAGCGGTCGAGGCCGTCGGCCACGCGGAGCATCGCGCTGAGCGTCTCGATGACCCGGCGGATGGCGCCGGACAAAACCCCAAAAGAGACGTGTTTCTTCTGCGGATGCGAGCGCCGGTGGTAGCGCGCGACGTTCGCGATGATCTCGATCTCCTCCGACTGAAATCCCGACAGGTCGCTGTGCTTGATCAAATAGTACGTGTGCTTGTGGTGCTGCCGGGGATTGATCATGTACCCGACATCATGCAGCAGCGCCGCATATTCCAGCCATTCCCGCTCCTTCCGCCCATAGCCGTGAACGGCCCTGGTCTGGTCGAAGAGCTGAAGCGCCAACTTGGCCACATGGTCGCCGTGGTCCAGCGGGACCTGGCACCGCCGCGCCAGACCGATCACGTTTCTCCGCCGGACATCCGGGATCTCCTGCTCGGCCTTGATCTTCTCGCGATGGCGCTGAATGAAATCATAGATCACGCCCTCCCTGATGGCCTTGTCGCTGATGATCAGCTCTTCCGCTTCGCAGAGCTCGAGCACCATGCGCAGCACCGTGGCGGCCGGGAACAGCGTGTCGGCGCGCTTGGGATCGATGCCCGGAATCGCCAGTCGTTCTTTGGGGCCGGATCGGCCCAGACGCGCTTCGATCGCTTCAAGATCCTTGCGCGCCACCGTGGCCAGGTTGAGCTGGGGCAGGGGACGTCCCGTCCGTTCCAGGTGGATCACTTCCGCGAGATTGCCCGCCATGCCGGAGGTCGCGACGATACGCTCGAAGCGCGTGCGGCGAAAGTCCTTGAACGCCTCTTCCAGTTGCGTCCGGATCAGGACCCGCATCTGCTTTTGCATCGACTTGGAATTGGGATTGCGGTGCAGGTACAGATCCTTGAGGCGAATGGCGCCCAACTTCAGGCTGCATCCCCGCAGCAGGCCCTCCCGGTTGCCCGCCACCAGCTCGACCGATCCGCCACCGACGTCCACGACGAGAATCGGGCGCTCGGTGAGCGTCATGCTGTGCTGGACGCCCAGAAAAATGAGCCGAGCTTCCTCGCTCCCCGTGATCACGCGGACGGTCAAACCCGTCTCGCGGGCGATCTGTTCCAGAAATTGGCCGCCGTTTCTGGCCTCCCGCACCGCGCTGGTGGCGACCGCCTCGATGCGCTCGAAGCCCCGGTTTCGGGCGAGCCGCACGAGGTTGCGGATCACCTCCAGCCCGCGCGCCACCGCCGAATCCGACAACCGCCTGGCGACAAATGCTCCGTCGCCCAATCTCGTAATGTCTTTGAGTCGATCGACGATCTTATACGAGAAGTCCGGTTGGACCTCGGCCAAGACGAGATGGATGGAATTGGTGCCGATGTCGAGAATGCCGAGTTTGGCCATGAGACCCTAGCCCGCATTATTCATGAGCGCTTCTGCTGCAATCGCGGATTCGCCGCTACGACACAGCCTGACGGCGGGCGTGCTCGCCGCTCAATCCCTCGACGTACTGTTTCAAGTACGCCTTGGTCCTTCGCGGCTGTGCTTGCCCGTCTCGCCTGGCGACTGCGCGATTTCGCGACGAATCGTCATGAATAATGCGGGCTAGCAGGTTTCGGCGGAGGAAGGAGCGGGGTGAAGGAGACTCCTCTCGGCTCCCCTCAAACCACACGTCCGCCTGTGCGGCAAGCAACGGCGGACCAGCCTGTCGTCTTGGGCTTCGAGCTTAGCACAAGCCAGGGAGCCCTTGCGACAGACCTGCTCGGCCAAAATGGGATTGCTCGAGATCAGCGGCAATCAGGCGCGGAGCCGGCCATGACCACCTCCGCCTGTTGATCGGAACGAGTGAGATGGACCAGCAGGTAGGTAAAACCTTGCCTCGACAGGACGATCCGTCTCCGGCGGCTCAGCCGGTCTACGGCCTGGAGCAGTTCCGCCCAGCTCAGTTCCGGCAGCATCGCGGCCACCTCTTCAATCGTGAGCGGATGAGCTGCATCTTGCGCCAAGAGATCGAGAATCAGCGCGTCAGCGCTGCTGTCATCTTGTTGCATCAGCAACCTCCTGCAACCTCCGATGGACTGCCATCATCAACCGGCGTCGGCTCGGTCCGCCGGCGACATCGGATCCTCCTGCTGCTCCCGTTCGAGAGAGCCGGCCGGAGAGAATCGCACCGCGACCACGCGGGTCACGGCCAGCACGAGCAGGATGCCTCCGAGCATGCCGAACCGGGAGGGATCGACGGCTTGAAACCACTCGGAGATGACCTCCGTCAACATGACGACAAGGATCGTGTCCACGATGAACGTCACCTTCACGCGCCCGGCCGAAAAGTAGGTGAGCGTGGTCTTGAGCACCTCGACCACGGCCAGGAGGATCAGGGCATCGACAATGACCTGCCGCAGGCCCACCTCGAGGGCCGATTGGAACATCAGCGGAATGTCGAGCAAGGTCCGTCCCACTCCGCAGATGAAGGCGATCTGGATGGTCACGATCAAAAGACTCAGCGAGAGCCTGGTCAGCCGGTTCCACAATTGGGAGGGGTCGAACGCCAGCATGCGACACAGCGCTTGCCTGACGACTCCCTCTCGTTCCCCCTCGCTTTCCGGGATGATGGCGATATGATCATGGACCCAACTTGTCATCGAGCGCCTCTCTCCTTTCCGGTTCGTTCATCCGTTCGTTCAATTCACGTATGCGATGATGGTGGCCTGTCCTCGTTTCCACATCGTCAAGACGGCATCACCTGCGCGTAAAGTTCTGACGATGATTTCTACTGCTTTTCCGATCGTATCGACGCAGATGTAACCGTTTCTTGATCTTTCAATAACGGCGGGGTAATCCCCGTTCTCCATGCTCATCGCCTGTCACCCAAGTCGATCTGAAAGGGGCATAGAATGACTCGTCTGTTCATGGGAATCGGGGTCGCAAACCTGTTGATCGCCGCGGTTGTTTTTGGTGTCTCGCCCTTGTCGGCCCAGGGGAAACCCATCATCAAGATCGACGGGTCGAGCACGGTCTATCCGGTGACCGAAGCTGTGGCCGAGGAATTTCAGAAGGCCGCGAAGGGGTCGGTTCGGGTGACAGTCGGGATTTCGGGGACCGGGGGAGGGTTCAAGAAATTCTGCCGCGGAGAAATCGACATCGCCGACGCCTCCCGGCCCATCTTGAAAGAAGAGATCGCACTCTGTCGCGGGAACGGCGTCGCCTATATCGAGCTGCCCGTCGCCTACGATGCGCTGACCGTCGTCGTCAACCCTCTGAACACCTGGCTCAACTCGATCTCGGTGGCGGATCTCAAGAAGATGTGGGAGCCGGCGGCTCAGGGCACGATCACACGCTGGAATCAGATCAGGCCCGAATGGCCGAACACGCCGC
>DATIBM010000117.1:0-5271 GCA_035457545.1 Nitrospiraceae bacterium
CACGGACTGGTGGAGTCAGAAGCTGACCTTGGCCCAAGGGACCGAACGGTTCATGTCACGGAGCGGCCCGACCGGATTCAACGTGACGACCGGCCAACCGATTGTCCCGGATCCCTTCTGCGGCTTTCCCGCTCCGGCCGGATCCTGTTTTTTCCCCTTCACCGCCGACTTCAAAGCGATCAATCGCCGGTTGGAATGGCAGCACAATGTCCAGATCGGCAAACCGCTCCTCTTGACGGCCGGGTACCAGTTCCGCGAGGAATTCGGAGACAACGCGCAGGATTTCGGCGCCGATTCGGCCAAACGGCGGATCGCCTCCAATGCCGGATTCGCGCAGGCCCAGGTGAATCTCCAGGATCGATTGTTGCTGACCGCCGGCGTCCGATACGACAGCTATAACACCTTCGGCGACGCCACCACCTACCGGGTGACCGCCGGATATGACCTCCATGAAACCGGGACGAAGTTCCGCGGCAGCTATGCCACAGGGTTCAAGGCTCCCACCCTGAACGATTTGTTCTTTCAATCGGGCGGCTTTCCGGTCAGCAACCCGAATCTGAAACCGGAACGCAGCCAGAGTTTGGATGCGGGCATCGATCAAAGCTTATGGAAAGGGCGCGTTCTGCTCAGCGGCGGATACTTCTGGAATCACTTCCGCGACTTGATCCAATTCCCATTATTAGGCGCGCCCTCCCTGTGCCCGCCCGAGACGTTTGGCTTCTGTCCCGTGAACATCGCCGCGGCCAGAACGCAGGGGTGGGAGTTTTCCGGCAAGATCCGCCTGATGGACGGCCTGGAGCTGAAGGCGCAATATACCAACACCCATGCGCGGGACCTGACGACCGGCAAACGCCTGGCTCGCTGGCCGGTTGACCAGGCCAGCGTCGGATTGGCATACCAACCGATCGCGCCGCTTCGCGTGTTTATCGATTACCGGTTTGTCGGCGCACGGAACAATGACATTGCCAACTCGCCGGGACAGCGCCTCGGCTCCTTCGGCGTGGTGAACGTCGCCGCGAGCTATGACCTCACCAAACGCTGGCAGATTTATGGTCGCATCGACAATCTGCTCGGCCAAGACTATGAAGAGATCTTGACCTTTGGGACGCCGATCCGCTCCGTCTTCGGAGGCATCAAGTTCACCTATTGACGTCCTGATCCGATCAACGTCACATCGTCGCAACGGAACCATGAAATCCAGACAACCTCGGGCCAGGGCCATCGCCGTGTTGGGAACGGCCTCCGATGTCGGAAAGACCGCTGTCGCGGCGGGCTTGTGCCGGATCCTGGCCCGCCACGGCCTCCGCGTCGCTCCCTTCAAGGCCCAGAACATGGCGCTGAACTCGTTCGTCACGCCGGAGGGCGGGGAAATCGGACGGGCGCAGGCACTCCAAGCACAGGCCTGTGGATTGAACCCTCACGTGGATATGAATCCGATCCTACTGAAACCGGAATCCGACAGCCGTTCTCAGGTTATCGTTCGAGGTCAGGCTGTCCATTCATTGGATGCGCGCGCCTACTTTGCACGGCGAGACGAACTCTGGTCGATCGTGCGCGAGAGTTACGATCGCCTGGCCGTCACCTGCGAGGCGATCGTCATCGAGGGAGCGGGGAGCGCCGCAGAGGTGAATCTCCGCGAGCATGACGTGGTCAACTGGCGGATGGCCCACTGGGCCGACGCCAAGGTCCTGCTCGTCGCGGACATCGATCGCGGAGGTGTATTCGCGCAAATGCTGGGGACCTTGGACCTGTTGGCACCAGACGAACGCCGCCGCGTGATCGGGCTTGTCGTCAACAAGTTTCGCGGCGACCCCCGACTGTTCGCCGATGGCCTACGGTATCTTGAATCCCGCACCGGGCTTCCCGTTTGGCTCGTGCCCTTTCTCCCGGATGCGCACCTCGACCAGGAAGACCGCCTGGACCTAGCCGCCTCCGCTCAACGAGCATTCTCGGATTCCGCTGTCAATGTGGCCGTGGTGCTGCTGCCCCGCCTGAGCAACTTCACCGACTTCAATGTGCTCACCCGCGAGGAGGGCCTGAACCTCCGGTATGTCGCCGCTCCAGAGGAACTGAGTCATGCCGATGTCGTCATCCTTCCTGGCACGAAAAACAGCCTCGATGACCTTCGATATCTCGTTGAGCGGGGATTCGCGCCCGCTTTGAAGGCCCACGTGGACCGGGGAGGGGAGTTGATCGGCATTTGCGGCGGCTATCAAATGATGGGCCAGCACATTCACGATCCGGACGGCCTCGAAGCAGGCGGGTCCTCGCCAGGCTTCGGCTTCCTGGGCATCCAGACGGAACTGAAATCGCCCAAGATCTGCCGGCGCATCCGGGGACGGGTGTCGGCTCTCGAAGGACTGGACGATTGCGTGATCGAGGGCTATGAAATCCACATGGGCCGGATCACCGGACCTACGAGGCCGCCCTGCTTTACGCTCCACCGTCCCGCGACCGATGGAGCATTTCGTTCGTGCGATGCCAGCCTGTCCGAGGAAGAAGGAACCTGGGCCTTCGGAGGCCGGGTGTGGGGCACGAGCATCCACGGCCTGTTCGACCATGCGTCGTTTCGGTTGGGATGGATGAACCGAGCCAGAACCAGAAAGGGCCTCCCGCCGATTGATTCTGCCACCCGTCTTTCCGCTTCCGTCTCTCTCGACAGGGCCTTAGACCAGTGGGCCGACCACCTCGAGCGCCATATGAATCTCGCATCCATCATAGAACGCTTCGGGCGATCTTTTCCCAGAGGCTGAGGCCAACCAGTGGAGGAGACCGATGAAGACGAGAAAACGGGGCATGCGGATCACCAAGGTCTATACCCGCACCGGCGACAAGGGGCGGACCAGGCTCGCCGGTGGCCAGCAGGTGTGGAAGGACAGCACACGGGTGGAGGCTTACGGGACCGTAGATGAACTCAATGCGGCCATCGGGGTGGTCCGTTCCTGCATGCAGTCCGGGCAGGGAGCCGGTCCGGACCTTGTGCGGGTGGATCGGGAGCTTGGATGGTTGCAAAACAAACTGTTCGATCTTGGGGCCGTGCTGGCAACAGCGCCGGGCCAGACCTTTCCGAACATGCCTCAGATTGCACAACAGGATGTCGCCCGTCTCGAGCGGCTCATCGATACCTGCCACGAGGACTTGCCGCCGCTCAAAGAGTTTCTCCTTCCGGGTGGCAGCCTCGTGCCAAGCCTGCTGCATTTGGCGCGGACGATTTGCCGACGGGCCGAACGTCACTGTGTTCGGCTCTCCCGTGAGGAGCCCGCCGACGGCATGACCATCATCTTTCTCAACCGGCTAAGCGACACGTTCTTTGTGCTGGCCCGGTGGATCGCCCACCGCCGCCGCGAACCCGAAGTCCTCTGGGATCGCCATCCACCAACCCGGACGACGTAGATCTGCGGTCGATCCTGCCCCGATTCTGAGTCGCCTCTCCGGCACTCCCTCCGCTCAGTCCAGGCCACGTCCGGCGTGTGACGGACAGGCGGACTGGCCCATAGAGCCGTGGGCGAACGCCGTCCACGTATTTGACAGATACGGATTATCTGATAATCAAGTCTAGTGACGTCGTTGTGCGTTGAACCCCATTACCGCCGCTCCTGACCGCTTTGGTGCCTATCGTGGCCATCGCCGTCCTGTGAAGGAGGATTCCATGATCACCCCGCGAGCAATGCTCTGTGCCTGTCTGATCGCCTGGGCCGCCGTCGTCGGAGCCGGCTCACCGGCATGGGCCACTGACGAAGCCGAAACGAGCGAGCTACTTATCAAGATGGTCAAGGCGGGCCGGGCGACCGTCTCCGAACATCAGGAATTGATCAACGACGCCTCCAAGGGCAACAAGGGATTTACGGGAGATTTCCTGGCGGAACAGGTCATCACCCGCTTCCGGAACCAAACCAAGATCGACCTGACGCGCCCCACCAATCTGCCTCAGGCCAATGTCCTGTTGAGCCTGCTTGAGGCCGAACGGGAGGTTGTCGACGAAGCACAGATCGTCATCAACAAGCAGGGCGTCGGATTCAAGGGCTTCCTGCCCGCCGTCTTTGCGCGCAAGACCGGAGAACGGTTCTATCGGAAGACCGGCATCCGCATCAAATTGACCGGCATCGACTATCGCAATCCGAACAACCGTCCCGATGAGTTCGAGTCGGAGGTGCTCAAACTGTTCTCCGACACCCGGCATCCGAAGGGACAACCCTATGCCAAAGCGACCATGTTGAACGGCAAACCGGTCTATCGGCTGATGGACCCGGAATATGCCGGCCCATCGTGCCTGTCCTGTCACGGCAATCCAAAGGGCGAACGGGACATCACCGGCATGCGAAAGGAAGGCTGGAAGGAAGGAGAACTGGCGGGAGCTCTGAGCATTGTCTATCCCATGAGATAAGCGTGATCCGCCATCTGATAACCGTTGTGCGCGTGATTTTCTAACCACGTTTATTCACGAAGGAGGCATTCATGAGCAAGATCGTGGTCTGCGATGATTCCTACTCCGAACTGCAAATCATCGAGGGGTACCTGAAAGCCGCCAACCATACCGTCGTCACGTATCCCAACACCGATAAGCTCGAGGACAAGTTGGCGGCGGAAAAGCCGGATTTGGTCATCCTCGATGTGGTCATGCCGGGCCGGAACGGCTTCCAAGCCTGCCGCGACCTAAAGAACGACGACCGGTTCAAACACATTCCGGTCGTCCTCTGTACTTCTAAAGGACAGGACAGCGACAAGTTTTGGGGCGAACAACAGGGAGCCAACGGCTACGTCGTGAAACCGTTCAAAGCGGAGGACCTCCTGGCCGCCGTGAAACGGGCGATGCATTGACCGCCGCCCGCCAGCAGGATCATGACAGCGCAGGAGCGGCTTTGATCAGCCATGGCACAGATTGACGTCCCCGTTCTCTCCACGACGGCCGCCACCGCGTCCGCGCACACCTTCCGCGCCTGTCTCTTCGTCATCGCGGGTGAATGGCTTGCCATCGATCTGCGGTATGTGCGGGAGGTGTTCCCCATCGAGTCCGTGACCCCCGTCCCGAAGATGCCGTCCGTGCTCGTCGGCGTGGCGAACCTGCGGGGCACCGTCATGCCGCTGGTGGATATGCGGCCGGCGTTGGGATTGCCGCCCGCCCCTGTTCCCCAAAAACTCGCCGTGGTGATCAGACATGGCTCTCAACAAGCCGGTCTCTTGATCGACGACGTGCCCCAGATTCGCACCCTGTCGGCGGACGCCTTGCTCACACCACCGACACAACCCGACCGGAGCGCACAGCCGTTCATT
>DATIBM010000118.1:0-2352 GCA_035457545.1 Nitrospiraceae bacterium
ACTGATTATTAAACAAGCGTGTGAGCAATGCCTGGCGAGTGATAATGGCCATGATCCGGTCACGCGGGGCTTCGATGACAGCGGTCAGGCGGAGAGGTTCGTGATACGGCCGGCCGTCTTTCATGACGGTCTGGACGGGCAGCCCCATCCGGAGATCGCTCTGTCCGCCCGTCATCACGCCCAGACGACCCGTCACATTGTGATAGACCTTGCTGCCGCTGCCATAGACGTCGGGCGCCACCGTGGAGAAGTAATATTCCATATTGATCCACTGCGCCACGATCAGCGGCGCCGTCATGATGATCTCCAGGAGCTTCCCATCTCGATCCGGACGATAATCGTAGGAGTGGAGGAAGGCGCGTCCTTGAAGATCGATCCCTTGCGTCAACCGGCGCCTTGCGATAATGAACACACTGTTTCTCGCCAACCCCCATTCGGGACGCACTTGGGCCCAATCCGTGCTGCGGAGCTGCACCTCCTTGAGCGAAGCGGGCCGGTGGTTCCCGCCAGCCACGGCCGTCAGCGCGACCCCGCGTTCACCGGCTGCCAGAGACCCGGTTTCATGCACGTCTTCCAAGACCCGGGCCAGTTCCTTGCGATGGGTCGGCGGCACATCTTCGAGATCGGCAATGCGGACCCGATCCGTCGTGGTATCGTGCAGGGCGGCCAGAAAATGGGTGTCCGACGGAATCACCAGACCTCGCTTCGCCAGCAGGTCGCGCACCTGCGGCCGGTTGGCGATCATGGCGAACGCCCGTGCGTTGGGAAGCCCGTGACTTCCTCCGCAGGCGCCGCAGTCCAGGGCTGATTCATAGGGATTATTTTCCGAGGTGCTGCCATGGCCACAGAGGATGACGAGGCGCGACCAGGACTCCGTCATGCCCATAAGCCGAAGGGAGGTCTCCACATAGTAGGCCTGCTCGCTGAGCGTGAACCCGGTTTGGGTGATCCGATTGAGGCGGGCCGCGGTGCCCCGCGGCGTGATGCGGCAGTCCATGCGGAGTTGCTCAAGCGAGGTGTGCTCTTCAGTCGTCGAAAGACCGAGGAGCCGGCCAAGAGTGCCAGGTGCAGAGATCCACTCATGGTCCAGGCCCAAGGCTTGGCGCCGGAGGGCCTCGAGCCGGTCAGCCGATAGCGGGCTGCCTGAGATCTGGAAGCGCAGGCGCAGCCAGCGGGCAATCTGCATCCGTTGCTCAACTGCGACCATCTCTTCCGCTTCGGTGGTCGGCAGCTTGTCCACCGTCAAGGTGGTCGCCACGGTCGGGATCAACTGGTGCTGCAACCGGGTGGTCAGGCGGTGGTACCCACGAGGAAACAGGGTTTTGCCGAGCAGGGGTACTGCGAAGAACCACCCAATGGCTTCGACCATCACATAGGGCGTGATCACGTTGTGCTTCAGGTCCTGGAACAATCCATGCCCCGCCTTGACCATGCGCACGCTCGATTTATGCCGCAGTGCGGCCTCACCCTGATAGGTTCTGGGAATTTCTCGAATGATGTGCTTCGCCTTGAGCAGCACCGGACACAGATCCATCGAGCTGTCCGCGCCTAAGGCACGGTAGGCCACGGGCAACCCGAAAAATCCGGCAAAGCCATAGGTGTCATAACCGCCGCGTTGTTCCAGATGCCGGCGAAAGATTTCGGAGCGCACATCGATGCAAAAGGCAAATTGTGCCAGCGGGCGTACGGGGGGTCGGTCATCTCCCTGTTGGCCGCCGTCGTGAGACAGGGACGCGGTGAGTTGCTGTACGATGGTGCGCTGATGCGCGAGTTCCTGTGCCGCAAGCCAAATCGGGCCGTGCTGCGGTTCGGGAACAGCACGAAGCCAGCCTATCAGCGTCGGCACATCACTCGGCGCTGTCGAGGAAATCAGTTCCCTTGGAACGTTGAGCGCCGTGGCGAGCCGAATCAAGAGGAGGGCCTTATCGGCGGGGACGTGCTGTCGTCCCATCAACCGGTGTTCGGCATACCACCGTCGACCCAGTCTTTCCCAGGCCAGGGCATCCGGCGATCGCCACCACGTACCGAGACGCGCGGCTTCCGACGCCGCTTTCTTCGGAAGTTGGCCCTGGAGGAGCGCACGGCGGACCCAGATGGCATGAGGAAACTGCTGCCCGTAGGCGTGAATCGCCTTGAGATCCCCTGAACAACCCAAGATCTTCCGGCAGGCGGCCTCCACCCATTCACGTTCGTAGAACAACCGCACGGCAAGGTATTTGACCAAGTCGATGCGGTAGGCCTCCTGCCACGGATAGTCTGTTTGTTCGGCGCGCCACTTGATAAAGCCGGCCCATCCCGGCAATGCCGCCACATGGCACGACAGATAGGACTCCCATAAAGAGGAGGGAATCT
>DATIBM010000119.1:0-5451 GCA_035457545.1 Nitrospiraceae bacterium
GGGGCGCCGCCGCAAGGAACAGCCCTTGGCGGGTTTCGGCGATCTTCACCTCGGCCCGAGGATCGGCCAGTTCGGACCGCTGGAGTTCCGCCGATTCCGGATTGATCAGCAGCCCACGGAGCAGGGGGATCGAGGCGCCGAGCAGGAGTTGGTTGTCCTTGCCGACCTTAAGGTCCGGGATCACGGCGTCTCCGATGGAATACCGATACCCGGCGATCCCCTTGATGCCGGACGGATGCCGGAAGTCCATGAAGGTGTCGTTGAAGCCGGCGGTCTGAGTGCCGAGCTGCGGTCTGGAACTGGAGATGAAGCGCTCGATCTCCGTGTCGTTCACCAGTTGGGGCTCAAAGGCTCCCAAGGCCCGCAACAGGCGGCCCCGCGCCACGACCTTTTCGGTGCCAGCGCTCTTCAGCAGGGGATGAGAGCGGTCCACCCAGGCGAAGACTTCGTCCAGGGACAATGGAATCGGGGGCAGCGGTTTCGATTTCGGCTCTTCCGCAAAGGCGGTGGCAGCCGTCAGCAGAACGGCGCACAGCAGCGCGGCTGTGCCCAAGAGTCGAGCGTATGATCTCATGACCCACTCCTTTCTGAGCGATGGCTCATAACGAGAAGAATGACGACGTTCGAGAAAGCGGACGGGATGCAGGTCGTTGTCGCAGGCGACGGGCGTGAGCCGGCAGAGCGCCGGGTCACTTGGCGCTGGTGCCTGCTTTCGGAAGGAGCGTGTCGATTAGTGTGGGCGGCCGTTCCTGGAAGTCCGGCGGGAACAGGTTGAATCGCCGCCACAACTCATACCAGAGCGGAACGCGGTTCAGGATGACCCATCCCATCGTCTTGGTTCCCTGCCGCACGTGCGCCTGATCGGGCCAGGGACGGTCCTCGGGATCCGGCACGACCCAAAACCGGAAGTTTCCTTTTCCGTCGTCCACCTGATCGATCACCTTGATGACGCCCCCGTAGGTGCCGGCCATCACTTCCGGCCAGGCCGGCAGCGGAATCGCGGGAATCCCGTAGAACAGCAGGCGGACCTTTCGGCCGACGTTCAGGAGCGGCGCATCGATCCCGTCCGCGACCATTTCGATCGCCTTGTCCATGCTGGTCGGAGAAATCCTGACCAGCTTGTCGCCCTGCTTGACGGTTTCTCCGGGCCCCACCTGAGCCATTCTGACGACCGTGCCGTCTACCGGGGCATAGATATGTCCGGCCAGTCGCCGCTGGGTGGCGTTCGAGAGGCGCAGTTCAATGTCCGCCAACTCATTGGCCGCCTTGGCCGCCTCGGCAAAGGACCCATCCCTCGCCGCTTCGGCCTCCATGAGCCGCTGGAGCACTTCCGCGCTGACCTGTTCCTTGCCGTAGCTCAAGGCCATCATGGCCTGTTGCGCCGCCTTGAGCCCGGCTTGGGCCCCCTGCAGATCGGCCTTCGTCGCGATGGCCGCCTGAATGGTAAGTTCGAGCTCGCGCTGAGAGACCAGCCCTTGCTCGGCCAACTGTTTGTGGCGGTCGACGTTGAGTTCGGCCGTGGCCACGGCGATCTTGGCCGCCTCGACCTTCTGGGTCGCCTCGCGGACCTTGTTTTCCGCCTCGACCACGCGCGCGGCCGCGGAAGGGACGGCCGCCTTCACGAGATTCTGCATTTCCTTGATGCGCTTATCCAACTGATCCGCGCGTTCCAGGGCGGCCTTGCGGGTCTGATCCAGGGCTCTCTTGCGCTCCTCCAGCCGGACCAGGAGGTCGGGCGCCATGAAATTCGGGTCCCAGTCGTCGAGTTCGACGATCAAGTCCCCCTGTTTCACGCGAACGCCTTCGTAGATGTGCCACTTTTTGATTCGGCCCGTGATCTGGGATTCGATCCATTGCGGCCGCTCGTAGGGGGAATAGGCCGACAGTTGGCCGGTGACGGTGATCGTCTGGGTCCAGGGAACAAAGGCGATGATGATCAGGAATGCGAGCAGCAGTTTGACGGCGAGGCGGGATGAAAACCGCAATCGATCCGGAATCTGAACCGCTTCCCAGGATTGGAGCTTGGTCGAGACGGCCAGATCATCCACGACCAGTTCGTCCAGACCGGTCGGTTGATCCACGAAGGATCGGATCTGCCCTCGGAGCCCGACTTTTCCCGGTTCCGTCGCCATGGGTGAGCGAGCGGGGCATTTCAGCCTCCACCCGCCCCTGATGATAAGCCAAGCGGAGGGGAGGGGTCAATTTCCCGTGAGGAAGCGTCCGGGCGGCTTCGTGGTTCTTGACGGGCTTCAGGCCTCAAGCTAAGGTGTGCCCGCCCCCAGGTGATCCGAGGAGACTGCGTTCCCGGGCGATCCCTTTCGGCGGGGAGTGGGGCTTGGCAAAGGTGAGGCCGAACGAAAGGGATAGGAACTATGCCGGATCGTCCTCTCGTCGGTGTGCTCGGCGGCAGCAAGAGCGACTTCCCTATTTTGGAGAAAGCGGTCGCCATCCTCACCCAATTGGGAGTCGCGAACGAACTGCTCGTCGTTTCGGCCCACCGGACTCCGGACCGCCTGTTCGCCTATGCCGAACAGGCGGCGGGAAGAGGCATTGAAGTCATCATTGCCGGGGCCGGGGGAGCGGCTCATCTGCCCGGCATGTTGGCGGCCAAGACCCACTTGCCGGTGATCGGCGTGCCGATCCCGACCGAGCACCTGAAGGGGTTGGATTCGCTGCTCTCGATCGTCCAAATGCCGCGGGGCATTCCTGTGGCCACCGTGGCAATCGGCGGGGCCGAGAACGCCGGCCTGCTGGCGGCGCAAATTCTGGCCGGCCGATATGAGCCCATCCGCGAGCGCTTGCTTCAATTCCGAAGCGAGCAGACCGATAGGGTGGCCGCCGAGCAACCGGCGTTTCTAGCAACCGACCATGCCCGTTCCTCGGTCCCGACCGGCCGCCGATCCGGCCGGTCGCGCTGACGAGATGCCGGACACGCTCATCGACCCAGGTTCCCATCTCGGCGTGCTGGGCGGGGGACAGTTGGGCGCGATGTTCGTCACGGCTGCGCGGCGACTAGGCTATCGAACCGCCGTCTGGGACCCCGATGCTCAGGCTCCGGCCCATCGCATCGCCGACCGATCCGTGGTTCGACCCTTTGAGGATCAGGCGGCGCGTGCCGATTTCATGCGGGACCTCGCGGCCGTCACCTACGAGTGGGAGAATGTCCCCGCCGAGGTTGTGCTGGCGATTGAACGACAGACGCCGGTCCGTCCAAGCGGACGGATTCTTGCGCACATCCAAAATCGCCTTGTCCAAAAGCGGTTTCTTCAGCAACGGGGATTTCCCGTCGCGGCCTTCCGCGAGGTGAGGTCGTTCGCCGACCTCTCGGCGGCCGCGGAACTGGAATTTCCTTGTCTCTGCAAAACGGCGACGGCCGGATATGACGGCAAGGGGCAGTGGCGCATCAATGACGCTCGCGAGTTGGAACGTCTGCAGGGGATTGTTCCCGCTGGGCCCGAACCGTCACGCGCCTGGATCTTGGAACAGCACATCGCGTTTGATCAAGAACTGTCTGTTCTGGCCGTCAGAGGAAGCGACGGCCAACATGTCGTGTATCCCGTTGTGGCCAACGAGCATGAAGCCGGGATCCTCCGCCGGACCAGCGTCCCGGCTCCCGTTGAGCCGGCGACGGCCCGGCGCGCCCAGGACCTCGCGATTGCCGTCGTGGATGCGCTGTCGGGTATCGGGGTCTTTTGTGTGGAACTGTTTCACACGCCGGCCGGCGAACTGTTGGTGAACGAGATCGCGCCCCGTCCCCACAATTCCGGCCACTACACGCTGGACGCCTGCACCGTGTCGCAGTTTGAACAGCAGGTGCGCGCCGTTTGCGGGCTTCCCCTCGGGGAAGCCCGCCTCCTGAGCCCGGCCGTGATGGTGAACATCCTGGGGGAGGAAATCCTCCGGCTCTGCCGCTGCGTACAACTGCGGACTCTCTTGAAGCAACCCGGCGTCCACCTCCATCTTTATGGAAAAACGGGCATTCGTCCCGGACGCAAGATGGGCCACATCACCGTGACGGCCCAAACCATCCAGGACGCGGAGGTCTTGGCAAGGCAGATTGCCCGGATGGCGGTCGATCCGACGGCCTTGTCCGAACCAGACCGATCGAAAATCTGATCCTCCCGATCAATCTCCGCCTTTTCCCCTCTCCGTTCCTTTTTGTCGATGCCGATGGTCTCCACAGACAGGCCCGGCCGATGTCATTCATGAAAAGTCATATATTTTAACGGCTTACGAGCCATGAACTCGGTACACCCATTGCTTACTACCATGCCGCGCAGAGCGCACGACTGCGCTGATTCCCATAACAGCGAGGTGTATTCGATGACCCCATCGGCAAGTCTGTCCGCTCCCGAATCCCAATCGCTCCCGAATCCATCCGGCCTCATGGGGCTGCTCTCCGTGCCCCGTTCCCGCTATGTGGTGCTTCAGGCCCTTGTCGGCATCGGTCTGTCCTATGAGTTGCTCTTCGGGGACGAGGTGATCGTTTCCTCGGCCGTCGCGCACCTGATCGTGGCCGGGTTGCTCCTTATCACGATCGGGATTGTTCTCACGCCATCGCGGTGGTTGACCGAACCTTGGTTCACGAGCGGACTGGTCGGCGCCAACACGCTGATGGCGATGGCGATCGTGTATGTGTCAGGCAACGCGCGGGGAGAGTTCTACCTGGCCTTCTTTCTCCTGATGCTGGTGGCGAGTTCGGTGCGCACGCTGGGCCAGATGCTCAAGCTCTCGCTGGTGTTGTGCCTCGGGTATGCGCTGTTGCTGGCGCAGGGTGTGCTGATCACGGGCAGCCTCTCCGTCGGGCAGCTCATGGGCCTGCCGCTGCTGCTTATGATGGCGATCTTTTACGGACTCACGCTGGATGAACTGGCTGGTGAGCGACGCCGAAGCGAGACGCTTAGCCATCGATTGGCGGAATTGCGGCTGGAAGAGGAGGCGCTCTTGCTAACCCGCGACCGGCTCATGCATGAGGTCAAACGGCTTCGGGCGAACCTGGCTTCGACCACATCGACGCCAACCCTGACCGCGCGCGAGGCCAAACCGATCGTGAGGCCGGTCCAGGGCTTGCCGGCCGCCTCGACGGCAGAACCAAGGATGGCCGATGAGGTCCCTCACCTGGCGGCGTGGCTGTCCGGATCGCTCCGCGAACAGGTTCGGGCCATTGGACGTGAAACCGGTCAACTCCGAGCCTCCCTTGCGCGAAGTGATCAGGCCCACAAATATGTGGATCAGATGTTATTGGCCGGAGAAAAACTCGCGGCGTTCGCGACTCACCTGGACCTGTGGGGAGGGGCAGGCCCGATGCAGCGCCAGGTCCATGCGCTCGACCGAATTCTGGAGCACCTGGACCCGGTGATTCGCAACAGTCTCCCGGCCGGTACGCAGATGATCCTCCAGGCTGACCCGGATACGCCGCTCGTGGCGGCGGAAGATGGAGCCATCGAGCAG
>DATIBM010000120.1:0-4275 GCA_035457545.1 Nitrospiraceae bacterium
TCACGTTCGATACGAAGGGGGCCCGGGAGTTCGAACGGATCACCGCCGAGAACGTGAAGAAGCGCATGGCGATCGTGTTGGACAACACGATCTACTCGGCGCCGGTCATTCAGGAACGGATCAGCGGGGGGCGCGCGCAGATCAGCGGGACCTTTACGACCCAGGAGGCCAACGATCTGGCCATCGTGCTGCGGGCGGGCGCGCTGCCGGCTCCCTTGAAGATCATTCAAGACCTGACGGTGGGGCCGTCGCTCGGCCAGGACTCCATTGAAAAGGGCGTCAAATCGACGATTTTCGCCGGGGTCCTCGTGGTGGTCTTTATGGCCACCTACTATCGCCTGTCCGGCGTGATCGCCGATTTTGCGCTGGCGTTGAACCTGATCTGCCTGATCGGCGCGCTGGCGGCGCTGAATGCCACGCTGACCCTGCCGGGCATCGCCGGGATCATTCTGACCATCGGCATGGGGGTCGATTCGAACGTGTTGATCTTCGAACGGATTCGGGAAGAACTCCGCCTCGGCAAGCCGATTCGGTTGGCGGTGGACGGAGGCTACGACAAGGCGTTGCTGACGATCATCGATTCGCACGTCACGACCCTCATCACGGGGTTTGCGCTGTTTCTGTTCGGAACCGGCCCCATCAAAGGATTTGCCGTCACCCTCTGCATCGGCATCATCATCAATCTCTTCACGGCCTTGGTGGGCACGAAAGTCGTCTTCGACCTCATGAATCGCCGGGCCAAAGTCGAGCACCTCAGCATCTGAATCAGCGTCGGCAACGGGAAGGACAGAAGGACAAAGGAGTCGCATGTTTGAGATTCTGGGAAAGACCAACGTGGATTTCATGGGGAAGCGCCGGATGGCCTTTGCGTTCTCGGGTTTCATGGTGCTTCTGGGCCTGGTGGCCTTGGTTCAGATCGCCCGGGGGCAGGCCAACCTGGGGATCGACTTTGCGGGCGGGACGGCCGTGCAGTTAAAATTCGAGAAGGCCATGACCATCGAGACGGCGCGCAAGACCCTGGAGGCGAACGGTCTCGGGCAGGCCGAGTTGCAGGAGTTCGTGGCCGAGAACAAACTGCTGATCCGCGTGAAAGCCTCCACGACCATCGAAGAGAAGGTCGCCGAGCGGATCATGGCGGTGTTCAGCAAGGAGTTCCCCGACAACAAGTTCGTGGTCGAATCGACCACGGAGATCGGGCCGACCATCGGGAAAAAATTGCAGCAGGATGCGATGATCGCCGTGTTTATTTCTTTCGTCGGCATCATCGCCTATATCGCCGTGCGGTTTCGATTCGTGTTCGGGGTGGCGGCGGCGCTGGCCACGTTTCATGACGTGCTGGCGGTGCTGGGGGTGTTTTTCCTGCTCGACAAGGAGATCACGCTGCTCGTCGTGACGGCGCTGCTGACCCTGGCCGGCTATTCGCTGACCGATACGGTGGTGGTGTTCGACCGCATTCGAGAGCAGCTCCGCCAGCGGCGCCGTGAGCCGATGGACCAGGTGATCAACGGGGCGATCAACCAGGTGCTCAGCCGGACGATCGTGACCAGTTTGACCGTCATCTTGGTCTTGCTGCCGTTGACGTTCGCCGGGGGCGAAGTCCTCCATGATTTCTCGCTGGCCCTCCTGGGAGGCGTCGTGTTCGGCACCTATTCGTCGGTGTTCGTGGCCAGTGCGTTGTTGCTGGCTTGGCCTGGCGGCGAAGCTCAATTGGCCAGGCGGACCTGACATCGCGCCGGGCTGGCGAGTCGCGGAATTCTGCCGGTCGTCCAGCAAGAGGTCGCGTCATGGCAGTCTGGAGCCGGTCGCATAGTTTGCAGCGCAAGATCATCACGGCCATCGTGATGGTCGGCCTGTTGCCCCTCTCGCTGTCTCTGGTCCTGACCTATTTCGAACAACGCCGGGCCCTGCGCGAAGTGATCGGGGTCGACTTCAAGGAAATCGCCTTGGATGCGGCCCAGCGGGTCGAACTGCAGGTCACGCGCGGCATCAACGAGGCGCAACAGTTGGCGGCGGTGCCGTTTTTGCGCACGTCGGTGACCGAGGCCAACCGCAGTTATGAAGGCAAGAGCGAGGAGCAGATTCGCGCCTTTATCAGGGACTGGCAACAACGATGGAAGAACCGGGCCAAAGGCAGCGAGTTTCCCCTGTTCATCAACCGGATCGTGACCAACTATCTGATCCGGTGGCACGATGTCCGCAAGTCGGATTACGTCGGCATTTTCGTCACGGATGAACGCGGCGCGCTGGTGGTGAGTTCCATTCCCCAGGTCGAGTATGATTATGGCACGGCGCCCTGGTGGCAGGGGATCAGGAAGGACGAGGGGAGGCGGGTCTACGTCAGCGACCTCTATTTCGATCCCTCGTACGGCACCCACGTCCTGAGCGTCTCGGTGCCGATCATCGACGATCAACACAAAGCGGTCATCGGCGCGGTAACCGTGCTGTTGCGCCGCGACGCGCTGTTCCATGCGATTTCCGAGGTCGTGGTCGGCCAGACCGGACATGCCATGCTGCTGGGCACGGACGGCGCCGTGCTGATGTGCCCGGTGCTGGCGTTGGAGGAGCATGTGGTCGGGCCGGATGTCGTGCAAGCCCTGGCGGCCGTCCACGGCGGCTGGGCGGAAGTCGAGAACGACACGCACGGCGGTCGGCAGGGGATCGTAGGGTTTGCCCCGGTGCGGCTGGGCGAGGACTTGGTGCCCGGCAGCCTCGGAGGGCGGCGCTGGATCACCTTCGTGCGGCAGAGCCCGGAGGAAACCTATGGGTCATTGAACCGGCTGTTGTTGAAGGTGGCGCTGTACGGGCTCGTGGTCTTCGCCGTTTTGTGGGGAACGGGGATCGCGGTGGCGCGGCGCATCGTCAGGCCGATCCGCACGCTGCGGGAGGGGGCCCAACGCCTCGGCAGCGGGGAACTCGACCACCGCCTCGAGCTCAAGACGGGCGACGAGATCGAAGAATTGGCGCTGGCGTTCAACCATATGGCGGCCAATCTGAAGGATTCGTTCGGACGGTTGCAACAAGCCATGTCCGACATGCACCGGCTGCAGGAACGTTATCGCGACCTGATCGAAAACTCTCCGGAAATGATTCATCAGCTCGACCGCACCGGCCAGTTCGTGCACGTCAACAAGACCGAGCTGGAGAAGCTGGGCTACAGCCTGGATGAAATGCTCGCGATGCGATTGTGGGAGGTCGTGCCCAAGGGCCGGGAACCCGAGATCCTGGCTTATTTGGAGCAGCTCATTGCCAAGGGACACAGCCGGATCGAAACGGTGTTCCTCACCAAGGACGGGCGGCCGATCGACGTGGAGATCCACACGACCGCTCTGTTCGATCCGGAAAGCCACGGCTTGGTCTATTCCCGGGCCTTCGTGCGCGACGTGTCGGACCGCAAGCAATTGGAGCAGAAACTGCAACGCTATACGCTGCAGCTTGAGCAGGAGGTCGCCGACCGGACCCACGAATTGTCGACCTCGCAAGCGCGGTACAAGGCCCTTTTCGATTTCGTGGCGGATTCGGTCTTCATGGTGGATCACAATGGGATCGTGATGGCGGTCAACAAGCGGGAAGAACAGGTGTTGGGCTACCGCGAACAGGAGATGGTGGGGCGCCGGATTTTGGACGTCGTGCCCGCCCGGTACCACGAGGATCTGGTCTGCATGATCGGAACGCTGGTGCAGGGGCAGCGCCGCGTGCCCACGCAGGAAATGGTCGTGCTGACCGGCGAGGGGGAGGAGCGGCACGCCGAGATCGATCTCATTCGCGTGGAAACCGGGGAACTTCCCACCGTGATCGTCCAGGTGCGGGACATCACGGAACGGAAGCGGCTGGAGCGGGAGCTGCAAAGCCACCGCGAAGAGCTGGAAGTGAAGGTTCGGGAACGGACGCGCGAGATCGAGGAGACGAAGCAATATCTCGAAAACCTGCTCGAAAACGCCAACGACGTCATCTACACGCTGGATGTGGACCAACGGTTCACCTACGTGAACGGGCAGGTCGAATCCTGGGGGTACCGCAAGGACGATCTGATCGGGCGGCCGTATCTCTCGCTGCTCTCCAAACGACACCGAGGCCGGCGGCTCAAGAACACCTTGGATATCGGAGCGAAACAGGTGTATGAGGTCGAGGTCGTCAGCAAGTCCGGAGAGCCGCGCTCGGTCATGGTCAGCGTCTCGCCGCTCTGCGATTCGGACGGCCGCGTCACCGGCGTGCTCGGCATCGCGCGCGACATGACGGACAAGAAGCGGTTCGAGCAATACGTGAGAAATGCCGAGA
>DATIBM010000121.1:0-5370 GCA_035457545.1 Nitrospiraceae bacterium
GCGCCCGATCAAGCCGGCGGCGGATCATCCGTGGCGCAAGCGGTGGCTGCCAGACAGAGGACAACACGCGGCGGCAGCCGGAACATAACCCGGACATTTCTACTTTGGGAAGAAGAGGACATTTCTATTTGGGCTTGACACCGGCATCCGATTTACAGGAGCCCGGCTTCCGATTGACGGCCTCTCCGGGATTGGCTAAGGTGACCAGGTTCTTGTCGCTGTCCTGAAGGAGGCCGCCCATGTCATTGGCCGATCGCCTGACGCACGATCTTCAACAAGCCATGAAAGCCAAAGACCAGCTCCGCATGGATGTCATCCGGATGATCAAGGCCGCGATCCAACGCCGCGAAATCGAACTCAAACGCGATCTTGACGACGCCGAAATGAGCCGCGTGATGACCAGCTTGATCAAGCAACGCCGTGAATCGGTGGAGCAATTCGAGAAGGCGCGGCGGGAGGACCTGGCGACCAAGGAGCGTCAGGAAATCCTGATCATCGAGGGCTATCTCCCCCAAGCCCTGTCAACCGACCAACTCACGCAACTGGTCGAGACGGTCATCCGCGAATTCGGATCGCCCACTATGAAGGACATGGGCGCCGTCATGAAGGCCGTCATGGCACAACTGGGCGGCCGGCCGGCGGACGGCAAGGTGGTGAGCGAGCTCGTCCGTTCCAAACTCGCCTAACCCGCTCGCGGACGGAACGGCCCTGCTATACTTGCTCCGGTACAGGCGACCGATGTGCATCGTCCCGGACTCCTGCCGGTAACCTTGTCATGAACCCACGTCATGCCTCCTTGTCGCAGCGACAGGCCGCAGAAGCCCCGATGAGCATCCTCATCGTCGATGATTCGCCGGACCAGCGCGTCCTGCTCGAAACCATCCTCCGACAGGCTGGGCACGGGCAAGTGCGTCTGGCCGGGTCCGCCCAGGAGGCCTACCAGGAATTGGGCATGGATAATGGCGGCCGGCCCGGACCGGCGCCGGACTTGATACTGCTCGATATCATGATGCCCGGCATCAACGGGGTCGAGGCCTGCCGAGCGATCAAGGCCTGCCCCTCCGTCAGCGACATCCCGGTCATCATGGTCACGGCTAAGACCGACACTTCCTATTTGCAGGACGCGTTCGCCGCGGGCGCCATCGATTTTCTGACCAAGCCGGTCAATCAAGTCGAGCTCACGGCGCGCGTGGCCTCAGCCTTGACGCTGAAGCGGGAAATGGACCGCCGGAAGGCTCGCGAGACCGAGTTAAACGACCGGAACCAGGAACTGGAGCGCGCGCTCGCCGAGGTGAAGGTGCTTCGGGGGCTCATTCCCATCTGCGCCGGCTGCAAGAAGATCCGCAACGACCATGGTTACTGGCAGCAGATCGAAGAGTACATCCAGGACCATTCCGAAGCGGCCTTCAGTCACGGGCTCTGTCTTCCCTGCGCCAAACGGCTTTATCCTGGCGTTTATCCGGAGTAACTGCTAGCATTCCGGCGGGTAACGAACCTGGCGCCCCACACAGTCCACGAGTGTCCCCGATGGCCATCCTGGTTGTTGACGATTCACCCGACGATCGGTTGCTGCTGAAATCGATCCTGACCTCGGCCGGCTATACCGACGTCCTCCTCGCCGAGTCCGCCGCAGCCGCCTTCCGCTATCTCGGTTTGGACGGCCAGCCCCCCTCGGTTCACCATGTCGATCTGGTGCTGATGGACATCATCATGCCGGAGATGAACGGGATCGAGGCCTGCCGCCAACTCAAGGCGGTGGAGCGGCTACGCGACATCCCGATCATCATGGTCACGGTCAAGACCGACCCGGTCGATCTGCAATTGGCCTTTGCCGCCGGCGCCATGGACTATGTGGGCAAGCCCATCAACAAGATGGAGCTCCTGACCCGTGTGCGGTCGGTGCTTCGGCTGATCCACGAGATCGAACGCCGCCGATCCCGGGAGCAGGAGCTGCTTGAGGTCATGCGGCAATTGCAGGAAGCCAATCAAATGCTCCTGAGACTGTCGAGCTTGGACGGCCTCACGGGCATCACCAACCGACGCCAGTTCGACGAGTTCCTCGACCAGGAATGGCGCCGCGGCGCCCGTGAAAGCACTCCGCTGTCGTTGATCATGGTCGATATCGATCGGTTCAAGGAATACAACGACTCGCATGGTCATCAGGCGGGGGACGAATGTTTGAAGCAGGTGGCCGACGCGCTGATGGGAGCGGTTAACCGTCCCGGCGACCTCGTCGCACGGTACGGCGGGGACGAATTCACGATCGTCCTTCCGGGCACGCCCGCCGAGGGCGCCGCGCAGGTCGCCGAATCGCTGCGCCGGCGAGTCGAAGCTCTCGACATTACCGACGCCAAGGGACACCGGGTCACGATCAGCCTCGGCATTGCCTGCATGGTCCCTTCGCGGGACAAGCACCACACCGACCTGATCCGGGCGGCGGATCAGGCGCTGTATCAAGCCAAAGAAGAAGGACGCAACCTCGTCCGCCGAGGCTCGTAAGCGGAGCGGCCCCTTCTTCGCCATGCCCCATCGCTGCGTTATCGTCCGGTTTCTGGTTCAACGATTTCACGCGCAACCCTGTTGACAGTCTAACGCCCGATGCCGAAAGCACGGATTCGTCCGGTTTCCCGCCCCAATTTGAGTGGAAGTCCTGACCCCAAGGATGCGCTTTCCTCCGAAGCACGGGACCATCCCGTTCATGCCAAGTCTCATGGGATGTTGCTGGCGCTCCTTGAAGCCAGCGGCGCCAGCGCCCTCCTGTTCGACGGTCAGGCCCGCTTGCTGGGGATAACCGCCAAGGCAAGACACCTATTGAGGGTTCCCGGCGAACCCCGCTTCACACCAGCGGAACAGCCCGCGCAACCGTCCCAGCCTTCCTCGCTCCCTGTCGCCATCGACCACATCCTTCAGCCGGTGAAGGAGCGGCTCCTCTCGCGCCAGGCCGACGAAGAGGCTGCGGCCCCCTCGAACCTGACGCTCGACAGGAAAGCCGGCGGCCTGGCCGGCCTTCGGGCCACAGTCTTCCCCTGCAGCCCGACGTTTGACGGAATGTACACGGTCGTTTTGTCTCCGGCTTCCGACGACATCTCGGACGTGGCCACCCATTTGCGCGCCCTCACCGTCGAGCATGCGACGGACGCCATCTTCTGGGTCGATGCCCATGCCCGCATCCTCTATGCCAACGAGGCGGCGGCGCGGACCCTCGGCTACACCGCGTCAGAATTGCTGGCCATGACCTATGACCAGATCGATCCCCATTTTGCTCCGGATGTCTGGGCGGATCATTGGGAGCAATTGAGGACGCGGGGCTCGTTCTCCTTTGAATCGGACCATCGGCGGAAAAACGGGCTGGCGTTTCCGGTCGAGGTCAACATGAACTTCCTGGAGCTCGGCGGGAGGGAATACAATTCCATCTTCGCCCGAAACATCACGGATCTCCGACAGGCGGAGACGCGCGAGATCCTGCGCCGGGAAACGCTGGAGTCCTATCAGCAGGCCATCGTCAAGTTGATCAGCGACCCGACCCTGCATGACGGTCAACTGGAGACGGCCTTTCGCGCCATCACGGAAACCGCCAGTTGGTTCATGCGCGTCCGGCGCGCGAGCATCTGGCTCTATGACGACGAGCGGCAGTCGATCCGTCTCCATGATCTGTATGAGCGCCAGCGGGGCCTTCACACCTCCGGCCTGGTCCTCAAGGTTGCGGACTATCCTGCCTACTTTCAAGCGCTCGACATGGAAGAATTGGCGCTCGACGCTACGGACGCGAAGCAGGACCCGCGCACGAGCGAGTTTGCGAACTCCTACCTGACCCAGCTCGGCATCGGCGCCATGCTCGATGCGCCGATCCGCGTCAACGGGCGAGTCGTCGGAGTCCTTTGCCATGAGCATGTCGGCGGTCCACGGACCTGGTCGCCCGAAGAAATTTCCTTTGCCAACTCGCTCGCCTCGATCGCCACCATGGCGCTCCAGGAATGGGATCGGCAACGCACCGAGCAGGCGTTGCGCGAAGCCAAAGACACGGCGGAAGTCGCCAATCGGGCCAAGAGCGAATTCCTTGCAACCGTAAGCCACGAAATACGGACGCCGATGAACTCCATCATCGGCATGGCCGATCTCCTTTGGGAGACCGATCTGAATCAGGAGCAACGGACCTATGTGCGGATCTTTCGGCGGGCCGGCAATACGCTGCTGTCCCTGCTGAACGACATTCTTGACCTCTCCAAGATCGAGGCCGGCCGGCTGGAACTGGAATGCATCGATTTCGACCTGGGCGAGTTGCTCGAAAAGACGGTCGAGATGTTGGGCCTCCGGGCGAATGAGAAAGGCATTGAATTGGCCTACCATACCGCGCCCGATGTGCCGATGGCGCTTCGAGGCGATCCCAATCGGCTCAAGCAGATTCTCACCAACCTCCTCAGCAACGCCATCAAGTTTACGGAAAACGGACACGTGTTACTGCGGGTGGAGAATGACCCGGATGATCCTGCGCCGGGCGCGCTGCGGTTCAGCGTGGCCGATTCGGGTATCGGGATTCCGGCCGAGAAATTGGACGCCATTTTCCACAACTTTACCCAAGCCCACAGCGCCATTCACCGCCAGTATGGGGGAACAGGTTTGGGCCTCTCCATTTGCCGCCGGTTGACGGCGATGATGCAAGGCCGGCTCTGGGCCGAAAGCCGGTTGGGGCAAGGCAGCACGTTCTTCTGCACGGTTCGCCTGAGCCCGCAGCCGGAGACCGGTTCAGGGTTGGATCCCTCCCCTGCAGTCGGGCTCCGGGGACTGCACGTGCTGGTGGTCGACGACTATCCGGTAAATCAAACCATCGTCCGCGAGGCCTTGACTCCGTACGGCACATCGGTGTCGTCGGCCGAGGACGGAGCGCGGGCGTTGATGGACATCAAGGCGGCGACGCATCAGGGGCGCCCCTTCGACCTGGTGCTGCTGGATTCGATCATGCCCGGCCTGGGCGGATTTGAGATCGTCGAACGGATCCGGACGACCCCGGAGGAATACGGCACTCCCACCATGGTCATGCTGGTGTCCCAGAACTGGGCCGATGAAATCGCCAAGATTTACGAGCTTGGCCTTGGCGGCTATATCGTGAAGCCGATCCGCCGCTCAGAACTGTTCCAAACCATCCATATCGCCCTTGGGCGCGCCAAACAGATCCAGGCTCAGGAGCCGGTGTCCGCCCCCCAGTCCAGCGCCATGCCGGCGCTTCAACCCCTGCGCCTGCTGGTTGTGGATGATTCCCATGACAACCAACTGTTGGTTCAGAGTTACCTGAAGGCGACTCGCGACCAGATTACGCAAGCCGAGAACGGACAGGTCGCCGTCGACCTGTGCCGGACCCTCCCGTTTGACGTC
>DATIBM010000122.1:0-11575 GCA_035457545.1 Nitrospiraceae bacterium
GGCCCTCCTGATACAAGCCGGCAGTCTACCGATGAAGAGGACATTTCTATCTTGGCGAAAGCGGACATTATCATTTTGGGATTACATGATTTCCTTGCAAAAGGATCCTGACCTTTGGCGGGTTCGCCGGATGGGGGTCGATTGAATCGGAACCAATTCATCCCGACGGCCACGCAAGCACGATGCGCGCCGGCGTCACGGGATCGGCTCGATTGGCGAGGAGATCAACTGCCCTGGGCAGATGGAAGCGTTTGGGCCCGGCGGAGCCGGGGTTAAGTAGCAGGCCATTCACGCACCATTCGGCCAGCGGGCGATACGTATGGTTGAGGAGCGGATGTCGGGTTGTGCTCGCTCAGGAAAGGTACGAGTGGGTTTCGTCACCGTCTGAACCGTTGTTCATACTGTGTCGACCTGCGCTCCGCAATGCACAATTCCTCAGGATGACCGCTCCTCGCCTTCTTCGAGCAGCGCTTCCAGCTCTGCCACCACCTCGAGATCGCGCGGCCTTCCGGCCGCACGTTTGACTTCGATCAGGCGCTTAAGCCCGAGACAGCGACAGGTGGCTCCGAACAGGGTGATGGTGATCGTGTGAGGAAGCAGGTCCTCGTACCGCCCCCCCTCGGGAATCTCTCCGAATAGGTCAAGAGATCCGAGTTCGGTTGTGAGCGTGAAATTCAGGCCACGTTGGATCGTCTTGGCATCAAAAGGGTAATCCTGGGGCAGCTCCACGGAGGTAGGGCTTGTAGGGCGCCAGGCAGGCTGCCAGCTTGGCAATGTTCTCAGACGTACGGCCGTAGACGGCATCGAGGTCCTCGGTCAGCCGCGCCGAACCGTGCGCGGTCGCGGCAGCCCCCCCGATAATAATGAACTCGATCCCATGCTTGACCAAGAGTCTGATCAGGGCTGCGAAATCCGTCATGAGGCACTAGCCCACATTATTCATGAGTGCTTCTGCTGCAATCGCGTCTTCGCCGTTGCGACAAGCCTGGCCGTACAAGATGGATGGTCAGGCGGGCGGGCTCGCCGCTCAGTCGGTCAACGTACTGTTTCAAGTACGCTTCTCTCCTTCCCGGCTCCACGCGGGGGTACCCGTTGCTCTTCTCCGTGCAATGGGTCCAACACTTGGCGAACTCGCAATTTCGCGACGAATCATCATGAATAATGTGGGCTGGCCGTCCGAGCCTTTCGCAGCTCAGAAGCCAGCCGTTGCAGTTCGCATAGCTTGAGGAATCGCTGCTCGATCGTGAGCTTCAAGTTTTCGCGGAGCAGCGTACGGTCAATATCCCGTTTGTACGATTCGATCACGGGGTCAGGTTCGAATAGCACAGCGCCGCCGCGCCGCTTCCTTTCTTCACGATCGGACTTCATTGTCATGTTGGGTTCTCGCCAAGAAAGTCTAGCACTTTCTTCCGCGCCGCCTCAATGAACGTTCAACTCCAGCATCTTTTCGTCCATCGACTAATCCCTTCCCCAGAGGCGTGAAGGGCGGGCCGTCGGGACCAGGTTCGCCCGCGCGGTCGGCAAGGGCGATATGGCGCCCGTTCACCTCGCCTCGATCGATCAGGATGATGCCCAATGCCCGAGGGAGTGCGAACCGTTTCGGCCCTGCCGATCCGGGGTTGAACAGGAATGTCCGCCAGAGCCATTCGGCCAGCGGGCGGTGCGTATGGCCGAAAATACAGATGTCGGGCTGCTCTCGTTCAAGAAAGGCCAGCCCGTGCTGGGTGAGTGTTCCTCGTTCATAGAGGATGTGGCAAACGGCGACTCGACGCCCGCTCAGCTCGACGATCCGCTCGGACGGAAACCCACTCCTCTCGAATCCGTCCACATTCCCCGACACGGCCGTGACCGGCGCGATGGCCTCCAATTGCCGGAGGACCGAACGTCCCCCGATGTCGCCGGCGTGGATGATGTGATCGACGCCATCGAAGAAGCGCGGAATAGCCGGATCGAACAGCCCATGGGTATCGGCGATCACGCCTAGACGAAACGGTCGTTGCGCTCGCCTCATGGTCGCGTTGGGGAATTTTGCCGTCGCACGCATCGGCTACCTCACCGCACCCTGCACCGCATGCCAGTCGATAGCGAACGGTTCGGGAATCACGCGAGGCAGCGCCGTTGCTTCTGCCCTCAGTCGCTCGGCGCGCGCCTCGCTCATCGGATGGGTCGAGAGGAGTTCCACCATCCGCCCTTCCGACTCGGCGAGACGCTGAAAAAAGGTGATCAGGCCATCCGGAGAGACCCTCGCCCGATGCAGGAGCCGGAGCCCTTCGAGATCCGCCTCCAGTTCCTGTTCGCGCCCGAACTGGAGCGTGGCCAGCTCGATGCCGAGATCCTTCATCACGCCGGCGAGGCCCTGTTGATTGCCGGTCAGCACGGTGATCACCGCAACCAGTCCCATGTTCTTGACGATTCGTTCCATGGCATGCCGGAGGAGCACGTGGTTCATCTCGTGACCCAGCACGCCCGCCACTTCCTCTGGACCATTCGCCTGCTTGAGCAGACCGCTGAACACCACGATGTATCCGCCGGGAAGCGCGAAGGCGTTGATTGCGTGATGCTCCACTACCGCCACCTGGAAACGGTACGGACTCTCGACAAGATGGGCCGTCAACCGATCGGCCACCGCCTGCACCGCTTGCACCGCCGGCCCCTCTTTCACAACCATCTGACCCAACAGAAATTGCCGATAGGCCGCTTCCCCCAGCGACTCCTCCCACGAAAGCGGGATGCGCGACACAATCAGGTTGACTACCAGATCTGAGCCGTGCCAGAGCCAGGCCAGCCCACCAGCGAGCAACGCGACCGACGCGACCCAGGCGAGCCGACGGATCGCCCGCCGCCTTCGAACCTGGGCGGTGGTGTGCCCAAGAGCCTCAGTCAGTTCCGCTGGCGCCGTTGTTCGAAGCTCCCGGATGAGTTCAGGGTCTCGGCTGTGGAGCGCGAAGGTACGCCCGCGATCAGCCCACTTCAGCACGAGTTGGTCATGGTCGAAGCCGCCGGCTCCCACGGCCAGCGCCGAGAACGGAACGGTGCGCGCTTCCTCGCCTCGGTCCGAAAGAAAGATGAGTATCAAGCCGTTCGGGGAAAGGCTGGCGAAACAGGCGGCTCCGGAAGCCGGCAATTCAGATCCGAAACAGAGGGCGTTCGGCGTAGGAGCCATGAACACGTCAATGGTCAATCGTCACACGTCATTCGAGATGAAGATTCAGAACCTCTGTCATATGACGCATGACGATTATTCGGACACCGGGATGAATTGCCTGATCCAATTGCCGAATCCGCCGGGATTGCGGCTTTGGATGAAGACCACGCCCGGACCACGAAAGCGACAGACAAATCCTTCTCCCGATGTGAAGCTCGATACCCATCCACTCGAAGACCGCTCGATGCTATAGGACGTCGTGGCCGACCAGGCAACCAGGTGCGCGTTGTCCACGATGTACTCTTCATCAGGCTTGAGCTCAATCTTATGGATGGCGCCGAAACTGTTCAGAATGAGTGGCCCCTGCCCGCTGATGCGCAAAATAAAGAATCCCTCCCCGCCCAACAGGCCTCGGCTCAGGCTCTGCACCTTGCTTTCGATTGCGATGCTCTCGGCTCCCGCCAAGAATCCATCTTTCTGAACCAAAAACTCGTTGACGCCGTCAAGCTCAAACAAGACGATTTCTCCGGGGACCGTGGGGGCCAGCAGGACCTCGCCGGCTCCCCGTGCGGCTCGTAACGTCTGAAAGAAGAATTTTTCACCGGTGAGCAGCTTGCGAGACAGCGCGCCCAATAACCCGCCTTCCATTTTGCTCTCGACGTCGATCGTCGGGGAGGCTCCGACCATCGCGCCCGACTCAGCCTTGATGCTCTCGCCGGCGGCCAGGAACACCCGCACCATCGGAAACGCCCCCGGATACAAGATCTCACTCTTCATTCATCGCTCCTTTGATCCGACCCCTCATGATTTCACCATTCCCGCGTAGAACCTGGCGCCCGACGGCCTCACCCCGCCATCCATCCGTACCACCGATGGCTGGGCAACGGGCCTTCTTCACGATAGGCCATGCGAATCTTGCCCAGATAGTCGGCGGGCACCTGCTTGCGCGTGGCCGCGACATCGATCCCGAATAGCTTGGCCGCGTTGAGGCCGAATATGCGTTCCTTCACCGACCGAGTCAGCGGCTGGTAGCCGTGTTTCTCGATCAGCGACTCCGGAATCTCGAATCGGCGAAAGGCCTCGATCTGCCATTGCGGCGTTCCATACCAGATCGAGTCGGTTCCCCAGAGCACATGGTCCAGGCCGAACGCCTCAATGAGCTGGCCGAGGAGATGCGCGCAGATCACCGGGTGCGTCACGACCAGTTGGGCGAAGGTCGAACCCAGTTCCATGTAAATGTTCGTGAGCCCCGGTTCCGCCTGTTTCATCCGACAGAATTCCGTGGTCCAGGGAATGGCGCCGGTCTTCCTGAAGGTGTCCTCGATCCCCGTAGAGGTGAGCAAGCCGGAATGGTAGACCAAGAAAGTCAGATCGGGAAAATCTTTCGCAGCCTGGATGAGATCCTTGGGATGGTTGTACTCCGGCACCGGTCCCAGAGGGAGGCCCTTGTGAACGCAGATACGGGGGACCTTGAGGGCACGGGCCTTTTCGAGCATGGGATAGGCGATGCGCTCGTCGTCCATCCACCACCCGCGGTCGAATCCTTTCGGGCAAGACCCCGTATAACATTTCCATGCGTCGATCTTGAGCGACGAGGCCTGCATCTCCATGAAGTCCAGGTCCGCGGCGCCGAGCTGCGGCGTCGCCAACCCATGAGCCAGCATCCGCTGCGACCCAGCTACGCGGTTGACCTCATCCCTGATATGCGCCATCTCCTTGGGCGGAACGACGGCTTCCTGCGGATAGGGACCAGGCGGGGTGCTGATAAGTCCGATCGTCGTGTCACTGTCCAGGAAGACCTCCTTGATAAACGTCTCCCACGACAGGTCTTTCATCGTCCCCGTATCCTGAGCCAGCGCCGGATTCCATCCAGCCTCGCGAATCCGCCGGCGCAACGCCAGCAGCCGGTCCTTCGCGACCGCCCCTTCTCGTTTCGATTCGGCATTGGTCGGATCATACTGGGTGCTGACATAGTGGGTCTGCACATCGAAGATGAAGATGGGCTCGCCGCGTCGCTCTGCGGCCGCCGCCGCATCGACCAACTCCACATCCAGCACGTCGAAGACCTTCCCGAACACGGAGTTCATGGCAAGGAAGACCGCCGCCATTCCCCCGGAACGGCGAAGAAAATCCCGGCGGGTCACGTTCAACCTGGCGGCGGCCGTTTCCGCCAGACGAATGGCCACCGTTTCGACCTGCCCTTGTCGGATGGTTTGCGGAGACGGGAGAAATTCCTCGTTTGAGACGACCTGCGTGGGGAGCGGAAGCGACGAAACCGTCTCTCTCGTCAGGGGCGAACCGGATCTTCGTCTCGTTCGTCGGGGCAGCATCATCGACCTCTCTCTGGGACACCGCGGTCTGTGCGATTCTGTGGATTTGATCAAAGCCTGTCAAGTCGAGCATCGGCCAGTTGATTACGTAAACGGTCCAGCTTGCGCAGGCTTCCAGCGGGGAGCAGCATACAAGGTACGTCTTGATGCCTCGGAGGATGTATGAGCCCGGGGTAACCTGCCCATTCGCCTCAACGCGGTTACAACCGTTTGCGATACCCACTACCCGCCCTCTACGAGGAGTCCTCGCGGAAGGCGCGGGCGTTTTCGGGAAGGAGGGCACCATGCGATACACTTTCTCGTTTGTATTTGTCGTTCTGGGCGCGGTGGCTTTCGTCGCACTGGCATTCGCCAACCCCGCCATGCTGCCACAACATCCCGGCTATCCGATGGGGAAGGCCGTTGATCCGGTCACAGGCAAGCCCCTCGCCAACGACCCGGGCCAGACCAACGCCACTGGAGACAAGGCGCTGCAGCAGGCCGCGGCCTTTGACGACGTGCATGTGAAGCAAGATCTCTCGATCAACCAAAATGATCAACGCATCGTGGAGAAGCCCGGGGCCGGGATTCTTCCGAAGGTCCAAGGCCCTCAAATCAAGATCGAACCGCCGGTGAAGGAGGCGACGCGCGTTCAAGCGGCTCCGCAATAGAGCAATAGAGAATAGAGATGACCGGCGGCATCGAGATTACCAGCGCGGTTGGCAGGAGGGACCCGGGCTGGTCCTGTTGATGGACGGAGCGGCAGTCGGGGTCGGAAGGTCAGCGAAAGGCTATCTTGACGAGAGCGTGGGCGCCGATGCGGCGCTCAGACTGGAAGGTGTGCCCACGGGAGGGATACGTACGCTCACATCTTTCTGAGGATCGGCATCGTCGTCCTTGCCGTTGGCCCCCACGCTGTACAGGCGATTGTTGGCCGGATTGATCAGCATGGGATAGCCCGTGAAGGGATCATAGAAATTATGCCCGGCCTTAGCCACCCGGGTCCTGACGTCGCCATCGGCCACTCCCCTTCGAATCGAGGCCTGAAGACTGGTCAGCCGCAGCAGTGCATCGGTTTCTCGTATCCGGCCGACCGGCTGTTCCCAAGCAGGTCCGGGAGACACTTCCAGGAGGTTGTTGACAGGGTTCAGCAAATAATCCAGCATCCCGGCCGCCGGTGTGCGGATGTGTACATAGGAACTGGGCAACGTCGGCATCGTCCGAGCCGTCTCGACGGACTTGATCAGGTTCTCATAGTAGTCGGCGTAGTTATTGAGGATACGTTGGTCGGGGAGGGGCATCAGCGCAACCCCTGCCAGGTACCAAGGCCGGGCCGGCTGACGGTCGGTCCGAAGAGCCATGTCGATCCGTTTCTTTTCGAGAAGAAACTCGTGCTGCATGGGCCAGCGCAAGGATTGTTCGACACTGTCCATCGGCGACACGAGCTTCGCCAACCTGGGCAGGTAACGCGCATCCAGCTCCGGCATCGTCAACAACCCTGAAACAACGCGAGCATCGTCGGTGACGGCCGCAACGGCAAGCAACTTTGTCCCCAACGTCTTGGCCTTCCGCAACAGGCCTCGCCACATGGCGATATCGGTTTCGATTCGCTCAACCCCCTGATCGTGGCCCTGTGCAAAACCCTCGGCCACAAAGAGCCGGTGCGTGTCGAGAATCAGCCGACAATCAGGAGCCGCGGCCTGGCCATAGCCCGTATCGTCAAAAGGAAGAGTCAGCCACTTCTGATAGCGGGTCATCGAGACGGATCTGTTCCTGGTCCAGTCCTTGACCATCGTCGCCTTGTCACGGAACGGAATGGACGGAATATCCTCGTGATACCACTTTGCCAAGGCAGAAGCGGGGACTTGATCGGACTGGGAGACTCCCGGGTCGTCCAAGGTCAGGCAACCGTTCGCCGCGATGAGATCAGCCCGCTCATTTTGGATGGCGAGTCCGGCCTGGATTGGATCCTTGGATTCCGGCGCGGCAAATCCCAAGAGAAAGAGCGCCCCGTTGCGGCTCGCAGCTTCGGTGAACTGAGGCCGCGCCCCCACCAAGTCCTGAAAGGCCGAGTTGGGCGTTTCTTCCAAGCCTAACCAGACAAGCCCCAGTCCGCCGACCAGAAGGATGGCGCATCCCACGAAGAAGAGCATCAGGCTGATCAGGGTCACCACGACAGCGTGGGCGGTCGCAAAACAAGACCGGATGAACAGCGCGATTCGAAAGAAGAGCCTGGACAGGGTCGCCGTGACAGGCCGCGACACCGTTCGAACGGCCGATTCGTTGAGGCCCACGGTCGAGATGGGTTTTCGTGGTTCTGCGATCTGGACGCGGGAGTCCTTCAGGGTAGGCGTTGCATCCATCGAAGGCTCAACCGCCGCAACAGAGCCCTTGGATGCGTCCACGACAGAAGCCGAAACCGCCGGCAACGGCTCATCGAAGTGCGCGGCGACTTTTGCGGTGGTTTCCGACGAAACAGAAGAACTTGCGGGTTCTTCCGGCTCCGATCGGGGACTGAGCGGTTCATGCCAGGACTGTGCGACCTGAGGTTCTTCGCAATGTTCTCCGCCATCGAACGGTGGGGCCAATCTATGCGGAGAAACCGGCGGCTCTAAAGCCCGTTCTTCAAAAATGGGAGGAGCTTCCGAAGGCCGCTCGCTCAGCTCGACCGATTGCCCCTGTTCCCATACACCTGGCTGACTGTTCTCGCGGTTGGAGTGTCCAACAGAGCGCTCACCCAAATCAGTGGATGCGGCCGTCCCCTCCTCGTCCAACGTCAATGAATTGGCCTCTTCGACAACCTCGGGTTCCGAGTATCCGGCAGGATCTTCATCCAAGCCGGGAACCGTCTGAGGCGCCGATCCGATCTGGAGCCCGCCGATGGACTCACGAGCGACAATCGCCTCTTGGACTGGCAACCCCGCATTGTCCGAAGGAGATTCTTCAGGAAAGATGAGATCGTCTGCCGAGCTTATCTCACCGGGCCGTGCCGAGTTTGAACGTGATTCAAAGACGTGAGGTTCTTCCAATGCATGAAGCGAGGAAGATGAATCTGGAGAGTCCTCTTCTTTCACACATGGCTCTTGCGTCTTAACGGGCGGAAAGGTTCCAGCCTCTGCGAAAAATGCAGGGTCGGCGCCGATCTCTTGTGGCACCGCAAGCCTCAGCTCAACATCAGGTAATCCGCTCTGCTGAGTGACGGGTGGTATCGTCTCGGCCGGCTGTTCTGGAGAACTGCCTATGGCGGCTGAGGAGGTGACGCGTTCCTCCGGTTCAGATGGCGGCGCCTCGTACGGCGTCATTATTGCCACGGATACCTCCGGCACGCCATTAGGGCGTGGAGGCAATTCGACATGCGACATGAGACGGGCTGCGGCGTCATCTCTCTCGCCCGTCGACACTGGGGACGGAGTATCCAATGCAGGTTCAGGCTCCGGCAACAGGGCAGGCTGTGGCGCATGGGAATGGTCAGGCAACTCGTGGATCGTGGTCCCAGCCGGTTCGCCCGCGAGTCTCTCTCGCAAATCGATCTGTTGCAGGATGCCGGTGATGAGATTTTCGTTGACCTCCTCGACAACCAACCGGCTCTCTGCTTCTACCGGCGTGGTTTCCGGACGAATCTCTTCGACTTGCTCCCAGGGCATGGGTGGGGAAACGGCTGCAATTGATCGCTCCGATTCGGAGCCCTCCGAACGCGAGGGGATTTCAATCGAAGGGGACTCCTCCGTGGCCGTCAAGCCCCCGCTCGTCGGAGGTGAGCCTGGCTTGCTGGCAGGTGAAGAGTATTCGTTATCCAGTGCTTCCGCAGACCCCACCTCGGCAAGGGCCAGAGACTCTTCACCGGTTCCCGCCAGTGCTGAAGGACTCTCAAGTTGCACCGTTGATTGCTCGAACGCGACGGATTGATCGAGGATATTTCCCGGAGCCTCCCCGACTCCAGCCGCAGGGACTTCCTCATGGACAGCGGTCGTCACGCTCTGATCGGCAGGGTGGTCGGCGGAGGGAGCTGAATCTGATCTCGAAAGCGCGGACCACTCTGGTTGATCCCCGCCCACCTTCGCCACTGACGAGGCGCGCTCTGCAGACAGATGGGCGGGTTGGTCCGGCGGTAGGGGACTCGTCGTCGCAATCTGGGCCTCATGCGAGACCGGCGGCGCGTCAATCTCCGCGGACTGCGAATGCCGTTCCGCAACATTCCAGTTCGGCATCGCCGGTTCGGTCTCCTGATCGGCCGTCGGCTGTTGAGGAACCAGGATATCTTCGGCTTCCTCCTCCCAAGGCAAGCGAGCGCGCCTGGGATCGGAGACCGCATCCGCGGGTGGAATTCGAAACTCGACGTCCGTCACCGGTTGATCGAGACCCGACATTGCCGGGGCGAAGCGCGGCAGACCACTGTCTTCCTCTGCGGGGGCCGCTTCACGCGGACGTTCTTTCGCACGTTGCAGGAGAGAGTCAAGGTGAAGCAGAACAGGATTCCGCGGAGAAAGTTGGGTGATTTTGCTCACCAACTGCGCCGCAAGGTCGGGCTGCTCCGAATCGGGATCCTCAACCAGAATCTCGACCGCCTTGGCGTACTCTTCAATGGCGGCATCCACATCCCCTTTGAGCTCGAAGACCGAACCGAGTTTCTCCACAAAAGGCACACAGCGGGGTCCAGCCACCAAATATTCCCGAAGCAAGGACTCGGCCAGCCAATAGTCCTGCCGTTCCAGCGCTTCGTCCGTCAACGCCTGAAAGGCATTCCTGGCGGTCACCAGACTTCCCAAGCGAAGTTGGAGCGTGGCAAAGAGGCGTTTGGCTTCCGGATTGGCGGGATCAAGCGCGAGCAATTCCTTGAGGACGGATGAAGACCGGCCGTACCGGCCGGCATTCATATGTGTGATGGCTTCTTCGAGCAGGGCGGATTTTTTGGAAGCTGAAGCGCCAGCCCCCTGACTGCGCTTGTGAGCGCGGGCCGGAGCCTTCTTGTCGGCACGAGCTGGGGACCGTCGATCACCACGCACTGTACAACCTTACCAGAGAGCCATAAGCACGACGCCTGTTTGAGGCTACCCGGCCTGTGGGCCCTGGCTGTCTTTGGTTTCAGAAGTGAGGGGCCGAAAGGGAAACTCTAAAATCTATGCAAGGGAGATGCCCTCTCTTCTTGGAGTATCAAGCGGACAAGAGAAGGAAAGACAATGGCTTAGATCTCAATCAACCACACGTTCCAGGCGATGGCTGTGCCATTTTGATCGTGATGGGCCGGTCTGTGATCACGAAGTTGGAATGAGGGAACTTTGAGCGGGTTTCGCCGTCAGAGAAATGGCTAGGCGGGCAAAATGTCCTTGCAGGATCGGAACTCTGCAACATCCTCGACATGATAGTGAGTGCCGATTTGATAGACGTACCCGGCGGGAAGGCCGCCGGTTTTGTTCTGCCCGTCTCGAACAAGCACCTTCCCGCATCGAATGCAGTGCTGAATCCCTTCCCACGAGACATCGCCCGCCAGGTGCTGAATCGGCAGATCCTCTTCGCACGGTTGGACCATGACCGGAGCGGCAGTCGGCATCAGGATCCGGCGAACCTCGGAGATCAGGCGTTTCACCAAGTTCACATCTTGGGTCTCGATGCCATCCAGCACAAGCACAAGGAGGCCCAAGGCGCGAATGGGGTCTCCTTTGGCCTCCACCAGAAGCCGCTGTGCGAAGGCCTGGACCTTGGTCTGAATGTCCCGTTGATCCATCGACAATATGCCCATGGCCAAGTGTAGCACAGGCTGCGATCACTCCGGCCCGACCGCCTGGCACCTCGGGGGGACGACTGATGAATAGCCATTTCATTCTTACGGGCCCTGGGATAAAGGAGTAGAGGCGCAGTCGTCGGAGGGGAGAGCCAATCACGGCGGAAAGACGACCAATCGTTCAGCGGCGCTTTCGAACCTGAGCGGCCCGAAATTTCCAGGGAGGAGTCGGATTGGGATCGGCCCACAGGCCTCGCTTGGCATAACGGGCCTCCACCTCTGCATCTCCACCGGATGAACCTGTAGTCGCGACTTTCCAAGCGAGACCTTCCTCAAGCAGGATCTGGCTGAGTCGCCGTCCGTTCTGCAGGAACACATCGGCACGGAGCGCGCCGTCATGGC
>DATIBM010000123.1:0-4051 GCA_035457545.1 Nitrospiraceae bacterium
AACCGAACCAGTTCGAGTCGCGCCCCGGTCAGGTGCGGCATGAGCAATTGCCAGGCCCGCTGTGCGAGTTGCTCGCCGGTCATGGATGGCGGAGCCGATTGAAGACCGGGAAGGACCTGTTCCTGCACAAGTTGGTCGAGGCGGCGAAGATCCGTGACCATGCCGGTAATCTCGTCGATCGCCCCCTCCACCGTGATGAAGAGGTCGTAGTCATAGGCGCGAGGGTCAGGCCTGGCTGATCGACGGCCCCGGCCTGCCTCCCACAACACACCGTAGCGTCTCGTGACTGCGGCGCGGTCAAGGCCGCGGGAGCCGCGGATGACGGCGGCCAGGTCCTCATCTTCCATGAGCTTGACCCTATGCAGCCGGCCGATGTTGCGATGACGTTCGAGGCAGCGCCACAAGACCCGCGCAATGTTCTCGGTCGTGGGAATCCGATCCTTGAAGTAGGGCGTGTCCAGGTTCAGGTGCTTATGGTCGAACTCTTCGAGCACCTGCTTGAGCACGATTTTCAAATCGTAGAGGTTCACGACCATGCCGGTCTGGCGATCGACCTCCCCGGCCACCGTCACCTCGAGAAAATAGTTATGGCCATGACCCGGATCGTTATAACAGGCCCCAAAGACCTCGCGGTTTCTGGCCTCGCTCCATTCCTCGCGCACATAGCGGTGCGCCGCGGCAAACTCGATCCCTTTGGTTAACAGCACCTCCGACATGGCGGTGTCTTTCTAATCCTGCTGGTCCTGAAAAACGGACAAGGGCCAGGACATCACGACGGAAGCCGTCCTGACCCTAGCCCTTGCGTGATTCGGATGATCGGCATGGGGGCGAGAACTGCCGCTCCCATGGCGGTCTTGCTCAGGCGCTGAAGGAACTGCCGCAACCGCAGGTCGTCTTGGCCTGCGGATTCTTGATCGAAAACCCGGACCCCTGCAGGCTGTCCACATAATCCACCTCCGCTCCGTTCAGGAGCGGGGCGCTTTGCGGGTCCATAATGACCTTGATGCCGCCTTTTTCGATGATCGTATCGTCTTCGCCGATTTTGGATTCGAAGGCCATGCCGTACTGATAACCGTGACAGCCTCCGCCTCGGACATAGATGCGCAGGCCCTCCACATCCGGCTCTTCCTTCATGAGTTCCCGAATCTTATTCTCCGCGGTATCGGTGATGGTGACCATTGCGCGCTCCTCCTTCGATCCATCAATAAGACCGGACCGTTACGATAGTATATAATGCCGGCTCGACCCTCAGTCAACGTCACGACCGCAAATTACCTCTTCTTTTGAGAAGGAACCCTGGCCCGGCAGAGTCCGGATCACTCATCGGTTAAATCAGCCAGCCATTCTTGTTGCATCTCCCGAGGCGCCAAGGTCTCGGCCCGATAGGCTGAATGGTCCACCCGAACGGACACGGGTGTCTCCCCTCGCTGCAAGATCTCAACAAATCGAGGACTTGGACGAAATCGGACGAAATGCACGGCGCTGATCTTGTCTTCCTTGCTGTGCCCGCCTTCGAATTCGCCGAAGACGGCTTCCGGACCTGCGACCAGCGAGACCGTCCGGCCTCGATCGATGCCTTGAAACACATCGAGGTCCCGTTTGATGTCGGCGGACTCGGTCACCTCGATGAACAGCGTGGCGCTTAACTCGCCGGGGCCAGGCAGCAGCGCATTGTAGACATCCAGCTCCTCCTGCACCTTGTCGGGATCGACGATCCGCTCGGCCCGGATCATCTCCTGCACCTGAAATTGGAGGGTGTCCCGATTTTCGAAGAGGAGCGTGACCTTGTCGCCGATCGAAAGCCGGCGCCGGGCCTTCAGCGGGATAATCCGCCGGCGAAACGCCTCCCGCTGGCGCTCGTATTCCTCGTAGGGGATGAGCTGCTCCCTGGTCAGCGCCTTCATGACGGCAACCCGTAGGCGTCGCGGACGATCTGAATCGGATGGAGCGTCCGTTTGCCGGCAAACGCCCGCAACCCGTCGCCGGCCTGATCCAACTGCAACCCAGCGAGCGGGCAATCCGAGGCGACCAGATCCGCCGGCACCTGATCGATCTCGCGGATCGCCTTCTTGGCGATCTTCATCGAAAGGTCGAAGAACTCCGTCTTGGCCGCCCAACTGCCGTCGTGTCCGGAGCAACGTTCGATGACCTCCACCTGCGCGCCGGCCGTTTCCATCAATTCCTTCGACTTGAAGCCGATGTTCTGGTCCCGCAGATGGCAGGGAATCTGGTAGGCCACCCGGCCCGGTTTTCGCACGAAGTCCGTCGCCAACAGGCCGGCCCGTTTGGCCCGCATCAGGTACTCGCACACATCGAACGTGCGTTCGGCAACCTTGGTCGCGTCCTCGCCCGGTAACAGATAGGGGTACTCCCGTTTCAGCATCAGACTGCAACTTGGCACGGGAACCACTACATCATACCCCTGGTCGACGAACGGTCGGAGCGACCGAAGGTTCGCGCGCGCGGCCTGTCGGATGGCCTCGACATCTCCAAGGTCGAATGAGGGCATGCCGCAACAACGTTGCTCCGGAACCACCACTTCATAACCGTTTTTCTCCAGCACCTGGACCGTCGCTCGTCCCACGTCCGTGGCCTGGTAATTCACCAAACAACTGGCGAAGAGCGCCACCTTCCCATGGGCCTTGGCCGGCTGGTTGGCGGGAGGGCGCCGTCCCCACCAACGGGCGAAGGTTTCCCGCTGGAACGGCAGGAGTCGCCGCTCTCGATGAATCCCCAGCGCCTGATCGAGCAGGCTGCGAACCCACGCAATCCGGAGCGTCCGATTGACCAAGCCCGCGAACCGGCTGCTCATTGACCCGATGAGATCCGTCTTGACCAGGAGACGATCCCGCCAGGACGCCCCCTGTTTACGGGCCTTCTGCTGCTTCCAGGCGATCATCAACCGCGGGAAGTCGATCTCATACTGATGGGGCGGCGTGTAGGGACAGTGGTTGTAGCAGAGCTTGCAGTAGTAACACTCGTCCACCAACCGGCTGTAATCCTCGGAACGGAGCTTGGTCAGGTCGCCTTCCTGCGCATCGATCCGATCGAAGAGGGTGTTGAACGACGGGCACAGGTTGAAACAGCGCCGGCATCCGTCGCAGATTTCGAAAATGCGATCCGTTTCCCGTTTGAGGTCCGCCGGCGGAACCGGCGTCAGCAGGCTCAAACCCTTCATCGTCGACACTCACAAGAATCGGGCCTGGGGTTGTCCGGAGACCCCAGGCCCGTTCATGCCATGATCGTGGTCGCACCCGTGATTGACGGTCGGCGGCGAACCACTCCGCCGACCTCCGCGCTCAACCCTTGTTGAGCCCCTCCAGCCCCTTGGTGAACCGGTTTGCATGCGAACGCTCGGCCTTGGCCAGCGTTTCAAACCATTCGGCCAACTCGGCAAATCCTTCCTCCCGCGCGGTCTTGGCCATGCCCGGATACATCTGCGTGTACTCGTAGGTCTCTCCCTCGATCGCGGCCTTCAAATTGGCCTCGGTGTTGCCGATCGGGACGCCGGTCGCTGGATCGCCGACCTCCTTGAGAAAATCCAAATGCCCGAATGCATGGCCGGTTTCCGCCTCCGAGGTATCCCGGAAGAGGCCGCCGATGTCCGGATACCCTTCGATATCCGCCCGTCGGGCGAAGTAGAGATACCGGCGATTGGCCTGGGATTCGCCGGCAAAGGCGTGCTTGAGATTTTCATGGCTCTTGGTCCCGTTCAAACTCTTCCCCATCTCGAACCTCCTTCTGTGTGGATCGTCATGAATGCTCTCCGTCTCCTGAGAACTCTCGCCTCTGCGCCGAGAGCCCTCCGCCCTCCCCTGCTTTTCTCGTAAACCTGGAGGCGGCGATTATCGCCGGCCTCCCGTGCCCTGTCGCTTGCGGCGGCATCGCTCGCAGAACCCGTAGAACTCGACCCGGTGGCGGCGGACCTCAAATCCCTTCGTGACGGGGGCCGCCAGCGAAAGCCGATCCAACCGTTCGTCCATGACATCTTCGATACGGTGACAGGCGGTGCAGATGAGATGGTGGTGAGGGGTGACGTTCCCGTCGAATC
>DATIBM010000124.1:0-13382 GCA_035457545.1 Nitrospiraceae bacterium
CGCATCGGGCGCGGCCTCGGGCTCCATTTCTGCCGCCTTGTGGTCGAGGCGCACCACGGCCGGATCGTGGCGGCAAACAGTCCGGCCGGCGGGGCAGTGTTCTCGGTGGTCCTGCCTTGTCAGGAAACGTTGGTATGTCCATTCGACTCCTGATTGCCGAGGATCAACGGCTGTTCCGGCAGAGCCTCAGGCTGTTGCTCGAACGGGAGCCGGATCTCATCGTCGTGGGGGAAGCTACCAACGGTCACGAAGCCTATCTCCTGGCCATGGAACAGAAACCGGATCTTGTCTTGATGGACGTCGATATGCCGAACGTGGACGGCATCACCGCGACCAAGTTGATTCTCGGCTGCTCGCCCGGCACGAAAGTGCTGATGCTCTCGGTGCACGACGACGATGCGCGGATCGTGTCCGCCGTGCTGGCGGGAGCCAGCGGCTACATCCTGAAAGATGCCGACCATCAGGAGTTTTTGCGGATCATCCGCGAGACCCACCGGGGCAAGCAGGTCGAATCCCCCTTCATGCCGGACCGGTTCGCGCGGCGGGCGGTGGGGGCCATCTATGGCGAGGGCCCGAAAAAGTCGACCGGCCTCGCCCTGCTCACAGAACGGGAGCGGGAAATCCTCTCGCACGCGGCGGCCGGCCAGGGGAACAAGGAGATCGCCGACCACCTCTGCGTGTCGTTGGATACAGTGAAAACCCACCTGCATCACATCTACCACAAGCTCGGCGTCTCAGGCCGCGTCGAGGCCATCCTGCTCTTTCTGCACGGGACCTAGCCGCGCGTCTCTACCAGCCTCACCCGACAGAGTGAGGCAAAATCCACCCCCCGGGTAATCGCTCTTTTCCCTGTGATCCCGATAGATTACGGCTGTTTTGATACGTCCACGGTTTCCAACGTGAGGTCGGAGGCAACAATGTTCTTACAAGGAAGGTGCAGGATGTATGGATGCCGAATCATAGGGCGACTGCTGCTAGGAATGGGACTGGTATGGCTCTGCCTCGCGGCCGGTCCGGTTGGAGCCGCAGACCAAGCGCCCGACACGTCGATGGCCCTGTCCCAGGAACGGCCGGCGCCGTCCACCGGCCCAGACATGCCGGGGTACAAGAAACTCAACTTGGGATATGACCCGGATCTGGGCATCGACAATGAAGTGTGGGTGCTGGTGCCCGAGTCGGAGGCCAAAGGTTCCACCGGTGGAACTGCCGCCATTGCCGCGACACCCCGTGACGAGCACATGACCGGGAGCGGCCCGGAGGCGCGGGAAAGCCATGCCCGCTATCAAAAGATCAATTTGGGGTTCGACCCGGACTTAGGCGCTGACAATGAGGTTTGGATTCGTGTGCCGGAGTGATGAGCGGTTGACGGAAAGGCAGAGCGCGGCGCGCGACCGGGATCGGCGCGCGCCGCACGGTTCGGCCTTGGGGATCGTGAGATCGCCGAGCAAGAGAGAAAAGAAGGTGGAATTGCTTGAAAAGTCATCTCCGGCCGCCAAGAGCAATCCTGGGGGGCGGCCGGTTCAACCGAAGGTTGGATCAAAAAGAAGCAAATCATTTGGGGGTTTTCTCCGGCGGCGTCAATGAAGAGGGGCTTCGCCCGATGAGCCGCCGGTTCAACCGAAGGTTGGTATGAGGACAACCAACTCAAATCTCTGTCGGTGCTTCTCCGGCGCCACCAGATTCGATAAGACGAAAAAGAGGCGCCGGTTCTAGCAAAGCTTGGTATGGAGGGAGCCATGATGCGACGATCGTTCATGTGGCTGACGATTCTCGGTATAGGCCTGCTGGCTTTCGTACCGGCCGCGACCTCGGCCGAGACGGCATGGATCGATGAACTCTCGAATTCGATCAGCTTCTACAAGGCGACCTACCCGAACTCCGACTGGACGCCCTACCAGGACAAATTGACCCTGGTGCGGCAAGCTGTGGATCGAGGGGATCAGCGGACGGTCCGGATGGAGATGGGGAAATGGTTCAGAATGCTCCGCAATCGAGACCATGGAATACACGATGTAGCCGCGGATGAACTCTTCAACTTTGCGGTCATGGTCACGCCGGTGCAGGAGTACGGGATTATGGTGCCGTCCCAGTCGCCAACTCCCTAGGCGTCGGCGCAGACCAATCTCTTCATTATTTGCATTTGCACAGCGGGCGTTCGGCCCTTCTCAAGGAGGTGGACATCATGCGATTGGCTATAGCATTGATGGCGGGAGGTATCCTGTTGCTGTGTGCGGCCGTCCCGGCGACGGCGGACGAATCGGGCATGGTGGATGCCAGTCACTATTATGGGTTGACAGGGGTTGTGGCCAGGATCCAGTCCGGGATGCTGTTCGTGCAACCGCCCGTCGGCCTGCAAGCGCGGGCGATCAGCCCCAGGCGGGTTGAGCGCGTCGGATTACACAACGCAAAGATCGGCGACAAGGTCAATCTGTGGGTCGATTCAGGCAACATTTTGATCGATGCCCGCGCCGACGGTTTGCCGGCGCCGGATCATCGGGTGATCGCAGGCCGCCTCACCTACAGCGACGCGTTCTGGAGCGAGATCAAGATCTCGACGCCCGACGGCACCGAATCCTTTGAAGTGGACAGTCTGGCCGGAAGCAAATTTTCGACGTTTGCAGAGGGGATGCCGGTCGAGATCGAACTGGATTCCGACAATTTCGTCATCGACGTACATCGGGTCCAGTAGGTAGTTACGGCGCGCCTTGACTTGTCTTTCCGGCGACGATTACCATCGTAGGGGTCTCGGATTTCCGGCCGAGCGTGGTTCGGAGATCCGAGGCCGCGATCATCTGCCTGCTCCCGTTGACTGATGAGGTGAGTGGGAGGTGCCGATGCCGCAGATGGTCTTACGGTGGGGAATGGTCGTGTGGCTGCTGGCCGCCGCCACAGTGCTTGCGGAAGCCGCTCCGTCCCGGGGGCGTGACGGGGACGGCGGTCTGACTTTCGACGCGCTGATCGAGGCGGAAAAAACAGCCCGGCTGCTCGCCGTGCTCCTCGATTCGGGCCGCGCCGTCATCAACGACAACCAGCCGCTTTTCGACAGCAGGGACAACAGCGCCAAGGGATTGACGCCGGAGGTCTTCGAGCAGCAGCTCGTCGAGATCTTTCGGAGCCGTTCGGGCCTCGACCTGAACGATCTGGCGTCGGCCCGTCTGTCGGCGAAGACGGCGCGTCTTCTGCGGACGCTGGTCTCCGTCAGCAAACAGACCGTGGCGGAGGCGCAGGCCCAGATGAACCGCCCCGGTGTCACGTTCAGCGGGTTCATCCCGGCCGTGTTCGGCGCGCGGGCCGCCGCGCAATTTACGAAACAGACCGGCGTCCGGCTGAAGCAGACCGCGTTGGCTCCCCGAAATCCCGTCAACGCCCCCGATCCGTTCGAACAGGCCGCCTTGCGGGATTTTGCCGATCCCGCCTATCCGAGAGAAAAGACCATCACCGAGATCACGGCGCGGAGCGGCGCTCTGCGCCTCATGTTTCCGCTCTACGCCACCCGGCATTGTCTGGATTGCCATGGCGAGCCGAAGGGGGAGATCGATAAAACGGGCTATTCCAAGGAAGGGCTTCAGCTTGGCCACAATGCCGGAGCGATTAGCGTGGTGATCCCGGTCAAGAAATGACGTCCGCGCGTCTGCTCGTGATCCTCGGAGGCCTGCTCCTGCTGCCGGCGCGATTCGGCTGGACGGCGGAGCCTGCGCCGCTGCCGCCCGAACGGCCATCCGGAAGCGGCGCCATCGTCCATTCCGACGGCTACATCCTGACGGCGTACCACGTGGTCGCCGGCGCGCGGCGCATCGTCGTGGTCACGTCCGGCGAGTTTCGCGCGCCGGCGTTGATTGTCAGCTCCGATCAGGAGCACGATCTCGCCCTGCTCAAGATCGACACCGTGGGGCTCTCGGAGGCGGCGCTGGGCTATGCCGGATCGGTGCGATTGGACCAGGAGGTGATCACGATCGGGTTCCCGTTCGGGTTGCGGGACATTTCCGTGACGCGGGGCCGGATCGCGGCCATGCGGACCAAGGGCGTGCGGCGCGTGTTCCAAGTCGATGCCGCGATCAATCCGGGAAACAGCGGAGGGCCGGTCTTCAACCGGCGCGGGGAGATCATCGGCATCCTGACGACCAAATTCAGCCATCCCTCGGGAATCATCCCCGAGGGGATGTCGTTTGCGGTCCCGCTCAGTTATGCCACGCCGTTGCTCGCCAACATCCCCGAGTTTGATTTCAGCGCGATCGGCAAGGGCCGGCGAGAGACGAAAGCCGACGACAAAAATGGCGACCTCGTCCGTGAACTGGCGCGCGTGACCGTGCGGATCGAGACGGTGCGCGGCGACCCGCCGGCCCCGGCCGCCGCGGCGTCGCCGTCCGGCCAGGCGAAGGCAGCAGAGGCAGGCGCCCTGTCCCGGCCGCCGCGCGCCTCGACTGTTCGCCCGCCACGAGAGCCAAGTCCGATTCCCCCGGCAGGCAAGGAGCACGAGCCCGCCGCAGCCGTCCAGCAGAGCGAGATGCAGCGGCCGAAACAGCGCGGGGTGGTCGGATCCGAGGACATGTTGCTGATCCCGGAGGGGGAGTTCCTCATGGGAACGGACGAGGGCTTGCCGGATGCGCGCCCCGTCCATCGCGTGCACCTGAGCGCCTATTGGATCGACAAGTACGAAGTCACCAACGCCCGTTACCGCCGGTGTGTGGAAGCGGGCGTCTGCCAGCCGCCGAAGATTCGCGGCCCGTTCGAAGACCCGGAGCGGGACCAATATCCGGTGACCAGCGTGACCTGGATGCAGGCCCGCACCTATTGCCAGTGGGCCGGCCAGCGCTTGCCGACCGAGGCGGAATGGGAAAAGGCCGCGCGGGGCGTCGATGGAAGACGCTACGCATGGGGCAACAGCCAGGACCCGATCCTCAACCGGGCGAAGAACGGCGAGAACCAGGCGAACCACGGCGACCCGCAACCGGTGGGGAGTTTTCAGGGAGGGGCCTCCCCTTATGGAATCCTGGACATGACCGGCAATGTGTGGGAGTGGGTGAAGGATTGGTATGCCGAGGACTTTTATGTGGTCGCTCCGCCGCATGATCCCCAGGGGCCGCCGAGGGGCTCGTTCCGGGTGCTGCGAGGCGGTGATTGGGCGCAGGGTCCTCTCGAACTCCAGACGAGCTATCGCGGATGGGATGAAATGACCTACTGGGGCCCCACCTTGGGATTCCGCTGCGCCGCCGACGCGCCCTGAGTGAATGGCTCGGAACAGGTCGCGCTTCCGGGAGCCCCAGGCCCCTGACGCGGCTGACTATCCCCTCACAAGACCCGTCACGCAGGTGATCATCCGTTGCGAGAGGAGTTGCCGGCGGCGGTGGGAAGGTCGTAGTGCGCGGGAAAATAGAGGACGAATTCGGTTCCGGCTCCTTCCTTGCTCGTGACTTGCAACGTCCCGCCGTTGTCTTCCACCAGCCGGTTCACGTTCGTCAGCCCCAATCCGGTCCCGAATTCCTTGGTCGTAAAGAACGGCTCGAAGATCCGGCGGAGGTTGGCCTCCGACATGCCGACGCCCGTATCCGCCACGGTCAGCTCGACGGACCCGCTGGCCGCGCGCCTGGTGCCCACCGTCAGGGTGCCTCCGTCGGGCATGGCCTCGCTCTAAGCTAATACTCATGTCTGTCCCCACATGTCGGCGCAAAACTTCTTGACAATGGAAGCCTGCCGCTTTACTCTTTACTTCCTTCATAAAGGGAAAGGCTATGGAAGCCAGCAAATTATCATCGAAAGGCCAAGTCACCATTCCACGTAAGGTTCGTGAGCGACTGGGCGCCAAGCCCGGCGATCTGATCGCGTATGAGGTGAAGAACAATGTCGTGACGCTTCGGCGTCTGGACCCGTTCGATGCGGCCTTCCATGCCGCCTTGTCCGCGACGATGGACGAATGGGCGACGCCGGAGGACGACGAGGCGTTTCGTGATTTGTGACCAATGGGATGTCGTCGTGGTTCCGTTCCCGTTCACGGACAAGCCCGGAACCAAGCGACGGCCGGCTGTGGCGCTCAGCACGAAGCCCTTCAATGAGCATGGCCACACCGTCTTGCTTATGGTGACGACCAAAGCGCATCGCCCGTGGCCGGGCGACACCGACATCGAGCAACACCGGAGTGCAGGCCTGCACAGTCCGTGTCTCATCAGGCTGAAGGCGTTCACGCTCGACAACCGCCTCATCCTCAAACGGCTCGGCGCGCTGGCGACGGCAGATCGCCGGCGTGTTGCCGACCAGATACACCGGCATATCCTCTAGAAATCAGGGGGATCGGTGTCTCGGCGACCGACCGGCGCACCCGTTCTCACCGCCGGGGATGACCGGTTCCGGCGCATCCCTCCGTTCCGTGCCGTTGGCCGCTGATCCCGCTCCTCTCGCTCGTCTCGCTTCTTCAACAGGACTCCCAGCTTGATCCAGCTAGCGGGAGGCCGGCTCCTCAACGTAGCGATAGCCCTTTGACTGCATGCAGCCGTTGAAATTGATCCCGCCCGCCATGGTGTCCTTTTGATGTTCCTGGCCCGCCAGCACTTCAGCCTTGCAGCGCTCCCGATCGGTTTGGACGTCGGCCGCGGATTTCGCCGGATGCACCCACCGGCCTTCGGCGCAGGCGGACAGCAAGAGCAGGACCAGCAGCGGCAACGCTGAGAGGTGGGCTAAAACTCCGCCCCCACTGTTGCCGGCTCGGTAAAGGGTTCGTAAGTCAACACGCATGACTGACCCTAAATGTGACCCTTGAGTGAATGGCTCGGAACAGGTCGCGCTTCCGGGAGCCCCAGGCCCCTGACGCGGCCGACTATCCCCTCACAAGACCCGTCACGCAGGTGATCATCCGCTGCGAAAGGAGTTGCCGGCGGCGGTGGGAAGGTCGCTGTGCGCAGGAAAATAGAGGACGAATTCTGTTCCAGCTCCTTCCTTGCTCGCGACTTGCAACGTCCCGCCGTTGTCTTCCACCAGCCGCTTCACGTTCGTCAGCCCCAATCCGGTCCCGAATTCCTTGGTCGTAAAGAAGGGCTCGAAGATCCGGCGGAGGTTGGCCTCCGACATGCCGACGCCTGTATCCGCCACGGTCAGCTCGACGGACCCGCTGGCCGCGCGCCTGGTGCCTACCGTCAGGGTGCCTCCGTCGGGCATGGCCTCGCTCGCATTCATGAATAGGTTCACCAGCGCTTCCTTGACCTGATGGGGATCGACCGAGATCGACGGCAGGTCTGGGGCCAACCGGAGGTCCACCCGGATCCGCTCCTGTCCCCCCTGGGCCTTCCACTGGTGCAGCGCGTCGCGGAGCAGCGCGTCCGCCGACACCAGTTCCGGCTCGGGCGGCTTCTGCCGCGCGTACCGGAGAAAGTCGTTGATGCGGTGGGTGAGACGGTCGACTTCGTCGATCACGTACCGCGCCACTTCTTCCTTCACCGGCTCGGGCCGGTGACGGTCCAGGATGATCTGGGCCGAACTCCTGATGACGCCGAGCGGATTTCTCAGATCGTGCGCGAGCGCGGCCAGCAATTGCCCGACGGATGCGAGCCGTTCGCGCCGGATGAGCTGCTCCTGCTGCTCCCGCACCGTGGACAGGCTCTCCTCCAGCGCCGTTCGCATGGTGTGAAACGACCGCGCCAAGTCCTCGATTTCATCTAGGCTGGCTGCGGCTCCCCGCGCGGCTGGCCGCGCCTCCGCTCTCATTCCTGGGCCCGGCTGCCCGGCAAACCGCTGGCGCAGTTCTTCCGCTTCCTGCCGGAGCGACGAAATCGGCGCCACGATCCGGCGTCCGACGAAGAAGCCCGAGGAGGCCAGGGCCACCACCAACCCGAAGCCGATCAGGCCGACGGTGATCAACAGGTTGTAAATGGGCGCATAGGTCTCTTCCGGTTGTTGGCGCACGAAAGCAAACCATCTGGTCCCGCCCAGGCTCTGAGGCGTCAGGGGATGGGCGATGCGGACGGGGGCCGAGCCTACGAGGGTCTGGTGCCCGCCGTGTGCGTCGTCCTCCGCGACAAACCAGGTGGGTTGGTCGCTCGTGAATTGATTCAACAGGGCCTGGTGAATCAGATGGCTGGTGGGAGGCAGCACCGGGCAGATCAAGGGGGTCCCGTCGGTATCGACGAGCATGCCGTGCCCGGTCTCGCCGACATGAATCGTCAAGACGGTATGCATCAAGGCGCCTCGGCGGATGAGACTGTGCACGACCCCGATCGGACCAGATCCGTCGCGGGAGAGAATCGGGGCCGCCACGTCGAAGACGTAATCCTGGAAGGCTCCATCCCACTTGAGCGAGCTGACGTAGGCAGCGCCGCCTCCGCCTATGATTTCCTGCCACCAGAGTTGGTCTCGGTGGAGGAGCGGGGCCTCGGGATCGCTGGAGGCCACCGTGACCCCTTCGCGATCGGTCACGGTCACGCCGATGTAGTACCGGGTCTTGGCGGCCCACTGCTGGAGGTATTCGATGGTTTCCTGATGAGAACCGGATGAGCCGTTGTCGCGCCGGCGGTTCTGGGTCATTGGCATCCGATCGAGCAGGGCTCGGATCTCGTCGCGGCTCTTCCCCTCGTACCGTCGATTGGCGGCGTCGACGTTCCGCCGGATGTGGACCGGCACCAGCGCCAGGCGCTCGGCGCGATCGATCTCGGCGTCCACCGTGGAGGCGAGCCGGAGGGCCGCCGAGCGGGCGATCTCCTGGAACCCGCTGCCGATCGAGTGTTTCAGACTGTGCGTGCTGTACAGGTACGTGGCGACGAGGGCCGCGATCCCGGGCAGGATACCGACCAGCAGCAACGTGAAGAAGAACTTGCGTTGGAGCCCGCCACGTCGGGCCGGAGCGGTCATGCCGGTGCCCTGTTAGGAAAGCTGATACTTCGCCATCCGGTACCGGAGCGTGTTCCTCGTCATCTTGAGCAAGCGGGCCGCCTCGGAAATGTTGCCCCGGCTCTTGTCGAGGGCCTCCTGCAGCAGGCGTTTTTCCATCTCGTCGGCCGACAGGCCAAAGGCCAGCAAGGAGGCAGGCGGCTGGTCGGCCTGCACGGCAGCCGGTGCGCGGCCTGTCCAGGCGGGGGGCAGATCCTCCAATCCGGCCTCATCCCGTTTGCAGGTGATGGTGAGCCATTCCACCAGGTTCCGCAGCTCTCGGACGTTGCCCGGCCATTCGTATTGTTCCAAGCGCGCCAACGCCTCGGGGGAAATCCGGCGCAGGCGGGTCCCGCTTTCCCTCCGAGACCGTTCAAGGAAGGCATCGAGCAAAGGACGAATGTCTTCCGGCCGCTCCCGGAGCGGAGGGATGTGCAGGTGGCAGACGTTCAAACGGTAATAGAGGTCCTCGCGAAACCGCCCCTGTTTGACCAGGTCCGGCAATGACTGGTTGGTGGCGGCCACGACGCGGATGTCCACGGTGACGCCCCGCACCGAGCCGAGCGGTTCGACCAAGCGGGTTTCCAACACCCGCAGCAGGGCGGCCTGCGCGGTCAGACTCATCTCGCCGATCTCGTCCAGGAACAGGGTGCCGCGATCGGCAAGTTGAAAACGGCCGGGTTTGGATCGCTTGGCATCGGTGAAGGCCCCCTTCTCGTAGCCGAACAACTCTGACTCCAGCAGGTGTTCGGGAATGCCGGCGCAGTTGACGGCGACCAGCGGGCCTCCGGATCGCGGGCCCGCCAGATGGATGGCACGCGCGAGCAGTTCCTTCCCCGTGCCGCTTTCTCCGGTGACGAGAACCGTCGCATCTGTCTTGGCGATGTCGCGGGCCAGGGCCTTCAACTGCGCCATGCGGGGCGAGAGGCTGATCATGCGGTCGAACCCGTATTCGTTTTCCAGGTCCCGGTACATGACGCGCTGGGTCTGGGAGAGGCGCCGGAGCTCGATGGCGCGGGCGACCACGATCTTTAGCTCATCGTTGTCGATCGGTTTGGAGATGTAGTCGTAGGCGCCCTTTTGCATGGCCTCCACGGCCGACTTGACGGTGCCATACCCAGTCACGATCAGCACCGGAATGTCGGGATAGGAGGCTTTGGCCGACTCCAACACCTGCATGCCGGTCATGCCGGAACCCAATTGGAGGTCGGTGATGATGAGATCGGGGGCGGGCGTGTCGGCGAGGAACTGCAGGCCGAGTTCCCCGCTTCTGGCCAAGCGCAGGTCATAGCCTTCCGGCGACAGGACCAGCTCGAAGAGCCGGCGCATGCGCTCTTCGTCCTCGATGATGAGCAGGAGAGGTGGCCGCATGTGCCCCCTTGCCGGCCGACGAAAAACGGTCTGGTTCAGGGACTGTTCATGTGTACAGACCGGCCCTTCCCGCCATCATACCTCCGTCGGGAAGCAAGCGTCTAGGAGCCTGTCCGACATTGACCTTTCTACTGCGGCGAATGATGTACCGCGGGTACCCGCCTGACGGGTGTGCTTCGTTCTCGGCCTCGAAAATCCTCAACGTATTACAGCGAATACGCTTCCGGGTTTTCGCGGCCCGGGTACCCACTCTGGTGGGTGCTGCATCTGCCAGCACCTCCTTCACCTTGTCACGAACGGCAATATCGGACAGGCTCCTATGCCCGGGACCAGAGAGCCGGGTCGCCATTACGATGGAGGCTGGTTCCGGCGTGCGATCTCGACGTTCCGCAGGAAGCCCGTGTGTTTCGCTCGGCGGATCGGGCTCTGGTCAGTCAGCCTCAGGAAGTCGTCCTTATTGGTCCGGCTGAGGTCCTCAAGATCGGGCCGGAGCGTCCAGGATCTGAGTTGAAGCTCTGCGTTCATAGTGGCCGAGGCCTGCGTGTTATACGGACAGACGTCTAAACAATCGTCGCAGCCGAAAATGCGATGGCCGATCCCGCGGCGAAGAGGCTCGGGGATCTCCTGGGCCTCGCCGCGATATTCGATCGTGAGATAGGAGATGCAGCGCCTTGCATCGACCACGTAGGGTTCGACGATCGCGCCGGTCGGGCAGGCTTTGATGCAGAGCGAGCAGGACCCACAGAGGTCGGTGCCTGGCTCGTCCGGCTCCAGGTCCAAGGTGGTCAGGACTTCGCCCAGCACCAGCCATGATCCATACTGCCCTGAGACCAGGTTGGAATGTTTGCCGATCCAGCCGAGCCCGGCCTGTTGCGCCCAGGCCTTCTCCATTACCGGTCCGGTATCCACGTACCAGATCGAGCGGGACTCCGGCGACAGGCCTTGAAGACGGGCGCAGAGGGCGGTGAGTTTGGCGCCCACCACCTCGTGATAGTCGCGTCCCCAGGCATAGCGCGCGATCCGTCCGTGCCCCGGACGTTCATCGGCATGATGGTCGGTGAAGTAATTGAGGCCAACCGATATAACGGACCGGCAGCCGGGCAGGACTTGTGCCGGATTGGCCCGCCTTGCCGGGTCGCGTGCCAGCCATCCCATCGTCCCGTGAAACTGGGCATCCAGCCAGGTGCGGAGCCGATCGAATAGTTGAGACAGAAACGCCGGTGGCGACGGCTTGCCGACTCGGCAACCGTCCTGGCCCGACGGCGGGACACGGGCAATCCCGACCGCGTCGAATCCCAGCGCTAGCGCTTCCTGTTTGATCCGGTTGCTGAGAGACATGGGCCGCCCGGAAGGTGTGCGTTCGGCACCCGGGACGTGCAAAGGCGTCAACCGTCAATGGTCAGCCGTCAACCTGAGAAGCAACCACGAATGACGGATGACGTACCTCCCGAGCGCGTTTTCTGGAGGAACAGCCATGGATAATACGCGCTACGAACACATGAAGCGAACGTGGAACGTGACGGAACATTGCGAGGAGGTGCATTTGGTGCAGGCGCCGACGATCTTGGTTTTCCAGTCGGTGGCCTTGGGGTCGAACTGGCAGGTCGTCTTCCCGCCCTTGGAAATGGTGGTCCAGGGCTTCTTCGTTCCGGGGAAATTCGCGACGGTGCAGCCCGGCAGAATCGGCACCTCGCATCTCTGCTGCTTCTCGCCCTTGGCCATGCCGAAACTGCAAAACCGTTCGGTCGTGGCCTGCGAGTCTTCCGGCATGCCCTGGGCCCAGGTCGAATCGGGAACAGCGCTCGGGAAGAACAGGCCCGTCCACCCGCCCGCGATGACCGCGGCAACCAAGTACATGACAGGGCGCCAGTTCACGATGGGCGCATCCTAGCACAGGCCGATCAGTTGCGGCCACTTCCGCGGGGGGCGTAGAATTTCCCCGCCATGCCGTCGCCCACCAAGCACGAGATCGCGCAGATCCTAGAGGATATTGGGTTGCTCCTGGAGCTTAAAGGGGAGAGTCCGTTCAAGAGCCAGGCCTATTACAACGCGGCCAGGACCATCGAGGGAACCACAGAGAATCTCGCCCAGTTGGTCGCCACCGGCCGCATTCGCGAATTGAAGGGGATCGGACAGGCCCTGGCTGACAAGCTCGCTGAGCTGGTGGGGACGGGACGGTTGCCCTACTATGAAGAGCTGAAACGGTCGGTGCCGGCCGGGTTGGTCGAGATGCGGGCCATCGCCGGCATGGGGCCCAAAAAAATCCTGGCCGTATGGCAACAGCTCGGCATTACCACGATGGGGGAGCTTGAATATGCCTGCATCGAGAACCGGCTGGTCGGGCTCCCCGGGTTCGGACAGAAAACGCAGGACAAGATCAAGCAGGGGATTCTCCAGTTCAAAAAGCGGCAGGGGTTTCAGCTTTACGCCACCGCGATCGGGGAGGCGGAGGTGCTCCTTGCCGCCTGCCGGTCGGCATCCGGCATCAGACAGGCGGAGTTGGTCGGCGATCTCCGGCGTCGGATGGAGATCGCCCACACGATTGAGCTGGTCGTTGCCGCAGATCGGCCGGATTCCGTTGGGCAGGCGCTCGCCGCCCATGGCCTGGACAATCGGTTCGTGGAGGAGGGGCCTGTCCTTCGCGGGCGGTCGGCGTTGGGACTTGCCGTGGTGATTTATGTCGCCCGGTCGCTCTCCCCTCACCTCCTACTCGCCAGGACCGGCAATGACCACCATCTGGCTCAGTTGAAGGCGCGGGCAGAGGCGCGAGGACTTACGTGGAACCTGGAGGAAGAGCGAGGCCCCCTCTCTCCACCGGCGGAGCAAGAAGCCGATCTCTATCGAGCACTGGATTTGCCCTTGATCGAGCCGGAATTGCGGGAGGGGTTGGGCGAGATCGAAGCGGCCGAGCGAGGCGAGCTGGCGCATCTGGTGACCTCGCAAGACATCCAAGGCGTCTTTCACAACCATACGACGGCCAGCGACGGGTCCGCGACATTGGAGGAGATGGTCGAGGAGGCCCGCAGGCTGGGGTACCGCTATATCGGCATCTCGGATCACAGCCAGTCGGCGTTTTATGCCCACGGCTTGAAGGAAGACCGCATCCGCGAACAGCATGCGGCGATCGACGCCTTGCGCAAGCGGGTCTCCGGCGTCCTCAT
>DATIBM010000125.1:0-5835 GCA_035457545.1 Nitrospiraceae bacterium
CGGCTCCGATTCCGGCACGTTCGATTATTTCACGGAAGCCGTCGTCGGCAAGGCCAAGGCCAGCCGCGGAGACTACACCGGAAGCGAAGACGACAACGTCCTGGTGCAGGGCGTGGAAGCGAACAAGAACGCGCTTGGCTATATCCCCTTTGCCTACTACGCACCCCATGCCAAACGGCTGAAATCACTCCCGATCGACAACGGGCATGGTTCCGTGGCTCCCGGCGTGGAGAATGTCCTGAAGGGCGTCTATGCGCCGCTCTCGCGCCCCCTGTTCATCTATGTCAAGGACAGTTCGGCGAAGCGCCGCGAGGTCAAGGAGTTCGTCGAATTCTATCTGATGCAGGGCGCCAAGCTGGCGGAAGAGGTCCGATACATTCCGTTGCCGGAAGGCGCATACAAGCTGGCCCTCCAACGGTTCCGGGACGGGCGTCTGGGTTCCGCGTTCGGCGGGACCCCTGAGGTCGGATTGCCCATCGACGACATCCTCAAACGAGACCCCAAGCTGTAGAGGAGGCGCAATGAATCGGCATATGGAAGCGTCCGACAGATGAACAAATCCGTCGCGGTCGTCTCCGACGCCGAGAGGCCGGTGGGGTTCGACAAGAACGCCGTCGGCTTGACGCGCCGCCAGCTCCGGCGCCTGTATGAAGGGCTGGCCGAAGGCATGTTGTTCGTGGCCGCTTGCGCGTCCATCGCCGTGACCTTCGGGATTCTCGCCATCCTGCTCTACGAATCGCTGGCCTTCTTCCGACATGTGTCGCTTACGGACTTTCTGACGGACACCCTCTGGACGCCGCTGTTCGCCGACGCGCACTTCGGCATCCTGCCGCTGGTCGCCGGCACCGTGGTCACCAGCGGGGTTGGGCTGCTGGTGGCCATTCCGCTTGGAACGGTGGCGGCCGTCTATCTGTCGGAATTTGCGCCGGCCTCGCTGCGCGAATTCATCAAGCCGATTCTGGAGTTGCTGGGAGCCGTTCCCACCGTGGTCTACGGCTACTTTGCGCTGTTGGTGGTGACCCCGGGACTTCGTGCGGTGCTCCCTGACCTGCCGGGGTTCAATATGCTGGGGCCAGGCCTCGTCATCGGCATCATGATCATGCCGTTCGTGATCTCGCTGAGCGAGGACGCCATGCGGGCGGTTCCCATGTCGCTGCGGGAATCTTCTTATGCGATGGGAGCCACGAGGCTGCAAACGGCGCTGAAGGTCGTCGGCCCCGCCGCCACCTCCGGCATTGTCGCCGCCTATATCTTGGCGATCTCACGCGCGATCGGCGAAACCATGGTCGTAGCCATCGCCGCGGGGCAGAATCCCATCCTGACCTGGAACCCCATGGAACCGGCCGCCACGATTACGGCCTATATCGTCCAGGTCGCGCTGGGGGATCTGCCGCACGGGAGCATCGGGTATCAGAGCATTTATGCGGCAGGGCTGGTCCTCTGCCTCATGACCTTGGCCTTCAATGTACTTGGGCACCTCATGCGCAAGCGATTCCGAGAGGTGTACTGATGGCGGTTCGGCCGGACCTCACACACTCAGGTGAGTTGCTCCGCCGCAAGCTGCTCGAGCGCCTGTTCGTCGTCTTGGGCCTCGGCACCCTGAGCCTCGCCGTGCTCGTGCTCTTGCTTCTGTTCGGCCAGCTCTTGTTGGACGGGCTGTCGCGAATCGACTGGCGGTTTCTCACGTCCTTTCCCTCCCGCCGAGCGGCGGACGCCGGCATCCTGTCCGCCTGGGTCGGAACCGGTCTGATCATGCTCGTGACCATCATCGCGGGCGTGCCAATCGGGGTGGCGGCGGGCCTGTACCTCGAAGAATATTCGCCACGCAATCGGATGACCGAATTGATCGAAATCACCGTGACGAATCTGGCAGGCGTCCCCTCGATCATCTATGGTCTTCTGGCCCTCGGCGCGTTCGTGTATCTGTTCGGCATGGGGGAGAGCATCCTGACGGCTGGCTTGACCCTGGCCTTGCTCATCCTGCCCGTTGTGATCGTAGCCACGAGAGAGGCGATCCGAGCGATTCCGGTGCAGATTCGGGAGGCAGCCTACGCGCTGGGAGCCACCAAATGGCAGACCGTCACGGACCATGTTTTGCCCTATTCGATGGCCGGCATCATGACCGGGGTCATCATGGGCTTGAGCCGGGCCATCGGGGAAACGGCTCCCATCATCACAATCGGGGCCCTCACCTTTATCGCGTTTCTTCCGCCGGCGCCGATCACCGCCGAACCGCCGTTCGTCTCGTTCGAATGGCTGAACTCGGCCTTCACGGCCATGCCGATTCAGATGTTTTCCTGGGTCTCCCGTCCCGGGGAAGATTTCTTGAGCAATGCCGCCGCGGCCGGCGTGATCTTGATGGTGATGACGCTCATGATGAACGGCGCCGCCATCTATCTCCGGTACCGCATGCGTAAACGGATTACATGGTAGAGGAGCGAAGCCATGCCCGCACAGGCACCAGAGACCTCAGGAGTCGGCGTGATGACTGAGCCATCTCTCTTGACCGGACCGGCCACACTCAAGGCGGAAGCCAGGAATCTCTCATTCTCCTATGGAGCCGCCAGGGCGTTGCGGAACATTACCTTGCCGGTGGGGCAGCATCAGATCACCGCGCTGATCGGTCCGTCCGGTTGCGGAAAATCCACCTTCCTGCGCTGCTTCAACCGGATGCACGACCTCTATGTCGGCAACGGCTACCAGGGCGAAATCACGTTGTATCCCGACCAGTGCAACATCCTGTCCCGCGAAATGGATCCCATCGAAGTGCGCATGCGGATCGGGATGGTCTTTCAAAAGCCCAATCCCTTTCCCAAGTCCATTTATGAAAACGTGGCCTACGGGTTGCGTGTGCGCGGGTTGAACAGCCGGGCTCTTCTGGACGAGGCTGTCGAACGGGCCTTGCGGGGAGCGGCGCTCTGGGATGAGGTCAAAGACCGGCTTGAGCAGTCCGGGGCATCCTTATCCGGCGGCCAGCAACAGCGCCTCTGTATCGCCCGCGCCCTGGCCACGGACCCGGAAATGTTGTTGTTGGATGAGCCGACCTCCGCGCTCGATCCGATCGCCACAGCCAGCGTGGAGGAGTTGTTGCTCACGCTTAAGCAAACGGTCACCATTCTGATCGTCACGCATAATATGCAGCAGGCGGCGCGCGTCTCCGACTGGACCGCCTTCATGTACCTGGGCGAGTTGATCGAGTTCGGTCCGACGAAGACCCTGTTCACCACGCCGTCGAACAAACAGACCGAGGATTACATCACGGGCCGATTCGGATAGGGGGATCACGCATGCAGCGGCATTTTGACGACGAGCTTCAACGGCTCAAGGCCAAGCTGCTCAAGATGGGCGGGCTGGCGGAGGGGCAAATCCAGAACGCCTTGCAAGCCTTGACGGCCAGGGATTCCGGTCTCGCGGCCCAGGTGATCGAGGGCGATCATCGCGTCAACGCGCTTGACGTGGAAATCGACGAGGAATGCATTGGGCTGTTGGCGCTTCACCAGCCGGCTGCCAGGGATCTCCGATTGATCACCACGGCCATGAAGATTGCGACGGAGCTTGAGCGCATCAGCGATTTGGCGGAAAACATCAGCGAACGGGCCATCGAGCTGAACCGGGAACCGCAATTGAAACCCTACATCGACATTCCGCGCATGGGCCATTGGGCGGTCACCATGGTCAAGGAAAGCCTCGACAGTTTTGTCGGAGGCGACGTCGCGCTCGCGCACAAGGTGATGAAAGACGACGACTTCGTCGATGACCTCATGGGGCAATTATTCAGGGAATTGCTCTCCTACATGCTGGAAGATCCTCGGACCATTTCCCGCGCCATCCGCCTGACGTTCGTCGCGAAGTCCATCGAGCGGGTGGCGGACCATGCCACCAACATCGCCGAGCTGGTGGTCTACTTGGTCGAAGGCAAGATCATCCGACACATGGCCCCGCATTCGACTGCCTAGCCGGCCCCTCGCATAGTCTCCGCCCTCCGTGCTCATTTCCCTACGGCGTTCCAAGCCAAATTTTCTGGCTCGGTCTTGCATTATGCCCGCAACGGTACGATGATCCCGCACGTTTCCCTGTGAACGGAGGGTCTGATTTCATGTGGCGTGGAGGGAACGGTATGGCTGGACTTCAACGAATGGTGGTGTTTGGCGTAGGTCTGGTCCCGGTGGTCCTTTCTCTGTTGACCGGTCCGTGCATGGCTGGTGAGTCTCGCACGCAGTCAGCCCCTCGGCCGGCCCAACCGATCCTGGCCCAGGCGGAGGCGCCCTCTGGTCCGTCAATCGGCTCAACGGAACCCGGGGAATTGCCGCCCGGCGGAAGCGCCATTGAGGACCTGCTGCTTCAAAAGGGCGCGATCACCATGGACGAATGGATCCAAATACGCGCCGAGCAGGAATATCGGGCTTCCGAACAGGCGAGGCGGATCGACGCCATCGAAGACTGGAAAAACAAGACCGAACTCCTGCCGATATTACGAGACAAGGTGAATTTCGGCTTGAATGCGCTCCAGTTCCTCTATACGCATCAGGATGCGGAGGTCCCGGAGGGGAAAAGCAAGGACAACTTCTCGATCAGGCGATCGGAAATCCTCTTCTGGGGAAAGATCAGTGAAACAATCCCCCGCTGGCATGCCCTCTTTGAGTTCCAAAGCATCAACTTCGGAAAGGAGACTCCGACCGGCGGCAGCGGGGCGGCGACGGGACAACCGGTTGCGGCCACATTTTTTCGCGAGTCCTATATCGACTTCCGCCCGTTCCAATCCTGGGCTCCCAACCTGAATTTCTTTCGCTTTGGCATCTTCCGGATGCCGTTCGGTATCTTTACCGAAACGTCGGGAGGATTGCGCGATGTCATCAGCTCCCCCTATCTGACCTCGGTGGGGAGCGGGATCGGCAACCAGACGGGGACGGCGGGCGCCATCGAGTTCCTCCAGGAACGTGATTTCTTTATCGACATGCGCGGCAGGATCGCGAACCGCCTCGAATATGTCGTCGGAATCATGAACAACAATAACTACCATGCGAACGCGACGGGCGCCAACGCGCCCAAGAGTTTCTATACCCGCGTCCGCCTTTTCGGAACCGACGTGTCCTGGGTCAGCTTTACCACGATTCAAGGCGAATCCAACAACGCCAACACCAACATCAACGGGCGCGGGAAGGGTGTGTTTGATCGGTACGGAGTCGATTTCCGATACACCTCCAAGTTGATACCGGGCTTCATGATCCAAGGGGAATGGTGGCAGGGACATGACGGCGCCAACCAGACGACCGTCGGCCGCCCGGCCAACGGCGCCTGCCTCGACCAAGCCTTCTGCGGCGGATCCGGGGCGCCGGGGGTGCAACGCCGCACCTGGTACGTCCTGGCCAAATATTTGATTACGGACGGCTTTCTTCAGAACTGGGAACCGACCGTCATGTACGAGCAGTTCGACCCCAGTACCTCGACCTCAAATGATATGTACACGCGAACGATTCTTGGATTGACCTATTATTTCGAGAACTTTCCCCCAAAAATTCAATCCAAGATTCAGTTCAACTATGAGTTCCGCCATCATCAGGGAAATGGACCTGGTGTGCCTTACGACTCGACATTGGACGCCTTTGCTCAGAATGCGTTTCTCGTGCAGTTTCAAGTCCGCTTTATGTGAAGAGTGCCGCAACAGGGTGTCGCCAGTTGCAATGCCTTGCAACTAAGAGTAAGGAGAACGGATGATGAGGGGAGCGTCTCTCGCCACGATTCTGCTGGTATGCCTGTGTGCCGGGGCTTGTGCCCGTACGCCGGTGTTTCCTCCGGAAGTCAGGCAAGGAGTTGATCAAGAGTTCGACTTCGCCG
>DATIBM010000126.1:0-2619 GCA_035457545.1 Nitrospiraceae bacterium
TGAAGCGCGCGAAGGAACTGGGGATTATTGGTTTGGTGGTCGGGGGTGTCCACGACAAGGATATCCGGACCCTGCTCGGGTACGACCTCGGCGTCGCGATCACGGGAACCGAGCGGATCGGGTTTACGCTCATCCTCACCGAAGGATTCGGGACCATTCCGATGGCCGTCCGCACCTTCGACCTGTTATCCAAATATGCCGGCCGGCAGGCCTCCGTCTCCGGCGCCACGCAAATTCGCGCCGGCGTGATCAGGCCGGAGATCATCATCGCCCAGACGCTCTGCGACGGGGTCCGCAACGGGGTTTCAGTCTCCGGCTCAAAAGAAGGCATTCAGATCGGCGACCACGTCCGGATCATCCGTGATCCGTTGTTCGGCCGGATCGGCGAGGTCTCGGCCTTACCTTCCGAGCCCTATCGGATCGCCACGGAAAGCCTGGTCCGGGTGCTCGGCGTCCGATTTCCTGATGGGGAAGAGACCTTGATTCCGCGGGCCAACATCGAGGTCATTGAAGAATAACATGAGGTTTTCAACCGGCTATTGGCTCACCCTGGTTATGTTCCTGGCCATGCCTTCATTTGTGGCTGCGAAAAATGGGCCTGTCGCCATGGAACCGGCGCTGCCAATGCCGCAACAGCTCCAGGCCTTGGACACGCCTAGCGACGGGGGCGGCCGCCTCACGGTGCTCTGGGGTCCCTCCACGTTGGACGGCCCGGATCTGCACTATCAGGTGTTGATCCAGGAGGGGCCGCCGCCTGAAGACCCATCGCAGATGAAGGTCCTCGCGGAGTTTCCCTCGAACACCCATTATGTCAAAGACTCCAAACAGCCTTGGTGGACCAGGCGAGACGGCGCCGGTGCTCATGCCTACCAGATCCGAAGCGGCAGGGGCGTCGAGGTCAAGAACGGGACGCCCTACTCGATTACCGTCGCATCGGTGCAGGGCGGGCAGCGGGTGTTTGCGCCGCCCGTCCAGGCCGTCGCCTCGCCCAACTGGTTCAACTGGAATGCGCTGAACAATCTCATCATCGCGCTCTCGTTCGGCCTGCTTGTGCTCTATGCCATCCGACGGGCCCATCGGGGGCCGATCTTTCTTCGTTATATTCCGGGCCTCGACGCGGTCGATGAGGCGATCGGGCGGGCCACCGAACTCGGCAAGCCGGTGATGTATCTGACCGGCGCGCATGACATGAGCGATCCCTCCACGGTCGCGGCGGCGGTGATACTCGGGCGGGTGGCGACCCGCACCGCGGCCTACGAGACCGACCTCATGGTCCCCCATCGCAACCCGATCACGATGGCGGTGTGCCAGGAGATTACCCGCCAGGCCTATTTCGAAGCCGGCAAGCCGGACCTGTTCCGCGAAGACACGAATTTCTTCATCACGGCCGACCAGTTCAGCTACACCGCCTCCGTGGACGGGATCATGCTTCGGACCAAGCCGGCCGCGAACTTTTTCATGGGCGCCTACTTTGCCGAGGCCCTGCTGCTGACGGAAACCGGCGCCAGCACCGGCGCGATCCAGATCGCCGGAACCGATTCCGACCACCAGTTGCCGTTCTTCGTGACCACCTGCGACTACACGTTGATCGGCGAGGAACTGTACGCCGCCAGCGCCTACCTGTCCCGGGAACCGGTGCAGGTCGGCACGCTGTTGGGACAGGACATCGGAAAGCTCACGGTGCTGAGCTTGATCGCGCTCGGCAGCATCGCCGCTACCCTTAAATTAGGATTCGGGATTGAATGGACGCAACTGTTGCTCGACGCCCTGCGTGACGTGAAATGAACCTGTTCCGCCGCCAACTGCCGCTCGCGGTCGCGATGGTCACCGGCCTCCTCTTCGCCGGACAATATTACGTCCCCCATCCGGCCTCGGAGGAGCTGCTCACCTCCGTCACGAAATGGATGCAGATCATCGGCGGGTTCGCCCTGGTCCTCGGCATCACGAGCCTGTTCACGGTCCACGCAGCCAAGATCCGGCGCAAGGAGGCCGGCTGGGGCTATAGCGTCATTCTCTACGCGGGGATGCTGGGCACGGTGGCGATGGGCCTTTGGTCCGAAGGCAAGGAAGCTATCGATGGGGCGACAACGGCGTTCGGATGGGTCTACAGTTACATGATGGTGCCGCTCCAGGGCACAATGTTCTCGCTGCTGGCCTTTTTCATCGCCTCGGCCGCCTATCGGTCGTTCCGCGCCCGCAGCCGCGAGGCGGCCGTGCTCCTGACGGCGGCCGTGATCGTCATGATGGGACGGGTGCCCTTGGGCGAGTACCTGATCCCGATCAGCGGGGACCTGTCGCAATGGATCTTGAACGTGCTGAACGCCTCGGTGCGCCGCGCGATTCTGATCGGCGTGAGCCTGGGAGCCGTCGCCCTGTCCTTCAAGATCATCTTCGGCATCGAACGGTCGTATCTGGGGGGAGGAAAGGAATGACGTTACCCGTTCAACGTTATTCGTTCAACGACAAAGCAGGCCGTTTCACGTTTCACGATTCACGAATCACCGTCTTCCCATGACTTTTGCGGAACGCATGTTGGCGATCGACCGCCGGATCATTTTTGTCGTGATCGGCCTCTGCACCCTGCTGCCGCTGCTCTATCCGGTGGGACTTCCGATCAAG
>DATIBM010000127.1:0-9717 GCA_035457545.1 Nitrospiraceae bacterium
CAAATTGATCCGTCACCTGCCCGTTTCGGTACCGGAAGCTCCGGACAAAGCCCGCGCAGAGGTCCGCATAGAAATAGGTGCCACTGAGCGCCGGGATCGCCGTCCCGCGATAGACGTAGCCGCCGATGACCGAACAGGCCCCTCCAGTTTGGGGATAGTCGAGCACCGGCAGGGTAAGCCCGCCCGAATCACAGTTGCTCGCTGGATTGAAGCACGAGAATCCCTCCATCAAGCGCCAGCCGTAATTGGCTTGCCGGCCTGCATGGGGGGCCAACGAGACATTGACCTCCTCCCTGGTGTTTTGCCCGACATCGCCGAGGTAGAGATCGCCGGTCTGCCGATCGAACGAGAAGCGCCATGGGTTCCGCAGCCCGACGCTCCAGACCTCTGCCGCTCCTCCCGCGCCAGCGAACGGGTTCGGGATAACATTGGTACAGGCATTGCCAGTGTTGGGGTCGAGTCGAAGGATCTTGCCCAACAGCGAGGCCGTGCTTTGAGCATTGTTGTTCGGGTCTCCACTGCCGCCCCCGTCGCCGGTTCCCGCGTAGAGACAGCCCTCCGGTCCAAAGGCCAGCATGCCGCCGTTATGGTTCGAGAAGGTGGGATGCGCGATCCTGCGCAACGTCACGGCCGAGGATGGGTCCGCTTCATTGGCGTTCGAGGCGCTGACCAGGTACCGCGCGATCACGATATCACCATTGGTATCCGTGTAATGCACATAGAAACGCCCGTTGCTCTGATAGCCGGGGTCAAACGCCATTCCCAGCAGGCCGCGCTCGCCCCCGCTCGTGATGGAACCGGACAGGTCGAGAAACGGGGTGGAGAGCAGCGATCCGGTTGGGACATCGAAGCCCTTGATCGCGCCGCCCTGCTCTACGATGAACAGCCGGTTCCGGTCTCCCGGAGGGGCAGTCATGAACACCGGCGCACTGAGCGCCATCGTGATGGGCTCGAGTTTCACCGCAATCGAAGCGGGCGGTGGGAGCGGCGCAGGATCGACCGCCGTGGTTCCTCCGGAGTCGTCTCCCCCACTGCATGCCGAACAAGCCAGCACGAGGAAAAGAGCCCGCCACAGAGACAGTGCGCGCGGTGACAAAACTCCTGCCTTGCCGACCGGAGCCGCCTTATCCCTTCGCCGAAGTCCCATGACGTTATCGAGCATGCAGCGTTTCCCCCGCCCGGCCACTCGCCAGGTCTCGCCGTCGACCCCTCTCAACAGCGGAATCGCGCTTTTTTTTCGGCCACATTCGGCCACATCATGCCGTAGCGCCGTCGTCGCCATCACCTTGCTTTCCATCCGTGCCCTCCCAAACTGGTGAACTCCCTAGGCGAGCCAAGCGCCTGGGCCATCCCCCCGGTCCGCCCTTCCGGTTTCTGCGAATTCTTTTGCAAGCCCCATCGAGCAAGCTACACTGGCCGCTGAGAGACCGGTCTCTCCGGTTCATCCGATTCATCCAGCCGGCCCGTCACGCCGGTGGGTCATCGGCTTGGTCGGCTGTACCCACCTCAGGACAGCGTTGGGATGTTGAAGATCCTGCTCGTCGAAGACAACCCCGTGGACGCCCAACTGGCCCAGGACATTCTCTCCGACTGGAGCGCGGACCAATTTCAGATCAGCCACGTCCCCGACCTCACGCGCGCGCTCGCTTCGTTGAGCCGGGACCGGTTCGACGCGGTGCTGCTGGATCTGTCGCTCCCGGACGGCCACGGCCTCAACACCCTGACCCTGGTTCAGGAGACGAGTCCCGGCATTCCGATTGTCGTGCTGAGCGGTTACGCCGACCAGGCAGCGGCCCTCCAAGCCGTCCAGCAGGGCGCCCAAGACTATCTGGTGAAGGGCCAGATCCAAGGCGACCTGCTGGCCCGGTCGATCCGCTATTCGATCGAGCGCAAACGGACGGAGGAACGGCTGACTTACCTCGCTCAGTACGACCAACTGACGGGATTGGTCAACCGCGCGCTCTTTCAAGACCGGCTCGTGCAGGCCATCGCCCGGTCCCGGCGCACCCAACAGGGCTTCGCGCTGATGCTGTTGGACCTGGACGGATTCAAGGCCGTGAACGACTCGCAGGGGCATGACGCCGGCGACCGCGTCCTCAAGATCGTGGCCGACCGGCTGAAGAACTGCGTCAGGGAAGTCGACACGGTCGCGCGCATGGGCGGCGACGAATTTACGATCATCCTCGAAGGGACGGCGACGGAGCAAGGCGCCGAGACCGTCGCCACCCGGATCATTCAGTCGATCAAACAACCCTGCGCCCTGCCGACCCGGCACGCGACGGTCGGGGTCAGCCTGGGCATCACCCTGTTTCCTCAGGACGACCAGAGCCCCGACGGGTTGCTGAAACAGGCCGACTCGGCCATGTACCTCGCCAAACAACAGGGCGGCGCCCGCTTTGCCTTCTTCCGCAGCCAGCCGGTCGGCCGCCGCTCGTCAAACTGATCCTCATTGGGCTGTTAGAAAGTCCGCCAGCGGGGTTCGTCGTGGCGTCACTCTAGCGTCATGCGTCAACCGTCAAGCGTGCAAAGAAGGATGGACGCTGCTGCGATTTGAGGCTCCCCACGATTGACGCATGACGAGTGACGGATGTGCCGCCTAGACAGCATGCTCAACCTCGCGAGAGAACACCTGCCGCTCTCTCGAAGATCCAGCCAGTTGCACCCGTCGTACACACAGGGTAGAGTGCGCGCGAACCGCGGCATTCGAACCAGAGTGCTCCACCAGATGAGCGATCAACCGGCTCCATCGGCCCCGACTGAAGCCCCCAAGCCCAAGCGCCAGCGGCGACGATCCCGCAAGGCCGGCCTGCCTCCCGGCACGCTCGTGCATATCGGCGAGCCCCGAGTCGGGCCGGTCACGCTCCAGTTCATGTTGTTCAATGCGGAAGGCTGTCTGGAGCCATCGCTGGCCAACCTCGATGAGCTGCCCGGGCTGTTGAACGACAACCAGATCTGCTGGGTGAACGTGAGCGGCATCCACGACCTGAGCCTAATTGAAAGACTGGGCGCCCTGTTCCAGTTGCACCCGCTGGTGCAGGAAGATATCGTGAACACGGAGCAGCGCCCCAAGGGCGAGGATTATGGCACGTACGGCTTCATCGTGGTGAAGAATCTCAGCTATGCCGTTCAGGAGCGCCATCTGCTAACGGAACAGATCAGTTTCGTATTCGGGCAGGGGTTCGTCCTGACCTTTCAGGAGAACGGGAACGATCCCTTCGTCGCCGTGCGGGAACGACTGCGGACCGGCCGGGGACGATTGAGAACCCAACGCGCTGACTATCTCGTGTACGCCCTGCTGGACGCCATCGTGGACAATTATTTCGGGGTGTTGGAGGGCATTGGCGAGGTGACCGAACGGGTCGAGGAACAGCTCCTCAGCGATCCGAAGCCGGACCTGCTCAAGGAACTCTACAGTCTGCGGCGTTGCGCCCTGTTCGTGCGCCGGGCGGTGTGGCCGCTCCGCGAAGTGATCGGGACGCTCCAGCGGGGACAATCACAGATGATCACCGAGTTCACCCGCACCTATCTGGCCGACCTCTACGACCACACCATCCAACTCATCGACGCGATCGAAACCTACCGCGACATCATTGCGGGCATGCTGGAACTCTACCTGTCGAGTGCCAGCAACCGGATGACCTCGGTGATGAAGGTCCTCACCGTCATCACCACCATTTTCATGCCGTTGAGCTTTATCGCCGGCGTCTACGGCATGAATTTCGACTACATGCCCGAACTGAAATCCCCGCTCGGCTATCCCATCACCCTGGCGGTCATGGTCGTCATCGCCAGCGGCATGCTCTGGTTCTTTCATCGCAAACAGTGGCTGTAAATTTGCCGCAACAAGCAGGAGGACGGACGGACGTCACTCGTCATTCGTCAAACGTATTGGAACAGCAACTCCTCGTGCCCTTTCCCCGTCATCCTTGGTCGATTGACGCTTGACGTTTGACGCATGACGACCAGACCAAGAGGCGATCGCTCGTTGCATTCCAGGAGCACCAGGTCCCTGGCTAGCGGGTTTTTCATCATCCTGCTACCGGCCGATCTCGGCCAACGGAGTTTCGGTGACTTGCAGAGGGCCGCGCGGATTCGAGGCGAGATCGTTGGATTTCGATAGATCGCCGCGCGCCGGCGTCGTGACACAGTCCGGCGTCATCACCACGCCCCAATGATGGTTGTCCCGGCAGACATTGTCGAGCAGGAGCGCCTGGGCCTCGCAGAACAGGAGCATGCCGCTCAGATAGTTCTCCCGGCAGGTGTTGCGGACGAACTCGGGATGCGTGCCTGGATCGCGGACGGCCAGACCGAAGTGGTGGTTCCCGATGCAGAGATTATCGGCCACCCGGGGACAGGCTCCGCCGAACACGAAGATCCCCGACTCGCGGTTGCCGCGGACTTCGTTGTCGATGAAGGCGACCCGGCATTCCGGTCCGTAGAGCACCACGCCGGAGAGGATGCCGTCCGCGGCCCGACAGTGCGAGATCGTACAGGCGGAATCGAAGACGTTGACGGCCGAATGTTGGTCGCTGCCGACGTAGCGGAAGGTGATTCCGCTGATGCGGCCCGACGGCACCCGCTGCACATAGAGCGGCCCCCCGCGACGGTTGAAGATCTGCACCGCATCCCGCCCGGCGCCGATCAGCGTCACCGGACGGTCCGCGATAAAGATCTTGTCTTCATAGATCCCGGGGCGGACGAAGACGAGATCGTCCGGCCCGGCCTGGATCAACGCCTCGCTGGGGCGGACAAAGGCCTTGGAGTCGGCGGCGTCCACGATGAGTGTGCGCCCGCCCGCCGGATTCGGCGGCGGCTGGTCAAAGAGAAGCGGCGCCCCGGTCGAGACAGTCATGATCGGCGGACGATGGGGGCGAAACAAGCTGGTTTTCGCAGCGGCGATCCTGGAACAGGGGTTGGCCAGAAGTCAAGTTCCGACAGCCCCTGGCTTCCGATCTTCACCAACTCCGTCCTTGTCCACAGGCAGAGATGGTCCTGAGCGAACCTTTTGGTGAACACCGATCCGAATCCATGGGCAACGGCGATGGGTGACATTTCTGGTTCCTGGACCAAGCTCGCATCATTGCAGGCCGAATCGCCGAGCGGACAATTCTCGGCAGCGGGGATCGTATCGGTCCTTATGGCATAGCAGTTGCGTAATGTCCGGCTAACACGATCCCAGAGGGAGAGGAAAGCGAGGACGCTGCAATGACCACATTCTCTCAACGCATGCTTCTGATCTGGATGCTGCTCGGCCTGCCGGTCGCACAGCCGCTTGTCAGCGCAGCCCCATCACAGGACCCGGTATCCGAACAGGCCTCCGATCAGCTCAATGGCCAAATTGTAAGCCGCCAGACTCGATCAGAAGCGGCGCGACGCTTGTACGACCGCGTCATGGAGGAATACCGGCAACGGGATTATCGCGCGGCGCTCGCAGGCTTTCAGTTCTTTCTGGCCATTCACGGAAAGTCCTCGCTCGCGCCGAGCGCCCGTTACTGGTTGGGCGAGTGCCAATACCGGTTGGGGCGGTACGAGGACGCGATGAATACCTTTTCCGAACTGGCGTCGTTCTACCCGACGAATCCGAAAATCACCGCCACGACACTGAAGATCGGCCTGACCTACGGCAAGCTCGGACAGCAGGAGGAAGCGCGCATCACGCTTGAACGGGTGATCTCCGAGTGGCCGGATTCGGTCGAAGCCGACGTGGCGCGAAAAGAAATGGCCAAATACTCGCCGACCGGGGACCGAGACCTTGAACCGTGACCGGCTCGCCCTGCCGACAGTCCACCCCGCCGCGTCACTCGCCGGACTCAATTCCCAAGCTGGCCGCCACGACCGGAACCGAGAGCACGTCCTGAGGAGTGAGCCGGACATGCTCGATCCCGGCGACCGCGAAGACCTGCGCGATCAACCGATCGCGGCGACGCTCCACGGCCGCGGGACCGTTCAAGCTCCCGATGTCGATCGCCTTGTAGATCTCGCCTGTTCCAGGATGCAGCAACACAAAGCCCACCCGTTTCAGCGCAAGCCGCCCCATCAACGTCGCGCGCTCGCTCCGGTTGCCGCCGCGCATCGAAACCAGGACCCATAGCGGCACCTGACTCAGGACCAGATAGCGATCCTGCACCGCCAGCCTGATCAGGTTGTACCATTCGAGTTCTTCCCGAGACAGGACCGGGCGCGCCGTCAGACCGACTCGGTCGATCAAGGTCCGGTCATCCAGCCGTGGCTGCTGCCGCCGTCCCACTCCTCGCCAGAGCCATAGCCCTGCCAGCACGCAGGAGACGCCCAGGACGATCCATGCGGTCTTGTCCATCAGCGTTCCGGCGTTCCGAGGCGATGGAGGAGCCGCAGGACCGACTCCGGCCTCCCCGGCACGAGGTGGCCGAGCACCACCGCTCTGCTGGCCCCCGTCACCGAGGGGACATTGTTGGGCTTTCCATGGATCGTCTGATAGGCCAAGAGGGCAAAGGCGACGGCCTCAAAGGCCTTGCTCGACCATCCGACCTCGTCCAGCGTCCGCACCGGCGCCGGCGCCAGCACCTGCGCCAGGTGGCCCATCACCGCCCGATTCCGAACCCCGCCGCCCCCTACAATGACCTCATCGATCTCTCCCGGCAGCCACCGGCGCGCCGCCCCAATGCATTCGGCCGTGAAGCGCGCGCCGGTGGCCATGACATCGCGATCGACGAGCTTCCGTCGTTTCTGGATGGCCCTGATTCGGGCGACAAACTCGGCGCCGAATTCCTCCCGCCCGGTGGACTTCGGCGGGCGGCGCCGGAGATAGGGATGCCGCAACAACTCGGTCAACAGCGCGGCATCGACGCGGCCGGACCGGGCCATGACCCCCTGGCAGTCCATGCTCAGCCGGCCTTTGGTCATCTGCTGGATCAACCCATCCAGCACCATGTTCGCCGGCCCCGTGTCGAACGCCTGGACCCGGTCCAATCCTGCGCCCCTGGCCAAGACGGTCACGTTGCTGATGCCGCCCAGGTTGACGACGAGCCTGGTCCGGTCGGGGTCTCGCAGCAACACATAATGCGCATAGGGAGCCAACGGCGCCCCTTCCCCCCCCACCGCCATATCGCGGGCGCGGAAGTTGCCCACGGTCGTCACGCCGGTTCGTTCGGCGATGACCGACGCCTCCGCAATCTGGAGCGTGGCACGCACGAGCCCGATCCCCGGCTCGCGCCGGCCGACCGGCAGATGATGGACGGTCTGCCCATGCGACCCGATCAGATCGATCTCGGATGGAGTGAGTTTCGCTTGCTTGATCACCTTCAACGCCGCCCGCGCGAAAATTTCGCCGAGCAGGGCGTTCAAGTAGCAGATCTCGCGGACAGAGCCCTCCAGCGCCGCCCTCAACAGGCGCCGTTGAAGATCCGGCGAAAAGGACGTCCCGGCAAAGGAGACCAAGCGGACCTCAAGCTGCTCTCCTTGCCCGCCAATCTCGACCAGGGCGGCATCGACGCCATCCCCTGACGTTCCCGACATCAATCCGACGACGCGCATGGGTGAGCCCACCATCTGCCCGTTCGACGAACGCCATGCCATAGGTCACTCCATGCCCGGATGAGCCAAGCCAGAAAAGCGGCTTACGCTAATGGAACTGGTCGCGCGGGTCAAGTTCGTCGATGGCACAGCCCGCCAGTTCTACCAGATTGCCCTCCGTTGACTTCATGCCGACCCGATGCTAGGGTCCTCCCGTGCCTTTCTGTCGGCCCCTTCGTGCCCTTCTTCGATTCGTGAGACACCTTTTCACGCTCCTGGTCCTGGCCTTCATCGTCCTGTCCGCTCCTGCTCCCTTGGCCCAGGCCTCCGACCCTATCCCCGTGGTCGTGACGATCCCGGTGCTCAGAGATTGGGTGGAACGGATCGGCGGTCCTCACGTCCGCATCACGACGCTCATCAAGGGATTGGAGAGCGAGCACTCCTATTCCCCTCGACCCAGCGACGTGATGGCCGTCCGCAAGGCGAAGCTGCTGGTGGAGGTCGGGGTTGGCCTGGAGATTTGGGTGTCCGGACTGGTCCGGAGCGCCAACAATCCCTCCCTCTTGTTGGTCACGACGGGCAAGGGCATCCCGCTCTTGCCGGATCGTCCACGGGAGGGTGCGGCCTCAACGGAAATCTCGGGCCATGACCACCATGACTCCGGCTCAAATCCCCACGTGTGGCTGGACCCGGACAACGCCGTGACGATGATTCGCCATATCACCGACGCGCTGAGCCAGACGGACCCGCCCCACGCCGCGGAGTTCCGGCGGAACCAGGCTGCCTATTTCCAAGAATTGGACCGTGTGCGAAACGAATTGCTGGACCAAGTCCGGAAGCTGCCGGACCGGCGCCTGATCGTCCATCACCCGGCCTGGCCCTATTTCGCCAAGCGGTTCGGTCTGGAGATCGTCGGGGAGATTCAAACGCAGCCTGGCTCGGAGCCCTCGGCCAGGCATATCCAGTCCCTGGTCGCCTTGATCCGCACCCATCACATCCGGGTCATCGTGTCCGAGCCCCAACTGAACCAGAAACTGCCGGCCTTGCTGGCGCGGGAAACCGGGGCGCGGGTCGCGATCCTGACGCCGCTCCCGGGCGCCCTGCCGGGGACGGACAGCTATCTCGACATGCTCCAATATAATGTGCTCCAATTGCTCCGCGCCCTTGACCAGTCGGCGCGTCCCGCCCGGTGATGCGCCGGCTGAGCGCCGCTTGAGCAGCCGGGTTGAGCCCTCGCATGACACCACCCATCATCCGGTTCGTCCACGCGACCTTCGGGTTCCCGGGAACCGTCGCCCTCCGGGACATGAGCCTGGAGATCTACGAGGGAGAGTTTCTCGGCGTGATCGGCCCGAACGGATCGGGAAAGACCACGCTCTGCCGGGCGATTCTCGGGCTTCTTCCTCCGCTTTCCGGACACCTGCACATCTTCGATTGTTCCTGCGAAGAGCTGCGGTGCCATCACCGCGCCCGGATCGGCTACCTGCCTCAAAAGGGCGTGCTCGACCGGAACTTTCCCGTCACCGTCCTCGAAGCCGTGATGATGGGGCGGTACGGTGCTTTAGGTCTGCTGAAACGCCCCGGCAAGGCCGACCGGCACATCGCGCTGGATGCCTTGGAGAAGGTCGGGATGGCCGACTATCAAGACAATGCGTTGGGGCTGCTTTCCGGAGGACAGCAACAGCGGGTGATGATTGCCCGCACCTTGGCCCAGCAGCCCCAGGTGTTGTTGCTCGACGAACCGACGACCGGCATCGATCTCACCACGCAGCACAGCGTGCTTGATTTGATCCGCCAACTCCATCGGGACCTGGGATTGACGGTCCTGTTCGTCACCCACGACATCAACCTCATCAGCCCCCATGTCGATCGGTTGCTCCTGCTCAAGGGGCGGATCGTCGCCGCAGGGCCACCCGAAGACGTGCTCAAGCCGGAAGTCTTGCAGCAGGTGTATGAGAAAGATCTGGTCATCTCCGACCACGGCATGGTGACGGTGCGGGACTACCATCATCATTAGCCCACATTATTCATGACGGTTCGTGACGAAACCGCTAAGACGCCAGGCGAGACGGGCACGCGGAGGCGCCTGCGGCTGAGGCGTACTTGAAACAGTACGTTGAGGCCGCGAGCGGCGAGCCTGCCCGCCAGCATGCCGCCAAGCCGCATGCTGGCTTGTCGCAGCGGCGTATCGGCGGTTGCAGTAGAAGCGGTCATGAATAATGTGGG
>DATIBM010000128.1:0-13167 GCA_035457545.1 Nitrospiraceae bacterium
GGGAGCTGTTGTACTATCCTCCGGCGTTCGATCCCTACGCGCAGGCCGCGATCGCGGAACGGGTTCCTGCCGTGAGGCAAGTGGTCGTGCCGGAATCCGATGCCCTCAAGTTTGCCTGCAATGCGGTCTGCGTCGGCAAGCACGTAGTCCTGCCGACCGGGTGCGAGACGACGGAACGGCTGCTTCGCGAGCGGGGGTACCTTCCCCATCCCACCCCGCTGGATGAATTTCTGAAGTCGGGCGGCTCCGCGAAGTGCTTGACGCTGGCCCTGGATTAGCGTACGGCGTCAAGCGTCAAACGTCATTCGCAAGAAGAAGCAGGAAGCGACAGCGGTACCTTCTTTCGTCCTTCCGACGCGATTGACGGTTGACGAATGACGATTAACGTCTCCTGCGGAAAAGCCACGAAGCGTAGATCCCACCGATCGCGATCGTGCTGGTCTCGATGATGAGCAGCATGTTGCTGACGACTCCCTCCGGCGGCCGTGACCAGAGCGGGTAGAAGCCCAGAAACGCAGGGGGCTGGCCGGGCGGGGTTTCCCAGGGCGGGAACAGGACGGCAAGGATCAAGATCCCAACCATCGCATAGAGAACCGTCATGTTCATCTCTTCTTTGATCACGGGCGCCTGCTGGGTCGATCCCTGATGGCTTCGAGAAGGCTGCGGGTGCCCGCACTGCGGACAGAATCGGGCTTCCGATTCGAGAACAGCTCCGCATTTGACGCAGGTGCCGAGCATGGCCAGGCCGAAGTATGGCCGGCGGGGTCCGAACCGTCAACAGGACGGCGGCTGCCCGTTCGGGCGAGCGCGGCCGCAGCAATCGGAAAGACGGACATCCGTCACTCGTCATTCGTCAAACGTGGAGGAGAGGCAAGTCTTCGCATCGGCTCCCTTTCATCGCTATTCGCCAGACGAATGGCGCTTGACGCATGACGGCAGTTTGGGGTGCCGCGCGATGTGCCTGCAGGCGCTGAGGTGATGAAGGCTAAAAATGGTAGCCGAGGCCGAGCGCGAAGTGGTGCATATTGTAGGTGCCGTTGAAGCCGAAATAATCGGGCTTCTCGTCGAACCGGAAGCGCGCGTGGTTGAACTTCCACTCGCCGAACAGCGCGAAGTGCCTGGTGACGAAGTAGCGGATGCCGACCTGAGTGTTCAACCCGAGCCTGGTGTCGGATTGGGAGTCGGAGGAATTGGGGTCCTTGATGCGCGCGAAGAACAGACCGGGACCGACGGCGACATAGGGCTGCAACCGCTTTCCCGGATAGCGAAACACGAGATTCACCGGCGCCCAGGTCACGACGCGGAAGTAGGCGCCCGGCAACTCGGCGGTGGCCGAGACGGGAGGAACGGTCAAGGTCAACGGCTGCTGCTTGATGTGGGGATTCGTCATGAACGCTTCCGTCTCAAGCCCGAACCAGGGAGCGCGGTTGAAGAAATGCCCGAACTTGGCGCCGAACAGCAACGAGGACTTCAACGTATTGTCCGAAAAGGTCGAGCCCTCGGGGAAGGACCCGGTCAGATCGACATTGGTCAGTCCTCCGCTCATCGAGGGGACCGTGATACCAAATTGTCCGGCCACGTAGGATTCCGCCTGCGCGGTCTCCTCTACAACAGTAAAGAAGCAACCGCTGAATAGGTAGACCAGGGCGGTGATTCGAAGAATGAGAGAGCGTCGATCAATGGCCATCTTGGGTGTGTCTCCTCTTCCTTGTTCCTTGAAGAGAGGGTCTCGATCCAGGAATTATTTATTAGGGAAACGCAAAGGCTGTGCCGTCGCATGGGTCGATTTGCGACTTCCTATGCTCTTACAGCGGACTCCCTCCGAAGTCTATTAGAAACGCCAAGTCAGACGAGGCCGCCTCTGCCGACATGCGGACTTGGTAATTCTTCGTGACGAGACGGCGACGAACCGGACATGAACTTGCCTGGAGCTGTCGGATCGCGTCCCGCCTTCCTTTCCGGTGAAGCCGTCTTCATTGACAGCGGAGAAACGCGGTTTCTATAATCCGCATCTCTCCGCGCGACGATCAGGACGCGACCGATCGCCATCCATGCATGACTGACTCCACTCGAACATTCCATCGCATCGCCGTTGTCGGAGCCGGCGCCTGGGGAACCGCCCTTGCGGCCCACCTCGCCAGGAAGTCGCTTTCCGTCACGTTGTGGGCCTATGAACCGGAAGTGGTGGAAACGATCCATCGAGAGCGCGAGAACCGCATGTTTCTCCCCGGTATCGCCCTCCCTTCTTCCTTGGACGCCACCCACTCGATCGCGGAGGCGTTACAGGGAGCGGAGGTCCTCTTGTTTGCGGTGCCCTCTCATGCGGCCCGGTCGGTCCTGACGCGCATCAACGAGACCGGTCATCCGGCCGGTCCCGTGATCAGCGCGACGAAGGGCATCGAAGAAGGCTCGTTTGAGCTGATGTCTGAAGTCGTGATCCATACGTGGCTGCGTGGCAACGCGGACCTGTTGACCGTGCTGTCCGGCCCCAGCTTCGCCGGCGAAGTGGCCAGGGAACTGCCGACCGCCGTCACCTTGGCCGGGTCGGACCGTGCATTGGTGCGCGATCTCCAAACGCTGCTCATGACGCCCCGATTCCGGGTCTACGGCAGCAGCGATGTCGTGGGGGTGCAGCTCGGCGGCGCGCTCAAGAACGTGATCGCGCTCGCCGCCGGCGTGGTGGACGGATTGGGCCTCGGGCACAACACGCGCGCGGCGCTGATCACGCGGGGGCTGGCAGAGATCATTCGTCTCGGACAGGCGATGGGGGCCGACCCGCGCACCTTCTACGGCCTGTCCGGCGTGGGAGATCTCGTGCTGACGTCGACGGGACCGGCCAGCCGCAACCATCAGGTGGGGCTGCGACTCGGACAGGGGGAGCGGCTCACCGACATCCTGGACAGCATGCAGGCCGTGGCGGAGGGAGTGCGCACCGCCAGAGCGGCGCTCGGTCTGGCCCGGCGCCACCAGGTCGATATGCCGATCGTCCAAGAAGTCTGCGCGGTGCTCTTCGAAGGGAAGGCTTGCGACCGTGCCGTGAGGGATCTGATGGAACGGGGCGCGAAAGAAGAGGTGGTCTGTTGAAGGGGGAACGGTCCGCGCCATGACACGAGAGCAGGTCACGCGGCTGTTGGCGCAATTTCGACTGGGCCGGCTCGATGAGTCGGCGGTCGTTGATCGGCTGCGGTCTCTTCCGGCCGAGCATCTGGGTTTCGCGACGGTCGATCATCATCGGTCCCTCCGGCAGGGGTTTCCCGAGGTCATCTTCTGCGAGGGCAAAACCACGGCGCAGGTGACGGCGATCGCCGCGCGGCTGCTCAAGCGGCACCGGTTGCTGTTGGCGACCCGTGTCTCACCGGAAACGGCGCGAGCCTTGATGAAGCTGGACCCTTCGGCCCGGCACCATCCGGAGGCGCGCATCGTCACCGTGCAACCGGCGCGGCGCCGGCAAAGGGGCCACGTGCTCGTGCTCACGGCTGGCACCGCGGACGTGCCCGTGGCCGAAGAGGCCCGTATCACCGCGGAGGTGATGGGCAGCCGCGTGGAAACCCTCTATGACGTCGGAGTCGCCGGCATCCATCGCGTGCTCAGCCAACATAAACGTCTGCAACAGGCCCGGGCCCTGGTGGTTGTGGCGGGGATGGACGGGGTGCTCCCCAGCGTCGTCGGCGGGCTGGTGGACCGGCCGGTGATTGCCGTGCCCACGAGCACCGGCTATGGCGCCAGCCTCGGCGGCTTCGCGGCGCTCCTGACCATGCTGAATGCCTGCGCGGCGGGGGTCGGGGTCATGAACATCGACAACGGGTTCGGCGCGGGCTGCCTCGCGCACCGAATCAACCTCCTCGGGGACGAGCGTCATTCGTCAACCGTCATTCGTGTCGGCAAAAAGAAATCATCACTTCGCTTGACGGATGACGATTGACGAATGACGACGTGCCTACTTTACTTCCATCGTCCCGCGCTTGGGCCAGGAGACGGTGAGGGTGCGCGGGGTACTGTCTCCGTCCCCGATGATCTTGGCGCGGAGTTCATAGCGGTATTGACCGGCCTGAGCCTCCTGCCTGGTGTGGTCCTTCCCGTCCCAATTCAACGTGACGGTGACTCTGGGAGAGGGGCCTCGATTGGGATGGTCTCCTGCGGGAGAGGGACGGGGAGCCTGGTAGCCAATGGCGTCCAACATGGGAGCGACCGGTTGGCGGTAAGCCAGAAAGCGGAGACTGGTCTTGGATGGCGAACTCAGCAAACAGGTGACTTCGAGCAGGCTTGCGCGTTCGACATCCGGGGGAAGGTCGATCGCCAGTGTGAATTGCAACTCGCCGCGCGACGGCACATAGGGCACCGGCTTGATTCGGACATCGACGATGCGAAGGTCCGGTTCTTTCTTGGGCGCGGCCTTCGATTTGCGGGCCGCCTCGGCCGCATCCGGGCCCAGCAGGCACAGTGCCGCTACACAGAGAACGCCGATGGCCGTCTTCCAGGTCGTCAGATCGGTCATGGCGTCGGCATGCTGACCATCGTGATCCTGTCCAGTCCGCTGAGCGAGGAGAGTTGCGAGTGCGGCGTGGGATGACACCGGATAACATAGCCCCTGAACCCTGTCAATCGGACAACGGATTCCGCCGGACGATTCGATTGTCCCGATCGCCGCATTCCCGGGCCGAAGAGACATTTGCTAAGATGCGCGCAGGTCGCGCGGCGCCGCACGCCGGTCTCGGCATGTGAGTTGGCGGTCGATGCAACCGAACGAGAGCCACGAAGACGATGCCCATGCACCTCCATTTTGATTGTTTCTCCGGGATCAGCGGCGACATGATGCTGGGAGCCCTGGTCGATGGGGGTTTGCCCGTCAAAGACCTCCGGCGCGGGCTCGCGTCGCTCGGCATCGCGGGCTATGAGATCCGGGCCAAGAAAGTGATGCGCAGCGTGATCCAGGCCACCAAGGTCGATGTGGTGATCCATCGATCGATGAACCACCCCTTGACCTTTCGCCAGATCCTGCGGCTGATCGCGGCGAGCCGGCTGCCGGCGCGGGTCAAGGAGTTGGGACGGGAAGTCTTCACGCACATTGCGGAAGCCGAGAGCGCCGTGCATGGCGTGCCGGTCGACCAGGTGCACTTTCACGAAGTCGGGGTGGTCGACTCGCTCGTCGATGTGATGGGCACCTTGCTGGGCTGCCAACTGTTGGGCGTGTCGCGCGTCACGGCCTCTCCGGTCAATGTCGGGACCGGCTTCGAACAGTCGGCCCATGGGACCTTGCCGGTTCCCGGTCCCGCGGTCGCGCGTCTGGCGCAGGGAGTACCGATCTATAGCGAAGGCCCGAGAAGGGAATTCACGACGCCGACCGGCATTGCGGTGCTCCGCACGCTCGTGGAGGAGTTCCACGCCCTGCCGCCGATATTGCCCACGGCCGTCGGGTACGGAGCCGGAGAGGCCGATCCTCACGGATGGCCGAATGTGCTGCGGCTGTTTCTTGGGGAAGCCCAAGACGGCGCCGGCGCCGACACGGAGTCGGTCTTTGAGATCGAGACGAACCTCGACGACCTGAATCCCCAGGCCTACGAAACCGTCATGGAACGCCTCTTTGAGGCCGGCGCATTGGACGTGACCTTGGCCCCGGTCGTGATGAAACGGGGAAGGCCCGGCACGGTGCTGACGGCGCTCGCCAACAAGGATCGAACCCGCCAAGTAGCGGACGTGATGCTGCGGGAGACCACCGCCTTGGGCGTTCGCTATCGAGAAGTGGCCCGCGAGGTGCTGCCACGCACGTTTCAGCGCGTGTCGACGAAGTACGGGCCGGTCCGGATGAAGATCGCGTCGCGCAACGGCGTGCCGATCAGGGCGGTGCCGGAATATGCGGATTGCCGGGCGCTGGCCGAGCGGTCAGGCAAGCCCGTGCGGGAGATCATGGAAGAGGCGATCGTAACCTATCGCCGCAAGCCAGGCCGTCCGTCCACCGGGAAAACGTCCTATTCCAAGGAACGAGCGTGATGATCGTTGAAGGGCCCTCGTGACGATTGTCCTCTACACGCTGCTGTTCCTGGCGTCGATCGTCGTCACGCTCGCCGGCTGCCACCTCTTCACCAACGGCATCGAGTGGGTCGGCAAGCGGCTGAATGTCTCGGAAGGCGCCGTCGGCAGCATCTTTGCGGCGATCGGCACGACCTTGCCGGAGACCTCCATTCCGATCATCGCCATTTTCTTTGGAACCGGACCGGAGCAGACCGCGGTCGGACTCGGGGCGATCCTTGGCGCGCCCTTCATGCTCAGCACGCTGGTCTTGCCGATCCTGGCGGGCCTTCTATTGCTCTATGCCAGGCTGGGCAAACGGACGGCCAAGTTTCATTTGAACTATCGGGAGGTCCGGCTGGATCTGCAATTTTTTCTGCTGGGCTACGGCGTCGCGCTGCTTTGCGCCTTGACGCCCAACAAGGCGCTCCATTACGCCGCCGCGACGCTGTTGATCGGCGCCTACCTCTACTATATGAAGATGAAGCTCTCGGCGCCGGGAGAGGAAGGAGAATCATCGGCGATTGAGCCGTTGATCTTCGCGAAGCGGGCAACCAAGCCTTCCTTCGGCATGATCGGCCTTCAGGCGGCGGTCGGCATGGCCGGGCTCGTCGGAGGGGCCCACATGTTCGTGACGGCGGCCCATTCGCTGGCCGAGTCGCTCCATGTCGCGCCCCTCATCCTGGCCCTGCTGATCGCGCCGCTCGCGACCGAGCTTCCGGAGATGTCGAACAGCTTTCTGTGGCTCTACCGGAAGAAGGACCAGCTTGCGGTGGGCAATGTGACCGGCGCGATGGTCTTCCAGGGGACCTTTCCCGTGTCCCTTGGCCTGATCGGGACCGAATGGGCGCTGGGTCCGTCGGCGCTCCTGACCATGGTCCTGGCGGTGTTTGCCGGCGGGGTCACCTTGCTGCAACTGTTGGGAGGCGGACACTGGCGGCCCTGGCTGTTGACCGGCGGCGCGATCCTGTATATTGGCTACACCCTCTATCTCTATGGCTCGTAACAGAGACAGAACCGCGTCGGGCGATCGTCCGCCCCTGCTGGGTATCACGATGGGGGACCCGGCCGGGATCGGTCCGGAAGTTGTGGCAAAGGCGTTTGCCAAGGCCTCGATCCGCCGCGGCTGCCGGCTCCTCGTCATCGGGTCATTTCCCGTCATGGAGCGGACGCTCAAGCTGCTGCGCTCGCCCTTGAAAGCGGTGAAGGTCACGGATGTCGCACTGGTTCCAGCCGGACCGAAGCAGGTGCCGGTGCTGGACCCGCTGCCCCAGCCATTGGGCCAGTTCGAGATCGGCAAGGCGGCGCCGGAAACCGGCGCCGCCTCCGTTTCCTTCATCACCGAGGCGGTCCGTCTGGCTCAAACCGGTCTCATCGACGCGATGGTCACCGCGCCGATCAACAAGGAAGCGATGCACATGGGCGGGTACCGCTACCCGGGCCACACGGAGTTGCTGGCAGACCTGACCAAGAGCACCGAGGTCGGCATGATGATCCTGGGCGGGCCGCTCAAGATCATGTTCACGACGACGCATGTCGCGCTCCGGGAGTTGCCCGACAAATTGACCGTCCCCGCGATTGTCAAGGCGATCCGGTTGGCCGACCTCGCGCTGCGCGAATCGTTCCTCATCCGGAAGCCACGGATCGGCGTGGCGGCGCTCAATCCCCATGCCGGCGAACACGGGTTGTTCGGCAACGAAGAACAGACCACGATTGAACCGGCGGTCGAACAGGCCCGGCTGGCCGGCAGCGATGCAAGCGATCCGCTGCCGGCCGATACGTTATTCGGCAAGGCGGCCAGAGGCGCCTATGACGGAGTCGTGGCCCTCTATCACGATCAAGGGCTCATTCCGTTGAAGCTCGTCGCGTTCGGGACCTGCGTCAACATGACGGTCGGGCTGCCGATCATCCGCACCTCGGTCGATCACGGGACCGCCTATGACATTGCCGGCCGAGGCGTGGCGGAACCGGGCAGCTTGATCGAGGCGATCAAGCTGGCCGCACAGTTGGTCCGAATCCGCCGGCAGGCCGCTCGCACCGGTTCACGCCGGCCTTCACGAAGACCTTAAACAATGGGGAGACCATGAGCACTCCGCAAACGGCGCAACAGATCATCGACGGCCAGTTACGCGAACTCGACGGGATCGTGAAGCGGCTCATGCAGGATCTGAATATCGCCGCCGGAGCCGAACGGGTGGCCAAGTGGCAGGCGGCAACGGCGGCCCTCCTCAAGCCGCATGTGGGCGAAGCGGAAGCGACAAAGTTCGCCCGGATGAAACCGGGGCCCTCCTTCACGAATGATCTGGTGGAAGAGTTCACGGACCAGGCCGAAGAGTATCGAACCGCGCTGAAAGTCCTGGCGAAGAAGATTCAGCCGCAGACCTCGCCTGGCGGTCCGGCCAGGTGACTACGAATTTGCTAGTGTGGACTTCCCCTCTCCCTTACCCTCTCCCCCAAGGGGAGAGCGGGTGGTGAGGGGGCTGCAATCCCAGGATGCTCCCCCGCCCGCTTAAGCAACTCGGCCAGCACTTTCTGGTCGACGCGAACATCGTGCGAAAGATCGTCACGCTGGCCGATCTGCAGGGTCGGGAGACGGTGTTCGAGATCGGACCGGGCCGGGGCATTCTGACCCGCGCCCTCTGCGGCGTCTCGTCCCGCGTCATTGCCGTCGAGATCGACCGGCAACTGTATGAACACCTCCGGGACCACACGAGGGATTGCGCCAACCTGGAGCTTCATCACGGAGACGCGCTGGCATTTCCCTTGAGCAGCCTGCCGAAGGAAACCGTCGTGGTCGCCAACCTGCCCTATTATCTCTCCACGGCCCTGTTGTTTCGCCTGCTGGACCATCGGGATCGTTTCTCGCGCCTCGTGCTGATGCTGCAAACGGAGGTGGCGCGCCGCCTCATCGCGGGGCCGGGGAGCAAGGACTATGGCGTGCTCTCCGTGCTCACGCAGGTTGCGGCCGAGGCGGAGCTGGCCTTTGATGTGTCCGCCCACTGTTTTCGGCCCAGGCCGGAGGTCGGTTCGTCGGTGGTGAAGCTCTGCATCACACGGCCCGGCCCCATCCCGCCGGCGCAGGAGAAAATGTTTCGGCTTGTCGTCCGGGCCTCGTTCGCGCACCGGCGCAAACGGCTGCTCAACTCGCTGCGCGACGAGGGGTTTGCGCCGGCTGCGGTGCAGGGAGCCTTGGCGCGGCTCCGTCGCTCGTCCGATTGCCGGGCGGAGGAATTGTCGCTCGAGGAGTTCGTGCAACTTGCCGGGGCGTTGGCGCCAACGTCGGAGTCTCGCGTCGTCCACGAAGACCATCGACCGCTGGAATAAGCACTGGCAACGATGCTCAGGACCGTGCGTTGCGCGCCGCGGTTTGTTTGAAATGGCGATACCCCTATGCTACGATCCGCCCGTATGGGTGCATCCACCACGGCGAGACGCGGTGACGCCCGCAGAGTTGGATCTCCTCCTTCACATATCCGGCGCGAGATCGTTGCCGTTGTTCTGATCACGCTCGGTCTGCTGCTGCTCCTCAGTCTCCTGTCGTATATCCCAGGTGACAGACCGCCGAACAATGGTCCCTCCGCCGGTCCCTCTGCGGCGTCTCCCAGCAAGAATTTGATCGGCACGGTCGGCGCGGCCACGGCCTCGACCCTGTTTGGGCTGATCGGGGCGGGGGCCTATGTCCTGCCCCTGTTCCTGATCCATGTCGGCATCCGCTGTTTCATGCAGGACAACGTGACCGTGCCGCTGAAGACCGCGCTCTATTCCACCGTCGCGCTCTTCTCGCTCAGCGGGTTTCTTCATCTGGAACTGCCCGGCATCCCGACCTTGGTCGGCGGAGTCGTCCAGCGGGGGCTCAGCGGCGGGGCCGTCGGACAGGGACTCGCCTCGTTCCTCAAAGCCTATTTTGCCAGCACGGGCGCGCACATCATCCTGTTTTCCATCCTGTTGGTGACGTTGCTGCTCTCCACCTCCACCTCGCTCGCGCATCTGATGGACCGATTGTCCGGTTGGATGGAGCGGGGCCAGGAAATCCAGGCAGCCATCCGCGATTGGTTGGAAGAGCGCCTCGAACAGCGGAACAAGCGAAACCGGCGGGCGAAGGCGAAGCCGCCCAAGATCAATCGCTCTACGGCGGACAGCGCTGCCCCAACGGAAGAGGAGTTGGATCAGGAGGAGGACGAAGAGGCATTCGACCCATCACTGCAGGCGCCGGTGGTCAGGACCGTCCAGCCAGCTCCGATCGAGGAGCCTATCGAGCCGCCGCAGCCGGCGCCGAGCGCCGTGCGGTCGGATTATCGTCTGCCCGATCCTCGTGAGCTGCTCGACGATCCGCCGCAGCAGGCGGCTCGAATGACGGATCAGGAACTGAAGGCCCAGTCGGAGGTCTTGGCCAAGGCGCTCCTGAGCTTCGGGATCGAGGGCAAAGTGACGGAAGTCCACCCTGGTCCGGTCGTGACGATGTATGAGTATGAACCGGCGCCGGGCGTGAAAGTCTCACGGATCGTCAACCTGGCCGATGACTTGGCCTTGGCCATGAAGGCGATGAGCCTTCGGATCGTGGCGCCGTTGCCGGGCAAATCGGTGGTCGGCATTGAAGTGCCCAACCGCCAGCGCGAAACCGTGTCGTTCAAGGAAGTGATCATGAGCGAGGCGGTCACCCGCTCCCGATCCAAGCTGACGATGGCGCTGGGGAAGGATATCTTTGGCACCCCGGTGGCGGCGGACCTGCGGACCATGCCCCACGTGTTGGTGGCGGGCGCGACCGGCGCGGGCAAAAGCGTCAGCTTGAACACGATGCTGCTCAGCATCCTGTTCAACGCCAGGCCGGATGAGGTCAAGCTGCTGTTGATCGATCCGAAGATGTTGGAGTTGCAGACCTACGACGGGATTCCCCACCTGCTGCGGCCCGTCATCACCGATCCCAAGTCGGCGGCCCGGGGACTCGGCTGGGTCGTCCAGGAGATGGAACGCCGCTACAAGCTGCTGGCGGAAGCGGGGGTGCGCAACATCGAAGGGTACAACCGGTGGGTCCACAAGGAGCAGGGGGGAACCGCCGGCGAGCCGGACAAGGGCGCTCCCGAGCAGCCGGAGTTGCCCATCTTCTTATCGGAAGAGGAGCGGCTCTCGGCGGGAGAAAGCGATCAGCCTCCCTTGCCGGCCGGAGAGCTCGGTCCGCAACCCAAGACGCCGCCTGCCCCCTTGCCCTACATCGTGGTGATGATCGACGAGTTGGCCGACCTGATGATGGTGGCCCCGAAGGACGTGGAGGAGAAGATCGCCCGCCTGGCGCAAATGGCCCGCGCCGCCGGGATTCACTTGGTGCTGGCCACGCAACGTCCTTCGGTGGACGTGCTGACCGGGTTGATCAAGGCGAACTTCCCCGCCCGGATCGCCTTTCAGGTCGCCTCCAAGACCGATTCGCGGACCATCCTGGACGCCAACGGTGCCGAAGCGCTGCTCGGCCGGGGAGACATGTTATACATGGCGTCGGGAACCGGACGGTTGATGCGCATCCACGGGTCGTTCGTGGCGGACGAGGACGTGCGGCGCGTCGTCGCCGTCGTCAAGAAACAGGCAGCCCCGAGTTACACGAGCCCGGAGCAGTTCCAGCGCCAGGAGGAAGCGGCGGAAGAGGAAGCCAAGGACGAAGTGTACGAACAGGCTAAGGAACTGGTCCTTTCGACAGGCCAGGCTTCGGCCTCGCTCATTCAACGGCGCTTGCGGGTCGGCTATCCGCGGGCGGCGCGCATGGTCGAGCGGATGGAGGCGGAGGGGATCGTCGGGGCCGCGGGCCGCGACGGCCGCCGGGAAGTGCTGGGCCGGCGCGGCCCGGTCGGGCAGGCGCATGGAGAATAGCAGGCTAGGAGCATCATGATGGCAGGGTCGAACCGCAGGAAGGAGCAGGATCGGGTGGATCGCGGCAGCCGTCGCGCGATCATCCTCCTATGCACGTTGTCACTCGTCCTGCTTGGCCAAGGTCTGTTGAGCGGCCCGTGCCTGGCTCAAGAGGACAAGGCGGTTCAAGAAATCAAAGCCGTCGTCAAGAAAATACAGGCGCGTTACGAACAGACCAAGGACTTGCAGGCGGACTTCGCGCAGAAGACCAAGGTCGAGGGGTTTGCGACACCCATCACGTCGTCCGGCCGCTTGTTCTTGAAGCGTCCCGGCCGGCTGCGGTGGGACTATGTGGAACCGAGCCGGGAGGAGATTTACGTCAACCAGGACGACGTCAAGATGTACGTGCCGGAGCACAGCCAGGTATTGATCGGCAAGCTGACGCAGATGGCCGCGTCGCAGGCGCCGCTCCAATTGCTACAAGGGATCGGCAAGATCGACGAGGAGTTCGACCTGGCGCCTGCGCCGAATCATGCGCGCGGCGCCGGCGGGCTTCCGCTGGTGGTGCTGACTCCCAAGACCAAGGACCAGCAGGCGGCGCGACCCTTCCAGCAGATCGTGCTGGAGGCGGACCCCAAGACCCACTATATCAAGAGCCTGACCCTGCACGAACTGAGCGGCAACGTGGCGACCTTTGAGTTCTCCTCCGTGAAGCCGAACACGGGATTGCAGGATGGGCTCTTCGACTTCACGGCGCCGGCCGGCACCGAGGTGGTGCGGGCGCCGAGTTTTCGCGCGCCGTAGCGTTGCGCTCCTCTTCCTCAGGGAGAGGAGACGGTGAGGGGATGTGAAGGAGTCCGCCGGCCTGAGCCGGTTCGTGAAAAGAATCTGTCAACCGATCGCGGGACAATATGAAATTAGCTGACACCCTGAAAGAGGATCTCGGAGCCGAGATCGAGCAGGCCATTCGTTCACTGGACGGTGACGAACTGCGGCAGACCTACTGGCGACAGGGCGAGTTCCTCTTCATCAAGGAGTTTCTGCCGCGCGAGGTTGTGGAACAGTATCTGGTGCCGCAGGCGCAGACGGTCAAGCCGTTGCTCAACCGCAATTATGTTCCTGGGCATAAGAAGGGCGGCAGCGTCAGCTATTTTCAGGTCATCGATCGGGCCCCGCGTTTCCTCGAACTCTATCGGTCGCCGGCCTTCCTCGAATTCCTGAGCCGTCTCGTCGGGGTGACGCTGAGGTTGTGCCCGGACAGCGATCCGCACTCCTGCGCCCTCTACTATTACACGGAAGCGGGCGACCACATTGGGTACCATTACG
>DATIBM010000129.1:0-4782 GCA_035457545.1 Nitrospiraceae bacterium
GGGCGGAATTCGCCGACCTGCTGTACCAAATTCAACGGATGCCCGGCACCAGCGCGTCGAGCGTCGGCGTGTTCCCGGCCGGCATCCAAGTGGGGGCAGGCGTCCGGCCGACGACCGTCGCGAAGGAATGGCAACAGGGCAATATGCGCCAAACCGGGAACGACATGGATGTCGCGATCGACGGCCCGGGGTTCTTCCAGGTGTCCCGTCCGGACGGCACGATCATGTACACCCGCAACGGGGCCTTCAAGCGGGACAATGTCGGCAACCTGGTGACGGGAGACGGCGACCTGCTGAACCCGGTCATCACGATCCCGTCGGGCGCGCTCAAAGTGGACATCGGCCAGGACGGCACGGTCTCGGTGCTGTTGCCGGGCGTCACGCAGGCGTCGCAGGTCGGGCAGATTCAGCTCGTGCGGTTCGACAATCCGTCCGGCCTTGTCTCGATGGGCAACAATCTCTACCTGGACAGTTTCGCGTCCGGACCGGCCATTCAAGGGATTCCGGGATTCTCGACCGGATTCGGGTTGATCCAGCAGGGATTCGTGGAAAGCTCGAACGTCAACCTGGCCGAAGAGATGGTCAACATGATCATCGCGCAGCGGAGTTATGAGATCAACTCGAAGACGATCCAGGCTTCGGACGAGATGATGGCCATCGCCAACAACATCCGGCGGTAACGATGATGCGGCTCAGAGACCATTTCCGACGGATTGCGCTGTTGATGGGCGCGTTCCTGTTGACCGGCCCCACATTCGGGACCGTATCGGCCTCTGCTGGGTCCGGTCAAACGGCCGCGACCAAGGCGACATCGGACCATGCGAACAAGGCGAACATCGGCAAGGCCTCGCAGGGTGCAAGGCAGAGCGTTCAACCGATCACGGTCGACCAGCTTCGAAAGGCCATCGTCGCCCATCTGGAGGCTCGCTTCGGCAGCCGGGTCGGAGAGGTCGAAGCTGAAATTCTGGATCCGTCCGAACCGGTCCTGCGTCCCGCCGGTCCCCTGAAATTAGAGGTAACCAATGCTGGCGGAGCGGATACGGCGGGGCGCCGTCGTTTCCGCATCGTCCCCATGGTGGCCGGGCAGGAAACCGAATCACTCGACGTGATCGCCGATGTCTCGCTTTACGCGGATGTGGTGGCGCCGACACGAATGTTGAAGCCGGAGGAACTGATCGAGCCGGATGATGTGGGGATCGTCCGGGTCAAGGTCAACGGCGTGCCGCACCATTTTCTGGTGAATCCGGAGGAGGCGGTCGGGAAGAGCCCCGGTAAGGTCCTCCAGCCGCAGATGCCCATTCGCGGATCGTCCCTGGTCAAGCCGTTCACAGTGCGCAAGGGAGACCGGGTTACGATCGAGGCCAGGCGAGGCGGGCTCTCGATTCAAGCCACGGGCATCACCAAGGCGGCGGCGCAACTCGGCCAATATGTCACCGTGACGAATCAGGATTCGGGGAAGGACGTCCGCGGCCGCGTGGCCGGGCCCGGATTGGTCCGCGTCGAATTCTGACTAGGAGCCTGTCCGACATTGACCTTTCTACTGCGACGAACGATGTCCCGGCATCTGCTTTGTTCTCGTCCTCGAAAAATCCGGGGCACCCATTGCATTCTGCAGCGCAATGGGTCCCGATTCCAGCGAATACGCCTCCGGTTTTTCGAGGCCTGCGGCCTTGCATCTGCCAGCACCTCCTTCGCCTCGTCACGAACGGTAATGTCGGACAAGCTCCAAGGATGATGGATGGCTCCCGACTCGTCCCGGGCCTCGTTCGATCCCATGCAGCCACGCAAACTGCTCGACAGAAGGGTCACCTGCGCCGGACTCGTGTGGTGCGCGGCCTGCTTGGCGCTATTGTCCGCTTGCAGTTCGGATTCGTCCAAGGCGGCGACCGTGACCGTGCAACCGTTGCCCCCTCCGAAAACCGTCGGGTCCTTGTGGCAGGAAGAGAACGGCCGCGCCTACCTCTATGAAGACCTCCGGGCGATGCGGGTGGGAGATATTTTGACTGTGAAGATCGTCGAAAACCACAAGGGATCGAAGAGCGCCGACACCACGGCCGAACGGGAATCCACGATCGATCACAGCATGGGCGGCACCGGTCGGGGCTATCTCGGGATCCCCGGCGTGAGCCTGAGCGCGGGCGGACGCCAGAGCCTGGGGATCGAAGCGAGCGCCAAGAACAAGTTCGGGGGCAAGGGGGCGACCAGCCGGGCCGATACCTTGACCGGCACCCTGTCGGCGATGGTGATGGAAGTGTTGCCCAACGGCGACCTGCGGATCGAAGGCCATCGAGAAGTGACGGTCAACAGCGAGCGGCAGCGGATGGTCTTGAGCGGGCACGTCCGGCGGGTGGATGTGGATACGAAAAACACCGTGCTGTCTTCCGCGATTGCCAATGCCAAGATCGAATATTCCGGTCTCGGCGTGGTGGACGATGTGCAGAGACCGGGATGGTTCACGCGGATCTTGGACTGGATCTATCCGTTCTAGTGAGGAATTGCGGAGATTGTGGGCCGGGCGGTTACCTGGCGGGTGGAGGGAGGAACTGCGATGGAGCAGGAGCGGGAATGGCAAAAGGTTCCGATGTGGTTGCTGGTGGCGAGCGGCGTGGTGCGCCCCGCCGATTCGGCTAGACCCTTCATCGTGATGGCCCGGGAAGCTGGAGAGGCCGACGAGACCGCGACGCCGGCGGCCAAGGGGGAATCAGTCCCCACCGGCTGGTGGACCAGGGTATTCCATCGTCAGCCCGCCGCGTGAGTCATCGGAGGTTTGCCATGAGCCATCGTGAGGGATCCCGTTGAAGGCCACGTCCCATCGCCGTGCGTGGCATGGCTCGTTGGTCCTGTCTCTCCTGCTGGCGCTGCTGGCGGAGCCGGCCTCGGCCGTTCGGATCAAAGACGTGGGTTCTATTGAAGGCGTCCGCGAGAACCAACTCATCGGTTACGGTCTCGTGGTTGGATTGGACCGGACCGGCGATCAGGTCATCGGCGGGCAATTCACTGTCCAGGCCATGATGTCGATGTTGAACAAGATGGGAATCAACCTGGTGATCGATCCCATTCAATTGCTCACCCGCAACATCGCGTCGGTGATGGTGACGGCGAAATTGCCGCCGTTCGCGAAGCCGGGCATGGCGATTGACGCGGTTGTCTCGTCCATGGCCAATGCCAAGAGCTTGCAAGGAGGCACCTTGTTGTTGACGCCGCTCAAGGCGCCGAACCAACAGGTTTATGCCGTGGCGCAGGGTCCGATTTCGATCGGCGGCTTTCTCGGCGGGGTCGGCGGTCCCGGCGGCAGCACGGTCGTCAAGAACCATCAGGCGGCGGGAGTGGTGCCGAGCGGCGCCCTCATCGAAAAGGAAGTCGTGGTGGATTTGGATGCCTGGGACTCGGTGTCCGTGCTCCTCCGGCATGCGGACTTTACGACTGCGATCCGCGTGGCCGAGGCCATCGATGGGGTCTTTGGGCCGGGCACTGCGACCCCGGTCAATGCGGGGTTGGTGCGGGCTGCGGTGCCGGCCGATTATCGCGGTCGTGTCGCCCATTACATTGCCGCGCTGGAAGGACAGGATGTGGTCGTCGATACGCCGGCCAAGGTGGTGGTGAACGAGCGGACCGGGACGGTCGTCCTGGGCCAGCATGTGCGGATCTCGAATTGCGCGATCTCCCACGGCAACCTGATCGTGTCCGTGAAGAACACCTTGAACGTGTCGCAGCCGACGGCCCCGATCGTCGGATCGACCGGCGGGCAGACGACCGTGACGCCCGATATCCAAACCGAGGTCAAGGAACAGGAATCGCGGCTCGTCGTGATCGACGAGACCGTCACCTTGGGAGATGTGGTCCAGGCGCTGAACGCGGTCGGCGTCACGCCTCGGGACCTGGTCGCGATATTGTCCGCGCTCAAATCGGCCGGAGCCTTGCAAGCCAATCTTGAGGTAATTTGACGGGCGGTCCGGCGGGCCAAGATGCGAAAGTAGGCGAAGAATGCCTTGAGGCGTATTCTCCGGCCGCCACTCCGAGCTGGCTGGACCCATCGCCTCAACATAACCGGCGACGGGAGAAAACCTTTAGTGGTGTCTCTCCGGCCGCAAAGAGCGATCAGATCGCGGCCGGCCCAACAAGTTTGGTTAGGCGGCCGGTTCAACCAAAGGTTGGTATGAAGGTCGATATGGACGGGTCCCATGGTTCTCCGATGGCGTTGTCCTCGGAGTTTCTGCGTTCACCCCGGCCGGCGGTGGACGATGGGTTGGCGGCACGGTTATCCGCCGGTTCAATCAGTCCCAAGGAAGCGGCCCAGCAATTCGAGGGATATTTCATCTCGCATCTCCTGACGGTCATGCGGCAGACGGTGCCGGCCGGTCCCTTCGAAAGCAAGGCGGCTCAGACTTGGTATTCGTTGTACGACGCCGAGATCGGGCGGCTCGCGGCCGAGGCTGGAGGGTTGGGATTGGCGCGAGCCCTGGAGCAGATGCTGAATTCAGCGGATTCCATTCGACCGGGCGGCGGCCCGCTCAAGTTTGGGAGTCAAGCAGCCGATATCCACAATGGGCAACCAGCGCTGCCTGCGCGAGTGAGTGAAGAACCGGACCCATCGAGCACGTTGCCGGCGAGATAGGTGGCTCCGACCCCATCATGTTCAGTAATACAAGAAAGAGGAGCCGGTTCTAGCAAAGCTTGGGATGGGGAGAAAGGCGAAGAGAATCACTGGTGGTGTTTCTCCGGCGCCATCAGATTCGATAAGACGCAAAAGAGGCGCCGGTTCAACCGAAGGTTGGTATGGAG
>DATIBM010000130.1:0-2624 GCA_035457545.1 Nitrospiraceae bacterium
TCGCTTTCCAACAAGGCTTTTTCCGCCCGCCTACGCTCGACGGCGTAGCGGAGAGACCGCCGCAGGAGGGAACCGGTCACTACTCCCTTGACCAGGTAGTCCTGAGCACCCGCTTGCAGCAGCTGCATGCCCAGGCTCTCATCATCCAGGCTGGTCAGGACGACGATCGACACGCCCGGCGCCGCCGCACGGGCTTGGACGAGGGTGGCGATGCCCTGGCTATCCGGGAGCGACAGGTCCAGCAGCACGACATCAACCTGCGCTTCCGCCAGCCTTTCCAGGCCGCGCGCGAGCCGGTCGACGTGCACCAGACGAAATTCTTCCGGGCCGCTCCGGTCTTTCAGGAGATGTTCCTGCAACAACCGGACATCGCCGGGGTTATCCTCGATCAGCAGTATGCGCATGGGCCGGATTACCCCTTAGACCGTTTTCCGTTTTTCGGAAGCACCACGATCCCGAGCCAAAAATCCTCGATGGATTTCACCACGGTCATGAACTGTTCTAAATCGACCGGCTTCGTGATATAGCAATTCGCATGGAGATGATAGCTTTTGAACACGTCCTGTTCATCCTGCGACGTAGTCAACACCACCACGGGAATGCGCCTCAATTTGTCATCGGCTTTGATTTCGGCCAGCACTTCACGACCGTCCTTCTTGGGAAGGTTCAGGTCGAGCAAAATAAGATGCGGCGTGGCGGCGGCGGCATACGGCCCCTGGCGGCGCAAAAAGGCCAGCGCCTCGATGCCATCCTTCAGCACGGTCAGATGATTGATCACCTTGGCCTCTTTCAAGGCTTCCTTGGTCAGCCGCACATCACCGGGATTGTCTTCGACCAGCAGAATTTCGACCGGTCTCACTAAGTCTGAAATATCCATCGTGCCTCCTTCTTAATTGTGCATGCCTACAGCGCTGCTTCGTGAACCCGCATTCAATCGGAGCACGACGGCGCTTCACGTGCACCCCACTGATGACAACCCGTTCTACGCCGGCAGCGTGAAGTAAAACGTCGCGCCCTGCCCCAACTGCGATTCCATCCATATGCGGCCCCCATGGCGTTCCACAATCTTTTTGCAGATCGCCAGGCCGATGCCGGTGCCGGGATATTCCGAAATATTGTGCAGGCGCTGAAAGACCACAAAGATCCGTTTGGCATACTGGGGATCGATCCCGATGCCGTTGTCGCGAACGGAGAAGACCCATTCCTCGCCTCGTCGCTCGGCCGACACGTGCACGCGCGGCGGCTCCTCTCCGCGAAACTTGAGGGCATTGCTCACAAGGTTTTGGAAGAGCTGCAAGAGCTGTCGTTCATCGGCGATCACCGTGGGAAGCGGGTCGCGGGTCACCACCGCCCGGCTTTCTTCAACGGCCGCCCGTAAGTTGTCGAGCGCATAGTCCACGATCGGCTCCACCGGAGTCGGTTCACCGGCCTGGCCCTGGGTATCGACGCGCGAATAGGACAGCAGATCCTGGATGAGCTTTTGCATGCGGCTGGCGCCGCCCACCGCATAGGCAATGAATTCGTCGGCATCCGCATCCAGTTTCCCTTTGTACCGCTTGGCCAGCAGCTGCGTGTAACTGGCCACCATCCGCAAGGGTTCCTGCAAGTCGTGTGACGCCACATAGGCAAACTGCTGAAGATCGGAATTGGAGCGGGCCAGTTCCACCACGGACTTCTCCAAAGCCTGCCGGGCGCGAATGAGCTCGTTGCGCTCCCGTGCCAGCTTCCAGGAGGTCCACATCCCGAATCCCGTCAGCGGAGCGACGATGAGGAAGCCGATGAGGCCGACGCTCCAGACGAGCCGATAAATCGGCGCATAGGCCTGGTCGCGGTCCAAGCGGATCAGGATCGTCCAGTCGAATCCTGGGAAATCCTTGTACCCTCGGGTCCCGGCATACCCCGTGACGACGGGCAGGCCCAAACGATCGTGCAGTTCTTCCACAAAACCGGTTTTCTCGCGACCCTCGGTTGCCCGTCCATCAGGAGGCAGGTCGATCTTCAACGAAGTCCTGCCCAGACCGGACGGTTGGTTCTTCTCGACAATGACGGTCCCTTCACGATCCGTCACCAACCAATCGTGGGCGGCGTCTCCATATTCCAGCTTGCCCTCCTGTTCGAGAATGGCGCGAAGATTCTCCAGCGGGACCCGGCTCGTCACCACCCCCCGAAACTCCCCCCGCGGCCCATAGATCGGAGCGGAAAATCCGACGGCCATCACGCCGCCGGCCTCGGCGGAGCGCTGCGCGCTTTCCAGATGGATCCGTCCCGTCCGTCTGACCGCTTCAAACCATTCCGGTGGCCCGCCGGGTCGCGGGGCTACCGGCTCGGTGGCCGCGACGATGCGGCCCGCCCCATCGGTGGTGGCAATCCAGGAGTAGTACCAGTACAGGTTTTTATACCGCTGCAATCGCTCCGTCTTCGTGTCTGGATCGCCCTCCACGAGGACGCTGTCATTCGCAAACAACTGGATATCCCCATACCGCTCGAACAGGACGCGATCGAGGGTGTCAGCGGCTCTTCCCGCGGTTCTGGCCAGGTCGGCTCCTCTCTGCTGCACCAGCACGTCTCTCAAAAAGTCCAAGACGTACAGGCCCAGCCCGACCGCGATTGCAAAACAGAGCAGC
>DATIBM010000131.1:0-4655 GCA_035457545.1 Nitrospiraceae bacterium
TGGTGCCGAGGGACAGAATTGAACTGTCGACACCAGCCTTTTCAGGGCTGTGCTCTACCAACTGAGCTACCTCGGCATTCCGGCAGATTGTTTTTCGAGGGCATACCTGAAACTGGGGTGATGTAACAGGATCACCCGATCAAAATCAAGCAGGTCGCGGTTGGTTGTCGCTTCTCCGGAACCTTGCTCGCAGTCTCCGTCTCATGGTCAGCCACAATAAAATACGATACGGCGCAACCGAGCCACGGTTCACACGGAGCTTGGTATGGCGGAGAGGGCGGGATTTGAACCCGCGACAAGGCTTTTGGCCCTGTGACGGTTTAGCAAACCGTTGCCTTCGGCCACTCGGCCACCTCTCCACGTCGGCCTTTCGCCTCAACTATCATAAATCTTTTTCAGAGAGCGAGTCGGAAGCCGCTTATCTTACCCCAGAGATCTGAATTCCTACAAGGGTCGATCGATGGAAGACACTGATCCGCGGGAGAGATGATGAATGGTGGCCACGCCTGCGGCACTAGGCGGATGTCTTGATGTTCTCTCTTCTCACATCTCGCCTCTGCCGGAGATGGCGAATGAAATCCGTCACCGGCAGGGTGAAGGCCAACGAGAGAAGCGAGGGGGAGATGGGTGTCGAAGGCCTCGTTGTAGCGGATTCGGCGGGACGCTCCTTTTTCTCCACGGACGGCGTGGTTGCGCGGCGGCGCGGCGGATATCGGATCTCGACATGAGCCGGGCGCACGACGCCGCTCGCCGCCATCATATGCAGAGCCCTGAGCTTTACTTTGGCCTGTTCGCGTTTCCGACTGATGGACATGGCGCCTCTCATCGAATGGGTCTGCTGAAACGGGGGAGTTCCATCCTGCCTCAGATCCAGAGAATGCGTTGGAGGTCTTCCGTCAGATCCCGCGGCCGTTGGCAGTGGCTGCACCGGGCATAGACCGCGCTCGTCGCGCTGTTCGATCCGCTCCGAATGACCAACTGATACCGGTGCCAGCCGCAATGCGGACAGGGCGCGCCTTCCAGTTCGCGACGGATCGCCCCGATGCGTCCCGGCTGTTTTTGCGTGCTGTGTGACCGCCGACCAACGGGTTTTTCCATCGCAGCCTCCTTTGTCGTCCGTTACCGAGATGGGATCGAAGGCTCACCCGCGTATCGCGAAGCGCAAACACGTGGGTAGGATAGTGAGGCCGGCGCTAGAGTGAAATACCGAAGACGTAGGTGCTGTTATACCGAGGCAGGATTTTTCATCGATACTGATGAAGTGAGAGACAGGAGGGGAAGGCGGGCAGGAAACAGCAACCTCAGACCGCGGAAGACAACCCGCGGAGGGTCCTACTTAGTCTGCGACCGACGCGGCATAATGCCGGGTGGCGAGGCCCTGAATGAGCTGGCTGAGCCTGGTGCGTTCGGCCGGTTGCATAGTGAGAAACTCGACCCCGAAGGTCTGCCCTTTCACCCACCGAATTTTCACGCGGTCGATGTTGATCGGAATCGGCCGGTTTGGCACCACCAACCGGATAGCGAGCGGACTGCCGGTCCTGACCGGCACGTCTCCATCGATTCGGCATCCTCCCAGCGACATATCGAAGATTGTGCCTCGCCCGAGAAAGGCATCTCCCAGGAAGTGGGCCGTATATTTGGTCTGAAAGCGGCTGTAGTGCCGTGGAGCAAAGATGGTGCTCATAGGCGACCTCCCTGTCGGATGATACGTGCGCCGGATCAGGCCATGAGTTGTATCCCTACCGGTTACGCGCATAGTATCGGCTCCGCGCTCTGCAGTGCTATGCATCATTCGCTCACAGGCCTGTACTTCCGAGGGGGAGGGATCGGTCGAGATTGAGAGGAATCGGATGAAGCGGGAAATGTGGAACGAGACCCCTGGTTCAAATTGATGAACAGGATGGCGGAGGGGGCGAGATTTGAACTCGCGGACAGGTGACCCCGTCTCCGGTTTTCAAGACCGGCCCGTTCGGCCACTCCGGCACCCCTCCATACCAAGCTTCGCTTGACCCGGCGGCTCATCGGGCGAAGCCCTCTATACCAAGCTTCGCTTGAACCGGTGGCTATTGTACGTTGTATCGCAAATATTGCCACCGGAGAGACACCGTCAGCGCTTTCCTTTCCTATACTCGCGTGAGCCGCTCGCCTATTTATCGGTCTATCGTAATTACGGCGAGCGGAGAAATCCTCAAGCAGCTATTTCCCAATCCGCTCGACTCCTCCCATATACGGGCGTAGCGGCTCTGGGAGGACCACCGACCCATCGGCCTGCTGGTAATTTTCCAGAATCGCCACGAGCGTCCGCCCAACCGCCAATCCCGAGCCGTTCAAGGTATGGACGAACTCCGTCTTGGCGTCCTTCTTGCCTTTGTCACCCCGCCATCGCATGTTGGCCCGGCGCGCCTGAAACGCCTCGAAATTGCTGCAAGAGGAAATCTCCCGATAGGTCTGCTGTGACGGCAGCCAGACTTCAAGGTCATAGGTCTTGGCGGCGGAGAAGCCCATGTCCCCTGTGCAGAGCGTGACCACCCGATACGGGAGGCCCAACCGTTGCAGAATCGCCTCCGCATGGCCTGTAAGCCGGTCCAATTCGTGATAGGAATCGTCCGCCTTCGTAAGACTGACGAGCTCCACCTTGTTGAACTGATGTTGCCGGATCAGCCCCCTGGTGTCCTTGCCGTAGGACCCGGCCTCACGCCGGAAACAGGGGGTGTAGGCGACATAGCGGATTGGGAGTGTTCCCTCATCCAGCAATTCGTCGCGATGGAGATTCGTGACCGGTACCTCCGCCGTCGGGATCAGGTAATAGGGATCGTCGCGCAACCGGAACAGGTCTTCTTCGAATTTCGGCAACTGCCCGGTCCCGGTCATCGAAGCCCGGTTCACCAGAAACGGCGGCAACACCTCGCGATAGCCATGCTCCGTCGTATGCACGTCCAGCATGAAATTGATGAGCGCCCGCTCCAATCGCGCCCCCAAACCGGTCAGGACGGCAAATCGCGCCCCGGCGATTTTCGAGGCCCGTTCGAAATCCAGGACACCGAGCGTTTCGCCGATCTCCCAATGGGCACGCGGAGGCCACCCCATCACCGGCACCGTTCCCCATCGGCGGACTTCGACGTTGTCCTCCGCCCCCTTGCCGGCGGGAACAGACTCATGGGGAAGGTTGGGAATCCGCATCGCGAGTTCGGCCAACTGCTCTTCGACCGCCCGCAAGCCCTCCTCGCCCTCCTTGATCCGGTCGCCCACGAGCTTCATCTCCGCCATCGCGGCGTCGGCCGGCTGTTTCTCCCGCTTCAACCGCGCGACTTCCTCCGACCCTTTTCTCAGTTGATGCCGGAGCGTGTCGACCTGCGTGGTGAGCCCGCGCCGTTCTTCCAGGAGCTTGGCCAGCCCATCCCAAGCCACATCCGCGCCGCGCGGCCCCAGTCCGGCCCGCAAGGTCTCTAAATGGTCTCGTAAGTAGCGAAGATCGTGCATGACACCCTGGTCCGTTCAATCGGGATCGGACAATAGCATCGAGGTTCCGCCGAGTCAAACCACGGCAAGCCCCCGGCGACGCAGCGATTCCAGCCGCGCTCCCCGTCCGTCGGCCCCTGGCCTTCCCGAAATCTTGACAGGGCAACGGGCCGAGGGACACCATAGGCCGTGCAGACGGTCACGAATCCACCCAACCCCTATGAATCGCAGCATCGCGAATGGCTTGAACCGCCGCCGCCTGTCCACGTGCAAGTGTTCGAGGACGACTCACGAGAGATCCTGAGCCGAAACGAGAGCCCGGACCTGCCGTTCCGGTGGAGCGTGAATCCCTATCGAGGCTGCTTCCACGCCTGCGCCTATTGTTACGCGCGCCCCAGCCATGAATATTGGGGCTTCGGCGCCGGCGCCGATTTCGAATCGAAACTGATCATCAAGCCGGACGCGCCGGATCTGCTCCGACAGGCCTTCTTGCGGCCATCCTGGCGGGGCGAGTTGATCGTCTTCTCCGGCAACACCGATTGCTACCAGCCGCTGGAAGCGGCCTACAGTCTCACTCGGGCCTGCCTGGAGGTCTGCGCAGAGTTTCAGAATCCCGTCGGAGTCATCACGAAAAGCGCCCTGATCCAGCGTGACATCGATCTGCTCCGGCGCTTGCACGACCGGGCCTGGCTGCGCGTGTACGTCAGCATCCCGTTCGCCGATGCGGAGGTGGCGCGCAAGGTCGAGCCGCACGTCCCGTCTCCCGCCAAGCGCTTTGCCACGGTGGAGACGCTCGTCAAGGCCGGGATTCCCACCGGCGTGTCGCTGGCTCCGGTCATCCCAGGCTTGAACGATCAGGATATTCCCACGCTGCTCACACAGGCGCGGGCGGCCGGCGCGGACGAGGCCTTTTACACATTGTTGCGGCTCTCGGGCAGCGTGGAACCGGTGTTTCTGGATCGCATGGCGGCGGCGTTTCCCGATCGCATCGACAAGATCCGCCATCGCCTCATGGAAGTCAGGGGCGGCAGACTGTCGGACAGCCGCTTCTACCACCGCCAGGAAGGCCGCGGCGCCTATTGGAATATGATCGAGACGCTCTTTACCGTGAGCGCGCGCAAAGCGGGGTTTCCGGAACCCTGCGACCGGACGATTCCACAGACCTTTCGCCGTCCGGCGGTCGGACAGATGGCGTT
>DATIBM010000132.1:0-7885 GCA_035457545.1 Nitrospiraceae bacterium
TGGTTCGTTTGACGAGCGAGCTGGAACCCTCCGCGCGCGCGACGCTCGTCGGGACGGCCACGGTGATTTTCATGTTCCGGGCTGTCCCCGGTCCCGGGCCGGGCCAGACCTGGTGGATGATCGATGAGCTGAAGTTCGATCAGGAGTTTCTCTCGGTCCTCTCGCTCATCGGCAGCAGCCTGACGTTGGCCGGGATGTTTATTTTTCGCCGGTTCATGGCGGAGCGGTCGATCGTCTACGTGGTCGGCTTCTTGACTCTGATGGGGTTCGTGCTCTCGGTGCCGATCGTCAGCATGTACTACGGCCTTCACGAATGGACCGCGCGCATGACCGGCGGCGTGGTGGACGCGCGATTCATCGCGCTGGTGGACACGGCGCTGGAATCCCCGCTGGGCCAGATCTCGATGATTCCCATGCTGGCCTGGATCGCCAATTCGGCCCCGGCGAACCTGAAGGCCACGTTCTTTGCGGTCATGGCTTCCTTTACGAATTTGGCGCTGTCGTTGAGCCAGCTTGGCACGAAGTACCTCAATCAGATCTTCATCGTGACCCGCGAGATGCGCGATCCCGCCACGGGCATAGTGCAGACGCCGGCGGACTACAGCGACCTCGGCATGCTGTTGATCACGCAACTCGTGATCAGCCTGGCCCTGCCCTTCGCGGCGATTCTGTTCGCCAAGGTGACCCGCTTCCAGAGCGCATAACGGTCCCACTGCAATCGCAGATCCGCGCCTTGATCAACGCGCTTCGGTGTATTAGACGAGCGCCGACGGACAGGGTATGATCGCACCTCACTGTTCACCTTTTATGGAGGGACTTATGGAGAATGGAAGGTCTAGCCGGCAGTTCTCTCGCCGCGCAATCTGTGGGTTCGCCAGCGTTCTGGCGTTATCATTCGGATTCATGGCGCGTGTGGCGATGGCGGAGGAACTCCCGCGCGAAGCGGTCCTCCCCTTGGCGATGGCGAACAAAGCCGTCGCGGCGGCGCTGGAGAAATGCACCAAGGACGGGTATCGCGTCAGCGTGGCGGTGGCGGACCGGGCGGGCGTGCTGCGGGCATTCTCCCGCGGAGACGGAGCCGGGCCCCACACGGTCGAGAGCAGCAGCAAGAAGGCCTACACGGCGGCCAGCCTGCGCGGCTCGACCGGAGACCTGGCGGAGATGCTCGGCCGCATGCCGGCTGTCCAAGGCCTTCGGGATATGAACGACAAGATCCTGATTCTGGGCGGAGGCCTGCCGATCGAGATCGGCGGCGAGGTCGTGGGCGGCATCGGCGTCGGCGGCGCGCCGGGCGGCCATTTGGATGCGGCTTGCGCGCAAGCGGGCCTGGACAGCATCGGTGCGGCGCATAAGCTTCCCGCCCCGAAATAAGCCAGACATGGCCAATTGGCCGGCTCAGCTTCCTCGGTACGTACTGTAGCCGAACGGACTCAACAGCAGCGGGATATGATAGTGCTGGGCCGGATCGCGGACGGTGAACACAACGGAGATGTCCGGGTAGAAGGGCTCCAGGCGCTGGGTTTGAAAATAGGCCGCGGTATCGAACGTGAGCCGATAGGTGCCCGGTTGCAGCCGCTGATGGGAAGGCATCACGTCGGCGCTGCGACCGTCGGCATCGGTCCGGCTGCGCCCCAGCAGCGTCCAACTTCCCGCCCGCCCCTGCACTTCCAAGCTCACGGGGATGCCCTGAGCTGGCCGGCCCTTCACAAGATCAAGCACGTGCAGCGTGATGGCTCCCATCAGAATTCGAAGGAGGGGGATCGCGGGGCTCTTCTGATGGAGACGATGACGGGACGACCGCTCATGTCAGAAGAGTTTTGACCGGAACAGCCGCATCCTGGAGCTGCGACTCCTTGCCGCTCAGGTCCGTGCCGCCTCGAATCAGCCGCTGTAGCGGCTGGAAATCTTTGGCCGCGGCGTTGACGGCGAAATAGGCGCGCAGGCGGCGTTCCTTCAGATACAAGAGCGTGAACGGCGGCTTGTCGAGGCTCCCGCGGATCAGCACCTGGTCGTGCTCGGTTTCGTCTCCCGCGAACTCCAGATGGAGATCGAAGATGTCGGACCAGACGTAGGTCAGGTGGTCGTAGCGGTTCCGGGCGCCGGCCATGTTCTGGGCGGCGAGTTGGCCGCAGTATTCCGCATGGCCCCAGTGCTCGACGCGCCGCCGCTTGCCGAAGAGCGGGTCCGGATAGTTGGCCACGTCCCCGCCGGCGTAGATGTCCGGGTGCGAGGTTTGCAGATATTCGTTCACCACGATGCCGTTGTCCACAGGCAATCCGGCTTGCTGGGCCAGCTCGACGTTCGGGATGATGCCCACCCCGATGCAGACGAAATTACAGGCCGGCGAGGTTCCGGATTTGAGGTCCACCGTGAACGCCTGATTGTGGCGATGGATCTGGGCGACCGACTCGTTGGTCCGGAACGTCACCCCGCGGTCCGTGCAATAGCGCTCGACGAAGCCGGCCAGGGCGGCGTCGGCGAAGCGGGCCCAGATGCGCGGCTGGGATTCAATCACCGTAACCTGTACGCCCCGTTGCGTGAGCGACGCGGCGAGTTCCAAGCCGATGAAGCCGGCCCCGACCACCACGGCCTTCGCCCCGGCCTTGGCCTCCGCGGCGATGGCCGCCGAATCGTCGATGGTGCGCAGGTAGTGCACGCCCGGGAGATCGGCGCCGGGAATCTTGAGCCGGACCGGTCGCCCACCGGTCGCGAGCAGGGCCTTCTCGAAACGGATCTGACGTCCGTCACTCAATGAGACGGTCTTGTTAGGCCGATTCAGCCGTTCGACGGACACGCCGAGGATTAGATCAATGTTCTGCTCGCGGAAATAGGGCTCGGGATCGTACAGCAGCTTGTCGGCGGGCGTCTCGTCCCGGAGAAAGTCTTTCGAGAGCGGCGGCCGGTCGTAGGGCGGATGCCGTTCCTCGCTCACCAGCGTGATCGAGGCGTCCGGATCGAGCTGCCGCAACTGTTTCGCGGCCTGACTGGAGACCAACCCGCCGCCGATGAGGAGATAGCGCGTTGCATGCATGGATCTTCTCCGTGATCGAAAGTGGTCTCGAAAGAACCTCAGCATACCCTACTCCGAAAGGATTATCCTAGGGGTTGTGAGTGACCTCGTGACGGCGATCGATGCGGGCCGCGGCGGCGCGGCGGAACCGTTGGGTCCGACAGAGGGTGGACGATTGGACACCAGCCCTGTTCACACATCTCGCAAGCGCTCTGCGGAGGGACGATCAATGGATCAGGACAACACACCACGCGGGGACGATTCGATCATGAAACTGGATCGAAGGCAGGTTCTCAAAGGCATGGGGCTGCTCGGGACCGCGCTCGCAGTAGGAGACGTGGCCGGGATGAGTCGAGTCTTCGCGGAGATGGAGAAGGGCGAAGGCAGCAAGGGGACCGGCGGCCTCCCGCACCGGCCGTTGGGGCGCACCGGGGTGCAGGTGCCGATCCTCGCGCTTGGCGGCGGACACCTCATCAAGACTAGCGACGACGAAGGGACGAGGATCGTCCATGAGGCGATCGAGGCCGGCCTGACCTTTTTCGACAATGCCTGGGACTATTACAACAACCGCAGCGAAGAGGTGATGGGGAAGGCCCTTCAAGGCAAGCGCCAGCAAGTCTTTCTCATGACCAAGATGTGCACGCACGGCCGGGGAAAGGGCATCGGCCTGCTGCACCTTGAGCAATCCTTGCGCCGGCTCAGAACCGACTATCTGGATCTGTGGCAGATACACGAGGTCGGCTGTCAGGACGATCCCGATCTCATCTTTCGGCCGGGCGGCGCAGCGGAGGCCTTGCTCCAGGCCAAACAGCAGGGCAAAGTCCGGTTCATCGGCTTTACGGGCCACAAGGATCCGGCCGTGCATCTGAACATTCTTAAGCATGATTTTCCATTCGACACCTGCCAGCTTCCGCTCAATGTGTTCGACGCCTCGTATCAGAGCTTTGAACAACTGGTCCTTCCCGAGCTGACCCGACGCGGCATTGCGCCGTTGGGGATGAAGTCGCTCTGCGGAAAAGGCGAGCCGATTAAACAGGGTGTGGTGACCGTGGAAGAAGCGATCCGCTACGTGCTGTCGCTTCCGATTGCGACCCTGGTCAGCGGGATCGATTCCCGGGAGGTGTTGCGCCAGAACCTGGCCATTGTCCGGCGCTTCGTCCCGATGACTGCCCAGGAGATGGAGGCACTCCGGAGACGGGTGGCGGGCGCCGCCGCGGACGGACAATTCGAACATTATAAGACCGACCGGCTCTGGTCCTGCGATCGGCCGGAAGTCGAGCAGCGATTCGGCCCGCTGGAGCGGGTGTAGCCCGATGGACACCGGATAGAAACACCTTGGCTACGGAACGGGGCCAAAAGGTGTCGGGCTGGCATCCTCTTGATCCATGCGGGCCTTGATCGAACCTCGCGCTTCTCTTTGATCTGCCGGGTGAGGAAGATTCTAGCGATAGATCTCCCGCCTGTGGCTGACTTTGAGAACGAGGACAATCAATTCACGGTCGCGGATGGTGTAGATGATCCGATAGTCCCCAACGCGTAGCCGGTAAAGATCGTTCTCTCCCTCAAGCTTCTTCACTCCTTCAGGGCGAGGCGTGACTTCCAACTTGAGGAGGCGTTTGGTGATCTGGCTCTGAAGCGGTTTGGGGAGAGACTGAAGTTGGCGTTGGGCGGCAGGCGCCAACTGGACGGTGTAGGGCAATGGGGATCCTACAACAGACCAAGTTCTTTCATACAGGCTCGGAGCGGCTTGGTGCCCTTCTTGTTCGCCTCAGCCAGTGCGGCCCGTGCATCCTCAAGATCCATGCGGTCTTCGAGGGCCTCAAGGAGTCTGAGATCGTCGATCGGGACTACGGCAGCCACATCCTTGCCCCGTCGTTGCAGGATCACTCGCTCGCGACCATAGGCGACCCGATTAAGGGTGTCGGAAAAATCTTGCCGGACCTTGCTGGCCGCGGTTCTTGCCATGAGACGCACTCCAGTTGTATAATTCGTACGTCTTGTACGTTATGTTATCTCTAGGATCAGCGATCGTCAAGTGACTCAAGCCCATAGGTGTGAGGGACCCTGGCATCCCCTTGACCCGTGCAGTATCATGAGTATCTAAAAGGAAACATTCCTGGTGAAATCTGAAGCGTCCATCGTCATGGGTTGAAAACGAGAACGAGAGTGATCGGCTGGGGGAACGTACCACGAATGACCTGTGACGGTTGACGTTCAACAAAGGAGGGGGCGACCGGTTTCGACGGGGACACTGACGCCACTGACGCATGCCGAGCTCCTGGAGACTCGTTAAACCTCGAGGAACATACACAACTGCCAATCAAGAACTGGCACTCGCAGCTTAAGCTGTGACGTTCTCTCATCTCTTGCCTGCGGGGGTGAGGGGGCGCGATGTGGCAGGCTGGCCCAACCCCGGTGCTCAGCGGGGAAGGGCGAGACCTTTCTGAGCTAGCGGCCGTTCTTAGCCCGTCGGCGGACATGAACGGTGGCGAATCCTAATCGCCGACTACGCATGGAGGGTCGGTGCGCTGACGGTCTTCGGACAGGGGTTCAACTCCCCTCGCCTCCACCATCCCTCGCTTGACGTGTACCGCGGGCACTTCAGGCGAAGCCTTCTTCATTGACGCCCGCGGATAAACACCTCCAGCGATGCTCTTCCTTCGGTTCGTGTGAGCTGGCGGCTCATCGGGCGAAGCCCTTCTGCATTGACGCCGCCGGAGAAACCCCTCAAGTTATCTTCTTTGTGCTCAGTTCCCGCTTCACTAGAGCCGGCCGCTCTTTTGCGGTTTATCGTAAATGATGCGGCCGGAGAAAACCCTCCAGTGGTCTGATCTTCTATGAAATCGTACCACGCTTGAGCCGGCGGCTCATCGGGCGAAGTCCCTCTGCATTGACACCGGCGGAGAAACACCTTACTGTATTTCCATTCCTCTGTCTTCAGAGGCCACTCTATGAGTAGCCGCTCCGCATGGATCTGACGGAACTTCAAGAGGAACAGCGACGCATGGATCGGGTCCGCCGGGTTGCGGATGTGACCCTCTATCTGTTGGCCAGGACACCACTGAGCCGTTCTGATGCGCTGGGTGTCATCGAGCATGCGCGGAGCGAGATTCTGCGTCTCTGTCCGGGCAGGGAAGAGGTCTTCGACCTGGTGCTGCGGCCCCGATTCCTTCGCGCCGTGAACGAGCGCGCGTTACGGGAATGGGGGCTGAAGGACTCCGTCAACTGACCGCCGCCATCGCTTCAGACCCGGAGGCGCCGGAGGGAGGCGTTGACGGCGCCTAGATCGAAGGTTTCCGGATCGAAGCTGCCCCCGACCCAGGTCAACATCGCCTTGTGCTCGGTGTGGGTTGGATTCATGATCGCTTCCAGGAAGTCCTGATATCCCCACACGCCGCCGCAATCCTCGGGCGGGCATGCCCGTTCGCCCGCCAGGCAAACAGGGTAGGAGGTTCCGGGCTCCGGCTGAAGCGTCTTCTCGACGACGATGTCGTGCTCCCAGCTATCCCCGAAGTCATATTCATATTCGAACTTCTGCATTGCGCGCACCACATTGTTCAGCCGCTCGCGCCGGTCGCTCTGGAAGTTCAGGAACCCGTCCGGGTCCGGCTCGGCGTAGTCCACCCCTCCGATGCTGAACTTGTGCAGGTGTGAATTGGTCCATCCCATCACGATCTGTAACACCCGGTGCAGCTTCGCCAAGGTGATGTCGCCGGGCACCTGTACGCGTCGCCAAATCGGGGGCTTGATCCCCCGCAAGGAGACCTTGAGCTGGTACACGGACGCGCCGATCTTGTCCTTCTTATCCTTGCCCTGTTTCATGCCAGCCTCGTTGCGAGGAACCGCCGTGTGGAGTGACTTCCGGACCCTTTTCCTGGTCGCAGAGATGTCATCTACACAATAGGGTTCCCAGTAGGTTTCTCTCGTTATTCGGTGAACTCACACCTCGTCGGCCGACACGGCGACGGCGAACGGGACACCGAGCGTTTCGAAGTGGCGCTGGCCACAGCGCACCTTATCCGCCTCGCTCGTGCGAAGCCTCAGAAAATCACGCGTGCCCTTCGTCTCGCGGACGAGGTACAGCGTGTGGCCATCGTGTTTGACGATGGCCCAGTCCGGGTTGTATTCCCCCACGGGAGTATCCACTTTGAACCATGAGGGGAGCTTCACGAAGAGCTTGATGTCCTCGCGCTGGTCGAGCTTCCGGGCGACCTCGCGCTCGACCTCCGAGTCGTAGACCACGTACTCGTAGACAGATTTATTCACCTGAAGCGCGTTCAGGTAGTTGATGAGTTCTTCGTTCTTGAAGAGCAGCATCTCCCACTCGGTGTCGGCACCGGTGCCGGGCAGCCGCTCGTACTTGATGCCGTCCACGAGCAAGCGATGCAGTTCATGCTTGAGGATCGTCGCCACCTGGTCGAGGAACCGCTGCGGGTTTTGGAACACGTCCGCAAGCCGGCCGGAGTCCCTGAGGATGCGCACGAGCGTTGAGCGTGTCAGCTCGGTCTCGTTCTGGAGGTAGGCGAGGATATCCGGCAGCGCGCGCCGGCCGTAGACAGGCCGCTCCTCGGCGACGCTCACCGCCGTCGTGACCACCCCACCCTTCACGACCTGGACTTGCCCTGCGGCGACGTGGATCTTCGGCGCTTCGATCTTCTCCATGCGCTTGATGGCCTCCACCGCGCGCACTACGAGCGTGTGGGTTTCGAACTCCACGCGGTAGGTGGTCTTCGGCTTGATCCGATCCCAGAGTGCCTGGAACTCCGGGCTGAGGGTGATCTCCTTCTTGAGCCGGTTCGTTCCTTCGTCCCGGTCCCGGCGGATGTGCCGCTCGATCTGGTATGCGGCGAGCAGATCAACCACGGCAGGCGTCAG
>DATIBM010000133.1:0-4168 GCA_035457545.1 Nitrospiraceae bacterium
TCCCGGTCGGCAGGCGCGGTTCTTCCGCCAGTTCGATCTCGCCCAGGGCCGTGGGCTGTGCCACCTGATCGGTAAGGGCCTGGGGACGACCGCGGGAGGCGGGAGCTTCGCGGATCTCTTTGAAACTATTCCACTGTCCGCAGTCCGGGCACCGTCCAAGCCACCGCGGCGCCTGATGCCCGCAGGCCTGACAGTGAAAAGTGGTTTTTGCCCGCATGCTTTCACTATGTTAATGCAGGCGCTCTCCAAAAGAAAAGAGAGTCTTCGGAGACCCGTTTGGATCGATGAGGGGCGAAGGAGCCGACGTTCCGCGCCGGACCAAGCCTATTCCTGCAGATGCTTGCGCGCCTCCTTCCATTCTTTCGCGCGGCGGGCCTTTCGCGGGAGCTTGACCTTCTCATCCTCGTTGATCACGACCACCGTCAGCCGTTCCGCGACCAGCGCCTCGGCGAACGCGGCCGTCGTCCCCACGCCGGACTTGATGTTTTCCCAGCCGTCGGCCCGCAAGCGCTCGAGCAAGCTGCGCACTCCGTCCACCGTGAGATCGGCCGGCAGGACCACGCCCTGCGGAAACTTGTGCTGATCCAGCCACTCACGATATTGCCGCACACTGTTGAGCGCAGAACTTCCCGGCGGAACAACATAAAGCAAGTGATAGTAGAACTGGCTGAGGCGCTCCAATTCTTCCACCGCATGCTCCGCCGGCTTATCGACCGTCACCGACAGGGGCAAGGGTAGAGGCAGGGCGGGGGTGATGCCGGTTTCCGCGGACGCGAACAGGGCCGCTCCCTCCACCAACAGGATCGGTCGGCGTCGTTCCCAGACCGCCAAGGTCCCGGTCCCTTCGGCGTTCGCCACGCGAGGGGAATCACCGACCGTGACCCTGACGCGAAACGTGCCGAGTTTGGAAGGGGTGTACTGAAAAAACGCCCGCCCGTCACCCCCCGTCATAGCCGTCGCGGCACGGACCTTGTCCACCCAGAGGATCAGCGGTTCTCCTCCCACCCCCTGCTGGCGCAACATTCCCTCTTCGACCAGGAGCGCTTCGATGGTCACGGGTCGATCGGTCTTTGCAAGGCTGTCGCCGACGATGACGGAGACCGCCCGGCGCTCGGCTCCTCGCGCATCGACGCCGGGCCAAAAGCTTGTGAGCAGGCTGAGAAGGCAGATCCAGACTGGCAAGGGTCGCCCGATGGGAGTGAGGGGGTGATGCTCGACCAGGGTTTATTTCAATGAGGCCAAGACTTCGTCGACATGGCCGTCGACTTTCACCTTGCGAAACACCTCTTTGATCTTGCCCTTTTCGTCGATCACGAACGTGCTGCGTTCGATGCCCCAGTACTTTTTGCCGTACATGTTTTTCTGTTTGTACACGCCGTAGGCCTTGGCCACCGCTGCATCCTCGTCGGACAGGAGCGTGAACGGCAGGCTGTACTTGGCGATGAATTTCTGATGGGCTACCTTGCCGTCCAGGCTGACCCCGATCACCACCGCCCCCGACTTGGTCAGGCGAGCCATCGAGTCTCGGAAGCCGCAGGCTTCCTTGGTGCAACCGGGCGTGTCGTCCTTCGGGTAGAAATACAGCACCACCTGCTTTCCCTTCAAGGACTTGAGACTCACCGGCTTTCCCGACTGATCAGGCAACGCAAACTCAGGTGCCGCATCCCCGCTCGCCAGTTCTTTTGCCATATGCACGCTCCTCCGATGCGCCGCCTGCCGTGATCCGATCAACTGCCCGATCCGATGCCGCCCAGCCCGCTGGTGGGACCCCGCCGGTTGTTGACGTTCGGCGGCGCCTGAGCCGGCCGCGAGACTTCCGGATTGCCGTAGGGTCTCAAGGCCGGAGAATCCCAGATGACCTTGTGCCCCGGTTCAAGCGTCGCGGCCTCGATAAATTCATCGTGCGCCGCCTGGGCGTCCCCCAGTGCGTTGAGGGCCAGGGCCAGATTGTAATGGGCGGCCCCCAGGCGAGGGGCCATTTTGACCGCTTGCTCAAAATACTGCTTGGCCTCGTCGAACTGCTGGCTTTGATAGGCCCCGCTTCCCTGTTCCGTGAGCGCGATGGCCTCCTGGGGCGCGCGCGAGTCAAGCGGCAAGGGAACCAGCGGCTGAGGTTTGGACCGGGGACAGCCAGCGCTCGCCAATGCCATGAACAGCAACAACAGGCACAACAACCGATGTGTCATTCCGTGTCTACGCATGGGAGTTCGCCCTCTCCTGCATCCGACCGCCCGCTTCGTCTTCGCCGCTCTACCGGGTGCCGATCCGCCGGCGCAGTTCCTCTTCTGAAAACCTCCGATACAGCACGTCCCACTCCTGTGTCCCCTCGACGAGGGGTCTGGCATAGGAAGCCAGCCGTTGGCGCACCGTGCGGTCGATCGCGGCTTCCTGCTCCAATTCCGATGCCAGCACCCGTTTAATGAGCCGCAAGACCTTGGCCTCGTCGCCGTCCAGCGTTGCGGCCGGCATGCGTTTAAGGCTCGCCAGGATGACATGCGAAAGATGGGAGATCTTCTCGTCGCTCAACATGGGCCGCGGGCTCCCTACAAGACGAGTCCCCGGTCGCGGGCCAACTTGGTCTTGATCATCGTGAACATTTTTTGATAATCGACCTGACCTCGCTCGATCTGATCCGCATAGGCCTTCAAGAGTTCCCGCACCTCGGCGTTCAAGCGGTCCTCGACCTGGAGTTCGTCCGTGATCGCCTGCTCCAAGGTTTCCCCCAAGACCTTCTTGTCGCCCGTGACACGGACCAACCCTTCCGCCTGGAGCTGTTCGCTGAGCGCCTGGGCGAGATGACGGACACGTTCCTTGGACAGCCGCATACTTTACGATCGCTCAGACAGGATTCGCGCGCGGCGCGCAGACCCGTTACAATTTTTCGATTGTGATCTTGCTGGCATCGAATCCTTGTCTCAAGACCGTCGCGTCTCCGATGATCTGCCCGATGACGTTGACGCGGTCGGCCGGCACCGGGTCTGATCCCATGCTCATCGGGGTCCGCCCGAAAAAAATCGCCAGCACTTCCCCCGGTCCCCACCAGGCAATGTCGCCGATTTTGACTTTGGTCGTCGCGGTTTCTCGAAAATCCTTCACGCCCGCAATCTTACAATAGTACTCCTCGCCCCAGGTATTCAACGGCGCCTCGACGGGCAAGGCCGCATAGACACTGTCGGCGGTCTTATTGGACTTGAGTTCCGCCTCGACCCGAACGGGTCCGACGGTGATCTTGATGCGTTTCGGGGCGTCGGCCATGGCTCACTCGAATTCTGTTCGTCATGTTCCGCCGGACCATCCGGCGGGGGCACTCTAGCGGCTCATCGGGGTGAAATCAAGGCTGGATTCCCGGCCGTCGACTCTGGCAGACTCGAATGGACTCCCCCGTCTTTTCTCGTCGCGATGCGAGGGCTCGGACTTTCACGTTCTCGCGGTGCGAGCACAGATGACGACACCCATCGGACAATGGATCGGATACGGACTCAGCGACATCGGCCTCATCCGCGCTTCCAATCAGGATGCTCTGCTTGTCCTGAACGACCACGGCATCTGGGCGGTCGCCGACGGCATGGGCGGCCATGCGGGAGGTGATGTCGCCAGCGGGTTGGCCGTCGCCGCCATCCGCCGCCTGGCGGCGGAGGCCCTTCCTTCCGGCCCCGCCGCCGGTTCCATGGCGGACGCCGAACGGTTCCTTCGAGCTTTGGTCCAAGCGGCAAATCGCCGCGTGTTCGAGGAAAGCGCGGCCGTTCGAAGCCTGCGCGGGATGGGAACGACTTTGGTGGTCCTGATGATCAGGGACAGCCCAAGACCGATCGCCCACCTCGCGCACGTCGGCGATAGTCGCGCCTATCTCTACCGCGATGGCGCCTTGCGGCTGCTCACTCGCGACCATTCTCTTGTGGAAGACTATATCCGCCGAGGTCTGCTCACGCGGGACCAAGCCGCCACCCATCCACGCCGGCATGTCTTGACTCGCGCGATCGGCTTGGACCCGACCGTCGAGGCCGAGATCACACAGGCCGAGCTGGAACCGAACGATCTGCTGATCCTCTGCACTGACGGTTTGACCAAGATGCTCGATGACCGGGATCTCGCCCTGTTGGCGGCCAAGGCCGGACAAGGCCCGGCCGAATTGTCCCGCGCATTGATCGCCGAGGCCAACCGCCGGGGG
>DATIBM010000134.1:0-3472 GCA_035457545.1 Nitrospiraceae bacterium
CCGCTCTGTGCGGCGAACTCTTTGCGGAAGGCTATATCGGCGATTACTTCCGCGGGGAGAGTGAATTCGCGGTCATGTCGCAGTGCGCCGGCGCCGCGTTCGGCGGGGCCCGGGTGTTCACGACCACCGCCGGGCCGGGCACCTTGCGCGCCATGGAGAACTTTCCGATGTGGGCGGGGGCGCGCTTGCCGATTCAATGCATCGTGACCTGCCGCGGGATCAACTCTCCGCTGTCGATCCAGCCGGACACGATCGAGATCTCCTACCTCATGCAGACCGGGATGCTGGTCTGGCATGCGGAAACCGCCCAGGATTTCTATGACTGGATTCTCAAGGGCTACATGGTCTCCGAGGAGCCGGACGTGCACCTTCCCCTGGCCCTGTGCTGCGATGGGTTTTTCGTCACCCATACGAAGGACGTCGTGGACCTGACGCCCGCCGACATGTGCCTGCCGCCGTACGATCCCTACCGGTCGCCGGTCCCCTGCATGGATATGGAATGTCCGCCGGTCCGGATGATGCGGGATCCCTTCGTCATGAAAAGCAACTACATCAGCTACGCGACGCATGCCAGCTGGCAGCAGGAAGTCTGGGCGGCCGCGGAACGGTCCCGCAAGCACACGATCGCCTGGCTCAACGGCCTGATCGAGACCGAGAACGTCGATGCCGAGATCCTCATCGTGGCGTCGGGCACGGCCGTGTCTCAGGGGCGGGAAGCGATGCGGCTGCTGGAAGACGAAGGAGTGCGCGTCGGGCTGGTGAAGGTCAAGACGCTGCGGCCCTGGCCCGAGGAAGAAATTCGCGAGGCGACGAAGCATGCGAAGCACATCATTGTGCCCGAGTTCAATGTGATCGGGTGGTTGGCGAAGGAAATCAAAGCGACGATCCCCCGCAGTGAACGGGTCGTGGCCGGCCCGCGGGTCTGCGGCGGGATGACCATGCCGCCGGAAATCATCGTGGAAGAAATCAAGAAGGCGATCGGCATGCGCTCCCGCGTGCTGGCCGGACGCGGGTGACGCGCCGTCGGCGCGCCTATCGACGAGGGATTACCCAAACGCTCAGCAGCGCTGAGAGGAGCACGATATGAGCAAAGAACGCATCGCTATTTCGCCGGATCTCTATGACATTATGCCGTCCGATTATCAGGACCTGGTCAAGAATGCCACCTATGGCAAGAGCGATCGAGGCTGGAAGGACATCGGGACGTCCAAGGAACTGATCGAGCAGCATTCGCTCTGTGCCGGCTGCCCCGAGTCCATGGCCTTTCGCTATATCCTGGCGTCCCTGCCCAATCCCGAGGACACCGTGATGGTCGGGTCCACCGGATGCACCAGCCTGGTGTTTCCGATGGTGGCCGTCCACAACATTCATTCGTTGTTCGGCAACCAGAATGCCGTCGCGTCGGGCCTCAAGCGGGCGCTCAGCGTGCGCTTCCCGGATCGCATCAAGGACGTGGTCGTGTTGGCCGGCGATGGGGCAACGGTGGACATCGGTCTGGATATGACGCTGCAAGCCTGGTTCCGGCAGGAAAAGTTCACCACGATTTGTTTCGACAACGAGCTGTACGCCAATACGGGCGGGCAGGAGAGCGGCCTCATGCAGAAGGGCTTCGTCGCCAAAATGGCGCCGGTCGGCAAGCTCTTCGATAAAGTGCGGCTGCCGGAGATCGCCCGCGAGTCGGGCTGTCACTACATCGTCAACTGCACCGTGAGCAAGCCGTCGCTGGTCGAAAAGGTCGTGCGCAATGCGGTGTTGATCGCCCGCGAGATCGGGCCCACGTACCTCCAACTGTATACGCCCTGCATCCTGGAGATCGGCAAGAACAGCATGGAAGGGCTGCAGGACATGCGGGACGCGGAGAAGCCCAACGAGCGGTTTGCCTACAAAGAATACATCAGCGAGCCGGCGAAGCAGTTGTTGGCCGAGCTGGCCGCCAAGGCGAAGGAAAAGAAGGACGCGGCGAAGCTGGTGTCGTAAGTGAGCCCCATCGCCGCAAGAGCGGCTAACCAGAGAGAGCGAGGTGCCCGATGAGTCTCGACTATGTCAAGTTCACGCCCGGTTTCGACGCCTTCATGCCGAAAGAATATAAGGATATGGTGGAGCATGGGCCGTTCGGCAAAAAGACCTCCGTGTCGCAAATGGGCAGCTTCAAGGAAATCCTGGAGGAGCATCCCATGTGCGCCGGCTGCGCCATGACGTTGTTCATCCGCCTGGCCATCATCGCCTTTCCCAATCCCGAAGACACGATCACGGTCGGGACGGCCGGCTGCGGACGGCTGGCGATTTCCCAGGCGGCGATCCCCTTCGTCTATGGCAACTATGGGGACCAGAACGGCGTGGCCAGCGGATTGTCGCGCGGCTTGCGCATCCGATTCGGGGACAAGCCGAAGGACGTCGTGGTGATCGCCGGCGACGGCGGCACTGCCGATATCGGCTTTCAGCAGGTGCTCCACTCCTGGTTCCGGAAGGAACGATTCACCACGATCATGCTGGATAACGAGGTCTATGGGAATACCGGTGGCCAGGAAAGCGGCATGACGACCAGAGGGGCCGTGCTCAAGATGGCGCCTCTCGGGAAAAAGTTCGAGAAGATGGATATGGTCGGCATGGCCAAGCTGGCCGGGTGCGCGTATATCGCCACCGTCGTTCCCAACAATCCGCGGCGCGTGGAGAGTGTCATCAAAAAGGCGGTGCTGATCGCCCGCGAGGTGGGTCCCACCTACATTCAGGCCTATACGTCCTGCAACATCGAATATGCGATTCCGACCGACAAGGTCATGGAAGATGCGAAGACCGTGGAAGACGATCGCTACAAATTCACCGAGTATGTCAGCGAAGAGGCCAAGGCCTATCTGTCGGAACGGTACGGATACAAGGAGTTCCTTCCGAAGCCGGCGGCGGCAGGCACACTCGCGTAACAAGCCGGGTGGAGGGTTTGGCTGACGCCGCTCGGCCGCCGAATCTTCCACCCCAGCCGCCAGGCCGGGATCCGGCACGAGCCGGATCGCGTCGATCTCATCTCTGAGCGCGAACTTCGTTCGATCCTTTCTAATCGAGCCGCCGCACATGGCTACGGCCGTGTCAAAGGCCCTCACCCGGGAGACATGGATCATGCAGACACTCGACATCGATCGGCCGGATATGCCCGACCTGCAGTTCACGCTGTTAGTGACCGCCCTCTGCACGTCCCGTTTAACCGCCCTCAACATTCCGGACAGTCTGCGCACGACGATTTTTGACCGCTGTTGGGTGTTGATTCACGACAGTCCCCCGCCGAGACGGCTGGAGGATCGCGTGTTGGACTTGCGCCCTTGGACCGAGGTGACGCTCGACGCGATGGTCAACACCATCCGCGGTGTGTTCTGGGACGCGGGCATCCGGACGCTCACGTGGGATCATGCGCCCAGCGACTCGAGCCTGACCAGCGCACCGGAGGCTCAGCCGCTGATCGAGCGATTGGATCATCTCTTTC
>DATIBM010000135.1:0-2571 GCA_035457545.1 Nitrospiraceae bacterium
CGCAAGCATGGATGAGGAGTCGGCAATCTGCCGTTCCGTTTGATGGTGCGATGCCCATAGCCTCTGTGGCATTAGCCGACGATGCCGCGCACGGCAGACGCGACTGCTTCCAAGAGAGGCTCCTGTGTGCGCCGGCAGAGGTAGGCGAAGAGCACCCGCACCTCATATTGGGCGCTACCGAGCAGCTGGATCTCCCCTTTCGCCTCCGCTTCCTTCGCCGTATCGGCGTGCAGCAGGCCGACGCCGACGCCTCCGGCGATCAACGTTCGCGTCACCGTTTCCTGGTCCACGCTGACGAGCTTCTGCGGACGAAATCCGTTCCGATCGAACAAGGCTTCTGCCGCGCGTCCGCAACAGGTGTTCGACGCGGGACAGATCCAGGGCATGCGCGCGAGTCTCTGCCAATCTGGGCGCGCCGGATCATGGGTCCAGCCACGAGGGGCGGCCAGGAAGATCTCGCTCCGATCCACCTCGATGGTTTCCAGTTCTGCAGCGGGATTGCCGTCGTCGGTATAGAAGCCGGCATCCAGCGCGCCGTTCCGGATCGAGCGCAGGATCTCGGCCGAGCTTCCGTATTCCAGCGCGACCTCGAGGTCCGGAGCCGTCTCGGCCAGTCTGGTCAACAGTTTCCCCATCACCAGCGCACTGGTGCTGCGGTTCGACCCAATGCGGATCTTCCCGCTCACGCCGCCCTTGAGGCGTCTTGCCTCCTCGATTAGGTCTCGATGTAGGGTCAGCATCTGCTCCGCCTTGGCCAGTAACTTCACGCCATGGCTGGTGAGGCCCATGCCCCGCGGGGTACGGTCGAACAAGACCAGCCCAAGCTCCTCCTCCATGGCCTTGATATGGGCGCTCACCGCCGGCTGGCTCAGAAACAAGAGTTCCGAAGCGCGGGTGATACTGCCTTCCCGGGCGACGGTCACAAACGTTCTCAATTGGTAGATTTCCATCGCAGGAACCTCCACCTGTGAATCATCAGGATCCGTCGGCAATCCTGATTCCCACAGGCCAGATTTACCAGTTCAGACCGTCCGCCGCCCTGCTGGAGTCGAATCGCATCGGAGCCCTCTCGGTTGCTTCCGCGACCTCCACGATGGAACCATTCCGTCGGAGCATTTGGCAAGAGGCAGGTGCCCTCGACCTGCCCTGTATGGGCCGGATAGGGGCCGCTATGGTCGATAGCCCGTCGCGAAGCAGCGCGACGGGCCTATCATCGGTGCTGTCCTTCACTGGACAGAGGCGTGCAGGAGGTAATTCCATGCGACAGTGGAGAGATAGAGTCCAAGCCCGAATACTGTATGGGTCACCAAGCTTTTCAGTCTGGCCTGAGCGGGATGTGGCGCATTGGCCGAGGCGATCCCGAGTCCCAGGGCCGGTTGCACGATGAAATACGGGATGAGCACGGTCCCGACCCCGACCAACAAGGCCGGCCAGAGAGACGGATGTTCGAGCCATGTGCCAGACGTCGCGACGAGGAGCAGCAGGGCGAAGGCGATACCGATCAGGAAGTGCGCGGTCCAGCCGATTACACATTCCGCCGGTCGCTTGGCTGCGCTTCCGATGCGCGCGTGGGTAAAGGTGCCGTCGGCCATATGGCTCAGCCAACGCCCGACCAGACAAAAATTCAGCGACGCGATGTTGAAGGCGCGTTACAGAAAAAGGTTCCAGAGATCCATGAATAAAGCTGCGCCGATGCCGATGACCGCTGCATCCGCGATGTGAAACTGTCCCAGGGTCATGACGATATCTCCCTCTCTGCGCCCCACCTGTGCGATGAAGTGAAGTGGATCAACATGACCGGCCGCCGCCAGTCGGCAGCGACCGGTCTTCTATCCGCTCGTCAGGTTTTCTCTTGCACGACCAGCGACACCAGTTTGCGAACCAGCGGAGTGATGACCGTAATGGTCGGAAACGCGATGGTGAACGCCAGCGCCCAAGCTTTGAGCCAGATGCCGACGATGCCATGGATCAGTCCCATGTTGAAAATCGAAATGATGGACGACATGATGCTTGACATGAGCAGGGCCATGAAAAACGAGAACACATATGGGCTATGCTTCTGGGAAATCATCGCCAGTCCTCCTCTGATAACCCCATAGGTTGTTGGTCGCCGAACTGCCTGGGAGGAGCCCTGCGGTCACTCGTTGTAAGCTGTGTCCTCGCCGAGCTCGCTGCCTTGATGTATCGGGTATATAAGGCCATTCCGGCCACCCGTCCAATTGAATGTGCAGAGGACAGACCTCAGGATTGCTGAGGGGGCAGAGAGGCGGAACCGCTGCAACGAAAAGGGGAGGAACAGTTGCCGCGGAACCGTCGGAATGAGCAGAAAGGGATCAGTCGAGCTTCACCACAATGCCTTCGTCCGGGCCAAGCTGGAACCGGTCGGCAGTCCACCGTTCCTCACCCCGTTGCGGATCGGTGGAGAGGATGAGCGTTCCGGCGCGCGCACACATCGGAATCGTCGGCGGGAGCGTCACGGTCAGCGCTCGAGGGCTGAAATTGACGGCGATCAGCATGACTTCCGCGTGGCCTTCTGGTTGGAACACCCGCTGATACAGGAGGCACTCCTTC
>DATIBM010000136.1:0-10717 GCA_035457545.1 Nitrospiraceae bacterium
GGTTGTCTGGCACCAGGCCGGCATGTCTTTCTTGATGCCCTCATCGTCGGACAACACCTCCAGGACCTGCCCCATGGACAGTTCCTTGATCTTCTTCGAGGTCATGATGATCGGCATCGGACAGAAGTACCCAAGGGTATCCAGCTTTACATCGGCTTGCATCATAAGACTCCATGAGGCTGAGGTTCAGGTTGAGGCGATGGGGATTGCGTCTCCGGCCTCAGCCTTCATCTTGGCCTTCACCTCGCGCTCTCAGATAAACAGGTTCACCGCCCCCTGCCGCGCCTCGTTCAAGTAGGTGCTCACGCCGGCCAACTGATCGACGCCGTCGATGAGCGTGTCTTTGGAGATGCCCATCAACCCCATCGTCGTCGTGCAGGCGATGAACTTGACGTCAAGGTCCTTGGCGGTCTGCATCAGCTCCGGAATGCCGGGCATCCGGTTGTCCCGCATGACCTTCTGCATCATGCGCGCGCCCATCCCTCCGAAGTTGAACCGGGACAGCGGCAACTGATGGGCGCCGCCCTTGTTCAACCAGCCGAACATCCGGCGAAGCCAATCCTTGGCGCTCGTCGAGGCGCCCGGCTTGCGGATCGCGTTGAGCCCCCAAAACGTGAAAAACATCGTCACCGGCATCCCCATGGCCGCCGCGCCCGTGGCGATGATAAACGCCGCCATCACACGGTCCATGTCACCGCTCAACACCACGATCGTGACGCGCTCCGGCTTCGTTTCCTGTAAATCGGCCAACGCCGCCGACGGTTCAACTTGTGTGAGATTCATCTGGCGACCTCCCGCGCCCTTCCTCGACCGGCTGATGGCCGGCCGAAGCGGCGCTGTAACGGATCAGCAACGGATTTTCACTATAGTCCCTGATTTTTTTCACTGTCAAGCAAGCTTCAGACGGTCCTGTCACGGTCCAGCCTCTGGAAGAACAGGATCACGGCCGGATCATCGACGGGACTCGGACCGACCGGCTCACGGGAGCGGTTCATCATGAACCTTTGTTTCCGTCACCAGGCTGATCGCCCGCCTGATCTGTGGGCGCGTGCCGAGCAGCGTGAGCACATCCCCGGCTTGGAGCGCCGTCCTCCCGGGCGGGTTCGATTCGGTCACGCCGCCCCTGGTCAACGCAATCACCGACGCGCCCGTTCTGGGCCGGATGGCCAGTTCACCCAGAGGTTTCCCCAAGACCGGAGAATCCTCGTCAATGCGGCAGGTCTCCACTTCCACATCGGTCAAGGTGCCGGCGCGGAGATGGTGCGCCATTTCCGGCATCTCGCTGCGGCGCAACAGCGAATAGCCTTCCCGCCGGATCTGTTCCGCCTTCTTCATGACATACTCCTGCGGCAGTTTGAACGTCCGCAGCACCAGCGCAAAAATCTCGATCGACGTTTCGAATTCTTCCGGCACGACGTCGTCCGCCCCCACCTCGTGCAGCTCCTGCAATTCGCGCAGATAGCGGGTGCGCACGATGATGTAGAGTTTGGGATTCAAGCTGCGCGCCACCTGCACGGCCCGCCGCGCCGCGAACGGGTCCGAGTTCGCCACGACGAACACGCGGGCGTCGTGAATCCGGACATGGCGCAGCACGTTGGGATTGGTGCCATCGCCGTAGTAAATCGGCACCCCGGCTCGCGACTCCCGGCGCACAATGTCCCCGTCGAGATCCAGCGCCACGAAAGGAATCTCCGTCTCGCTCAGCACGCGGGCCAGGTTCCGTCCGTTGAGGCCGTAGCCCAGGATGATCACATGGTCCCGCACCTTGATCTGTTCCCCGGTTTCTTGTTGCACGTGACTCATCGTCCGCCCGGGCAGCAGATGACGGAGCCGCTGCCAGGCTTCGAACCGCCGCGCGAGATGCGGCGCCCACTGCATCAGGAAGGGCGTCAGCACCATCGTGATCACCGACGTGGCCAGGAACACCTGATAGGCGGTGCCTGACAGCAACCCGACGGTCTGGCCCTGCCCGGCGAGGATGAAGCTGAACTCCCCGACCTGGGCCAGCGCGACTCCGCTGAGGATCGCCGCGCGCGGCGGCTGCTTGGCCCCGATGACCGCCCCCATGCCGGCGAGAAATTTCACCAGAACGACCGCGAGCACGAGCCCCAAGACCAGGGCCGGGCTTGAGAGCAGCGACCGGACATCCATCAACATGCCGATGGACACGAAAAACAGGCTGTTGAAACTGTCTCGGAACGGCAGCACCTCGGCCATGGCCTGATGGCTGTATTCGGACTCGGAGATCACCAGCCCGGCGATGAAGGCGCCCAGCGCCAGCGAGAGCCCCCCCAGCGAGGTCAGCCAGGCAATCCCTAGACACAGGACGATGACGGTCAGCAGAAACAATTCGCGACTGCGGCTCCGCACGATCCGTTCGAGAAATTTCGGCACGAGATACCGGGCTGCAATCAGAATCAGACCGACTGCGAGCAGCGCCTTTCCCATTGTGAGGGCCACCTGCTTGGCCGCATCCTCCATTGGAGTGGCCAGGAGCGGCACGATCAGCATCATCGGCACGACCGCCAGATCCTGAAAGACGAGGATGCCGGTGGTGGCTCGGCCGTGGATCGAGTCCATGTCGCCGCGGTCGGTCAACAGTTTCAACACGATCGCCGTGCTGCTCAGGGACAGGACACAGCCCCAGAAAACCGATTCGGCCAACGAGAGGCCCAAGAGATAGCCGACCATCGTCGCGAACAGCAGCACGCCGCCGACCTGAAAGGTTCCGCCGACCAACATCAAGCGGCGGACCGAGGTCAAATGGGCCAGCGAGAATTCGATGCCGATCGTGAACAGGAGCAGGACGACCCCGATCTCGGCCAGCACCTTGACCTGTTCCTGATCGGACACGAGGTTGAGTCCGTACGGCCCGATCACGGCCCCCGCGCAGAGGAACCCGGCGATCGAGGGGAGTCGAAACTGGTGGAAGAGAAACACCACCGTAATCGACACGACGAAAATCGTCAGCAGGTCGGGCAGCAGCGTGTGATTGCTCATGCGAGTGGGCGGTCCGGTCGGAACGGAATCGGTCGTGGGTCAGCAGGCTCCATGGTGTGAGCAGAATACCGGAGCCACCGGATCGGAACAAGGGAATGCCGAGAGCCGCATAGGCCCGATCACCGGGCTTGCCGCCCTGCCGCAGCTTCACGTATCGTGCGCGTCGCCCATGACGATTCCTCCGATGCGCCCAACCGGCTGGTGCCGAGCCCTCATCTTCGATTTCAACGGGGTCCTCGCCGACGACGAGACGCCCCACTTCCAATGCTTTCAACAGGCGCTGGCCGAGCAGGGGTTCAGGCTCACCGCCGAAGAGTACTATGGCGCCTATCTCGGGATGGATGAACGGACCTGCACGGCGGCGTTGATTCGAGAAAGGGAGGGCCGAAACGACCCCCTGCTGCTCGCCCGGATCACGCAGCGCAAAGCGGAGCTGTTCCACGCCTATAGTCACGCGCACAAACCGGCGCTGTTTCCCGGCGTCATCGACCTGGTCAAAGCAGCGAAGGCCACTTGCCGGCTGGCGATCGCCTCAGGCGGGCGGCGCGAGCAGATTGCCTATGCCTTGAGCGGCACGCCGATCGAACATGACTTTGCCGTGATCGTGTCGGCCGACGAGTGCGCCGTCGGAAAGCCGGACCCGGCCATCTATGCCTTGACCTTGAAACTCCTGAACGGCAAGGAGCCGCGGCCTCCGCTGATCCGGGCCGAAGACTGTCTGGTCCTGGAAGACTCGCAGGCCGGAATCCTGTCGGCCAAACAGGCTGGGATGCACGTCATCGCCCTGGCGACGACCTACCCGGCTTCGTTGCTGTCGGAAGCCCATGCCGTTCTGCCGGGGCTCGAAGGCGTGACTCTGCGGCAATTGACGTCCCTCCCGACTCTCAAGAGTCCGACTCTCAGGAGCAGATAAGCGCGGGACGCAATCCCAGGGCGGGAAGCAGGCAGGCGTTCACCGATGAGCACTCAAAACGGAATGCGGATGCCCATCTGAAACTCGTTCGGCACATAGCCTTTGCCGGTGCCGTCGCCCAGGATATTTTTGTTCTGGAGCGACGGGTCAGGACCGAGCATCCGATCCCGTTCGGTCACATAGCCCCCGCCAAAACCGGCTCCGACATAGGGAATCAACGTCTGCTCTCCGAAACGGAGTTCCCCGTGGATGGTGGGGGGCTCGCGCAGAAGCGTCTCAGACCGATTCGGAATGGGAATGGATCGAGGATCGACCGGGGTTGTCTCCGGCACCTCACCCGTGCGCAAATGGAAGGAGGGGTGGGTCTCCTGAGGAAGGAGGTTCGATTCTCCCTCCTCACCGGCCCAGGCAACGGCGGTCAACCAGAGCGCTCCCGCCGCCAGCAGGAGGCTAACGACGATTCTCTTGCTGCCAGGAAGCATCCGTGATGCCTCTCATCGACAAACCCTGTGGCCTGTCCCCATCCAATTCTCCGGCATCCCTTCCCGCTCCGCGCTGTCGCTTCACGATACAACGTCGGGACAAAGCCGTTCAAGATGGCCTCGGCGGACATCAGCCGGCTCTTCAGTGGACTCGGCCGGTCCACTCGACCGATGGCCCCTCGCCCCTGGGACAGCCGGCCCGTCACAGAGCGCGATTCTCGTGGCGCAAACGACAGCTCTGAGCGACAATCTCCGAGTACCGGCCGCAGGACGCACCATGCTCCCTCCCGCACACAAGGCGATCGAAGCCGCGGCGTTTGATCGCCTCGTCTCCAAGGGACTCCTCCCCCGCGAGGACTTCGACGCGGCCCTCAAGGAGTCGTTCAGCGGCAAGAAAGAGCTTGAATCGATCCTCCTCACCAAGTATCGCCTGTCGAAAGCCCAACTGGGACAGGCGCTCAGCGAGTTTTTCGACTGTCCCTATGTGTCCTATGACGACCGGACCGTCGTCGACGTGGAGCTGGTGAAGAATCTCAGCTTCGATTATCTCCGCCGGAACTTTTGGATTCCGCTCCGCCGGCAGGGTCCCCTGTTGGATATTCTGATCGACGATCCGCACAACCTCGACAAGGGGCTCGACATCCGCCGCGCCTTCCCCGGCCTGACCATCCGCTACTCGGTCAGCCTCCGGCAGGAGATCGAACAGTTCATCCTGGCCGCGATGGGGCAAACGGAGTCCGGCTCGATCACCGAGATTCTGGGCGAACTCGTCAACGAAGCGACCGATGCCGGATCGGACGATTCGGGCCCCGACGCCATCGACGAGCACGACTCGGCCATCGTCCGGCTGACCAACCAGATCATTGCGGAAGCCTACCGCCTGGGGGCCTCCGACATCCACATCGAACCCTATTCCGATCGCAAGGAAACGGCCGTCCGGTACCGGGTGGACGGGTCCTGCTTCTCCTATATGAAGATCCCGCCCGCCTACCGGCGCGCGATCGTGTCCCGCATCAAGATCATGGCCAATCTCGACATCGCCGAGCGGCGGCGGCCGCAGGACGGCAAAATCCGCTACAAGCTGGCGAAGGACAAGGAGATCGAACTGCGGGTCGCCACGATTCCCACGGCAGGCCACAACGAGGACGTGGCGATGCGAATGCTGACGGCCAAAGAACCGATGCCGCTGTCAGCGATGGAATTCTCCGCGGAGACGCTGGCCGCCATCAAGGACCTCGCCGACCGCCCGCATGGGCTGATCCTCTGCGTCGGCCCCACCGGCTCCGGCAAGACCACGACGCTCCATGCGTTCCTGGGCGCCATCAACACCGACGAGCGGAAGATCTGGACGGCGGAAGACCCGATCGAGATCACGCAGGACGGATTGCGGCAGGTTCAAGTCAATCCGAAGATCGGCTTCACCTTCGCCGCCGCCATGCGGTCGTTCTTGCGCGCCGACCCGGACGTGATCATGATCGGCGAAATGCGGGACAAAGAAACCGCGGACGTGGCCATCGAAGCCTCCCTGACCGGCCACCTCGTCCTGAGCACCCTGCACACCAACAGCGCCGTGGAAACGGTCACCCGCTTGCTCGACATGGGATGCGACGCCTTCAACTTCGCCGACGCCATGCTCGGCGTCATCGCCAAGCGGCTCTGCAAACGGATCTGCCCAGCGTGCAAAGAAACCTACCATCCGTCGCGCGAGGAGTACGACGAGCTCGTGCGCGGATACGGGACGGCGGCCTGGCACTCGCTCGGGGTTGAGTACAGGGACGACTTTCAACTCTCCCGCGGCAAAGGCTGCGACGCCTGCAACCGCAGCGGCTTTCGCGGCCGGATGCCGCTGCACGAGCTGTTGGTAGCTTGTGACGAACTCCGCAACCTGATCCAGTCCCACGCCCGGACCTCGGAGCTGACCAGCCTGGCGATGAAGAACGGCATGGTCACGCTCATGCAGGACGGCATTCAGAAAGTCCTGCGCGGGCTGACGACCTTCAAGCAGGTCCGGACCGTCGCCATGAAGTGACCGGCCCCCGCCTGAGCCGCAATCGGGTATCCCCTCCAGTCACCCCGCCGGCGGCGATTCGAGCAGCCGCACAAACTCCGCCAACCGGGACTTCATCGGCGGCTGCACCTTGATGAACTCACAGCCGAACCGCGAGCCCGCGCGCCAGCGCACGGCCGCCAATTCGATGTCGAGCGGAGGCTCCTGCGGGGTGAGTTCCATGCCGATCCTCACGTAGCTCCCCACCGGGACCGGCCGTTCGGCGATCACCGCGCACCCATCGACCGAGAGGTTCACGATCGTGCCCTGCCGGTCCGGGCCGTCCCCCTGCAACGCAGCGGGCAACTGCACCGAGTATCGCAGGACTCGCCGAGGTTTCATGGGCTCACGTCGTGATGACCATGCCGGAGGGCTGCAGGACTCTCTTTCGCGTAGACCACGCGCGATCGATTACACTTCATAGAATTCCCGATACCATTGGACGAAGCGGGCGATGCCGGTCTCGATGGACGTCGAGGGCTTGAAGCCGACATCGCGGGTCAGATCTTCCACGTCGGCATAGGTCGCGGGCACATCTCCTGGCTGTAACGGCAAGAGGCGCTTCTCGGCCTTGACGCCGAGCGTCTGTTCCAGCACCTCGATAAAGCGCAGCAACGGCACCGGCTGATGGTTGCCGATGTTGTAGAGCCGGTACGGGGCGTTGCTGACGCTCGGGTCCGGTTGGTCGCCTGACCACCGGGGGTCCGGCTGCGCCGGACGATCAAGCGCGCGCACGACCCCCTCCACGATATCGTCGATGTAGGTGAAGTCCCGCTGCATCTGCCCGTGGTTGAAGACCTCGATCGGTTTGCCCTCCAGCATCGCCTTGGTGAACAGGAACAGCGCCATGTCCGGCCGTCCCCATGGTCCATAGACCGTGAAGAACCGGAGCCCGGTGCAGGGAATGCGATACAAGTGCGCATAGCAATGGGCCATCAGCTCATTCGCCTTCTTGGTGGCCGCGTAGAGCGAGACCGGATGGTCGACGTTGTCGTGCACGGAGAAGGGCATGCGGGTGTTGCCGCCGTAGACGGAACTGGTCGAGGCGAAGACCAGGTGTTCGATCCTGTGGTGGCGGCACCCTTCGAGGATATTCAGAAACCCCTCGATGTTGCTGTCCGTGTAGGCGTGGGGGTTGACCAGGGAATACCGCACCCCGGCCTGGGCGGCCAAATGCACGACTTTCCGGAACTGCGATTCGGCGAACAATCGCTTGATCCCCGCACGATCCGCCAGGTCCATCCTGACGAAACGGAACCGCTCGAACTTTGTCAAGCGGGCCAGCCGCGCCTCTTTGAGACGGATATCATAATAGTCGTTCAGGTTGTCGAGGCCGACGACCCGATCGCCCCGCTCCAACAACCGCGCGGCCGTGTGAAACCCGATAAACCCCGCCGCGCCCGTGACCAGAACCGTTTGCGGCTCCATCTTTTATTCTCCCCCCAACTCACACAAGGCCGCTCAGGCGCCCCGCCTCAGCGCCGTTCCATGTTCCGCGGATGATCGATCGCCTATCTCTGCCCGCCCGGTTTCATGAACGGCGGATCGCCATGGTCGAGCCGATAGAGTTCCAGCGGCGCCAAGGTCTTCGCCAACGACAGGACCTCCATCGATCCGTCCGGTTTGAGCCGGACGGCATCCAGCGCCTGCGCATAGTGATACCGGCACCCGAACAGAGCCAGCGCTTTGGCCAACTCGGACGGCGGCTCCCAATGCGCCGTCAACAGTTTCGTTCGCGCGGGATTCCGCCGGCTGAACGTGAAGGACAAATGGTCGGGATACCAATCGGCTCCGCCGGTCGCGTAGGACACAAACAATGTGGCCTGCGCGGTCTGCGCCAATTCGGCCAGATAGGCATTGGTCAAGAATCCGTTTTCTCCGACTTCCAACCAGGTCCCAGGCGGCGCCAGCGCGGCATGGGCCGCATAGGTGCGCAGCTCCTTCAACTGCTGCTGCGAGGCGCAGACGGCCGCGATCGGGCCGTGCTGTCGCACGAGCGCCTGGATCACGCCTTCCTTCAGCGCGGAGCGCCCCTCATTGGTTGGGCCGCTGTCGGCATGGACCAGCACGGTATGGCCGCGATCCGCAATCAGGTAGCAATTGCGCGGCATCGCGAGGTCGCAGGGATCCTCGCCATAGAACGGGACCGACCACACGGCCCCGCCGTCAAAGGTCCAGGACTCGCCGTGCGCCAGCTCAATGACCTGCGCAAAGCCCAAATCCCGCAGCAGCGCCTGATAGTCGTAATAGTAGGTCTTCCGATTGCGCCGGCTGGGCACGACGACCGGAATATCCTTGGGCAGGCTCAGCAGCGAGCGCGGCTCCACATGGTCGTCATGGTCGTGCGTGAGAAAGATCACCGAGGGCCGCGGCAACAGTTGGCCCCAGAGCGAGGGGACCGGCATCTCGGCGAACCAGGGCAAGAGCCAGGGATCGAACAGGAAAAACTGCTCGCGTTGGCGGTACATCAGCGCCGCATGGCCGAGGTGGATCAGGTCGCGATCGGCTGTCGCCTCCAGCCACCGCGATCGCACGCGATGCTCCGGCGTGGCGGCCAGGCACTCGTGCTGGTGCAGCAGCTCCATGAACCGGGTGAGGGTCCGCTCTTGCTCCCGCGAAGAGGTCACGACCGTGCGGATCGCGCTGACCGGCTGGCTGCCGTCCAGCAGTCCGATGAGCCTGGCCACCGCCGGGCCGCCCATTCGATCCAGTTGCATTGGAATGGCCTGGCGCTTGACCGCATGAAAAATCCGCAGGCCGGCGCTGGTCACCGTCGAGGACTTACTGGGATCGCGCGGAAACTCCCACTGGAAGGTCCCATCCGGACGCCGCCCGCAACGGATGTGCTGGCTGAGCTGGGGGCGCGAGTTCACCAGCTCGGCATAGGCATCCTCCAGCCTCGTGCGGAGATCCGGATCGTCGAGCGGCGCCCGTTTCGCAAAGACGTCGCTGATCGCCGTCTCCACGCTGCTGAGGAGGTGCTGGTGCGCCTCGTGCAGGGCGACGGTCACTTCGGGCGCGATCCCGCCCAGAAAAGGAAACGGGCCCGGCGCTTCGGCGCTCTCGAACTGCACCCAGACCCAGGGCAACAGCGCAAGGGAATCGGTCGGGCGGTAGTGGTCCCAGATTTTCATGATGGATGCTCGGTAGAGTTGACGCTGGATGAAGGCGGGCCACAGGCTTTCGGTCGATTCATTATGACCTTGGCGGACGGTTTAGGCTCGACTCCTTACCGGTAAACTCCAACGGGCTGATCGTGGGTTCGTACAACACCTGCACCACGTTGCCGTCCGGATCGGCCACGTAAAACGAATAGCTCCCGTCACGGTGTTGTTTCGGGGGCTTCACGATGGTCGCGCCCAACTCGGTGGCTTCGCCGGCAACCAGGGCATACAACTCATCGACCGCGGCGGGGTCCTCCATGATCACCCCCACATGGTCGAGGAATTGGCCGCGCCCTCGATGATAGTCGGCCAACTCGGCCTCTGAGATCTGATGCAAGGCCAGGATGTCGCATCCCGAGCTGAAATAGACATTGTCGGGGTCCGGCTCCCAGACGACCTTCATCCCGAACAGCCGCTCGTAGAAGGCTCGCGATTTCTTGAGATCGGTCACGCGGAGCGCCAGGTGGCGCAACCCGCGATGAGGAGGAGGCGTCGCCATGGCTCCTGATCGAGATCGCAGGGGCTTTTCTGCCTGCACGAATGCTGTGTATAGTAGGGAGCCGTCGGGAAGGCGTCAATCGCTTTTCTCGCTGTGATTCATCGTTCAAGGTTGCGGGGCCCCGCGCGGAGAGGGTGCCGATCTCGCGGGTTAGTTGACCTTCACCGTGCCGGAGGAATGACCATGTGGACCAGGTTCTCGGTGCTGACCACTCTTTGTGCCTGCTCGATGCTCTGGAATGCCGGCTTGAGCGGGGCCGCCGGTGGGACATCATCAGGACAATCCAGCGGATCGCAGGCCGGCGAGATTACGGGCAAGGACGGCGCCCCGATGGTGCTGATCCCGGCCGGCCCCTTTCCCATGGGGGTGCCTCCTGGCGATCGGGACGGAGGCCGCGACGAATATCCCCGCCACGAAGTCACGTTGGATTCGTTCTACATCGACAAATTTGAAGTCACCAACGGCCGCTACATTGAGTTCGTGCGCGCCACCAACCATCGCGTTCCCCAACACCCCAAAGACGCCAGCCGGAACCTGTGGCAGAAGGCCATGATGCCGGAATCGGTCGCCGACCGCCCGGTCATCAACGTCGATTGGTACGACGCCGAGGCC
>DATIBM010000137.1:0-8294 GCA_035457545.1 Nitrospiraceae bacterium
CAGGTTTGCTGACCTTGAAGGGGAAACATTGTCTCGAGCAGGCAGACTCGGTGTTCTACGACTATTTGGCCAATCCCTCCTTGCTCGACTACGCCAGACCGGACGCCGAGCGGATCTATGTCGGCCGGCGGGGGCGAGGGACCTATCTGGACCAGCAGGAGATCAACCGTCTGATGATCGCCAAGGCCCGGGAGGGGAAGATTGTCGTGAGACTGAAGGGCGGCGACCCCTTTGTCTTTGGGCGGGGCGGGGAGGAGGCGGAGGCGGTGGCGGCAGCCGGCTTGCCCTTTGAGATCGTCCCCGGCGTGAGCTCCGCCACCGCCGTCCCGGCCTATGCCGGCATTCCCGTCACGCATCGGACCCTGGCCTCCACCGTTGCTTTTGTCACAGGCCACGAGGATCCGAACAAGGAAACGGAGCTGTTGGAATGGCCCAAGCTCGCCACGGCGCAGGGGACCCTGGTGTTTCTGATGGGCCTCAAGAATCTCCCGCTGATCGTCGATCGTCTGATCAAAGAAGGCCGCTCCCCTGAGACCTCTGTTGCCTTGATTCACTGGGGTTCCTGGCCCAAGCAACGGACCATCACCGGGACACTCCGGAACATCGTCGCAAAGGGCCAGGCCGCCGGGCTCGAACCCCCGACGACGGTTGTCATCGGCGAGGTCGTCCGCCTGCGGGATCAACTGAACTGGTTCGAGCGGCAGCCGTTGTTCGGCAAGCGCATTCTCGTCACCCGAGCCAAGGAACAAGCGGGAGAATTTTCCCGCTTGATCGCCGCCCAGGGAGGGGAGCCGGTGGAATGTCCGACGATCGAGATCGCCGCGCCTCCGACCTGGAAGGCGCTGGACCAGGCGATTACCGAGCTCGCGTCGGTCGATTGGCTGGTCTTCACCAGCATGAATGGGATTGCACCTTTTATGAATCGGTTGTACAAACACGGGCGGGATGTCCGGGCCTTGGCGTCCGTGAAGATCTGTTGCATCGGCCCCCGCACCGCCCAGGAGCTGAGGCAGTACGGCCTGCAAGCGGACCTGGTTCCGGACGAGTATCAGGCCGAAGGCCTGATCGAGTCGTTCCGGCGGATCGGCGTGAAGGACCGGCGGATTCTGATCCCCCGCGCGGAGGTGGCGCGCGAGGTGCTGCCAACCGAGTTGACGGCGATGGGGGCGAAGGTCACGGTGGCGCCGGCGTACCGGACGGTGAAGCCCAAAGAAGCCACGGCTCGGTTGACGCAGCGGTTGGCCGACAAGACGGTCGACATGCTCACCTTTACCAGCTCGTCCACCGTGCGCAATTTTGCGAGTCTCTTCGAGTCGCCTGAAGAGATGGTTCGGCTCACGCGGGGCGTCCCGGTCGCCTGCATCGGTCCGATCACGGCGGACACGGCCCGCGAGCTGGGTCTGTCGGTGACGCTTCAGGCCGGAAAGAACACGATTCCGGCGCTGGCCGAGGCCATTGTGGAATACTATGGGGGATCTGTGCCTGACCGGTCGAAGACCTAACGCAAAGCGGTGGACGTGAACTGATTGCCTTACAGACCAAGGAGGGGGACGGTTATGGTTCCAGTGAAGTCGTTTATGATTCCGAGCGAAAAATTCGTGACCGTCGGCCGCGATACGGACGTGAAGACCGCGGCCGTCATCATGCGAGACCGCAACATCGGGAGCCTGATGGTTACCAGAGGGGGCGATTCCAAAGACATCATCGGCATCGTGACCGACACCGACATGGTCCGCCGCGTCCTGGCTACCGCCGCCGACACCGCCAAGACGACGGTGGAAATGATCATGTCGGCGCCGATCTTGACGATCGACGAGAACAAGACGCTCCTGGATGCCAACGACATGATGGCCCAGTCGCACCTGCGACACCTGGGGGTTTCGCGAGGCGGCAAGCTCGTGGGCATGATCTCGGTCCGTGATCTCGTGGTGTTTCTCACCAACTTGCCGAGGAAATAATCCGATGCCGTTTCCTTCCGAGCGCCTTCGCCGTCTCCGGATGACCGAACCGATCCGGCGCATGGTGCGGGAAACCAGCCTGAACCCGGCAGACCTGATCTACCCCCTGTTCGTTCGCAGCGGGCAGGGCCGGCAGGACCCGATCGTCTCGATGCCGGGTCAATACCGGTGGTCGATCGACTTGCTGATCAAGGAGGCGGCGGAGGCCCAGCAACTGGGCATTCCCGCCGTTATTCTCTTCGGGATTCCGGACAGCAAAGATGAGCGGGGCACCTCGGGGCTGGACCTCAACGGGATCGTGCCGCAGGCCGTCCGAGCCTTGAAGGATCAGGTGCCGGGCCTGCTGGTGATCACCGATGTCTGCATCGACGAATACACCTCCCACGGACATTGCGGGATTGTCCGGGAGGGAAAGATTCTCAACGACGAGACGCTCGAGTGCCTGAAGTCCATGGCCCTGGCCCACGCCCAAGCGGGGGCGGATATGGTGGCGCCTTCCGACATGATGGACGGGCGCGTCGGGGCGATCCGTGAGGGATTGGATCGAGCCGGGTTTGAGGATCTGCCGATCATGGCCTATTCGGCCAAGTACGCCTCCTGCCTCTACGCTCCGTTCCGGGAGGCGGCAGACTCCAGCCCTTCGTTCGGCGATCGCCAGTCCTATCAGATGGATCCGGCGAACCGCCGGGAGGCGATGAGGGAGCTCCAATTGGACGCGGCCGAAGGGGCCGATATTCTCATGGTCAAGCCGGCCCTTCCGTACCTGGATGTCATCGCCGCAGCCCGTGCGACCTATCCCCATCCGATCGCGGCCTATCAAGTCAGCGGCGAGTACAGCATGATCAAGGCCGCCGCCCAGGCTAGCTGGCTGGATGAGGCGCGCGCCATGCTGGAGTCGCTGGTCAGCATTAAACGGGCGGGGGCCGATCTCATCCTGACCTATTTCGCGAAGGATGCCGCACGCCGCCTGCTTGCCGGATGACCATGCACGTCATCCGAAACCTCACGCAATATCAGCCGTCGTCCTATCCGGTCGCCACGATCGGCAACTTCGATGGGCAACACCGGGGACACCAGGCTCTGCTGCGCACCGTGGTCGAGCGGGCGCGGGAGGCCGGCGGCCGGGCCCTGGTGATCACCTTCGATCCCCATCCGGTCCGCATCCTGGCTCCCCATGTGGCCTTGAAGTTTTTAACCTCTCCCGAGGAAAAACTGGCGGCCTTTGCCTCGACCGGTATCGACGAGGTCATCTTTTTGGAATTCTCGCGGACTCTGGCGGAGTTGACGCCGGAGGCCTTCGTTCGGGACATCCTGGTTGGCCGGCTTTCCCTGCGGGAGCTGTTCGTTGGTGAGCATTTCGCGTTCGGCAAGGGGCGTGCCGGCACCGTTGCCGACCTGCAACGGTTCGGCGCCCGGTATGGCTTTTCCGTCCATCCCATGAAGCCCGTGCTCTGGGAGGGGAGGATCATCAGTTCTACGAAGGTGCGCTCGGCGATTCTGGCCGGCCAGATGGAACTGGCGGCGGACTACCTCGGCCGGCTCTACGCCCTAAGCGGCCTGGTCGAACAAGGGGACCAGCGTGGCCGGACGCTTGGCTGGCCGACCGCTAACCTGGCCCTCCCGGCCGACCGGGTGGTGCCTCCGGACGGGGTATACGCGGCCCTGACGGTTCATGGCGCCCAGGTGTTTGATTCGGTCGCCTACATCGGAACAAGGCCGACGTTCGAAACGAAGGGCGAGCGGCTCCTGGAAGTCTACTTGCTCAACGAGCAGCGGACATTGTACGGTGAGCGCATTACGGTGCAGTTCGCTTCATATCTGCGCGGCGATATGACATTTCCGAGCCCCGACGCGCTCTCCCGCCAGATCCAGCTGGACGTGCGGCAAGCCGAGGCCTGCCTGAAGTCGGTGCGGGCCGAATACCAAAAATCGGCGGGACAATCAGCATGAGCCTCTCCGCCTGTGCCACTCAGACTCCCCCCTTGATCCGGCAGGTGATGCGGACCATTCGAACCCGTCGCCTGTTCGATCCCGGCATGTCCCTCCTGGTGGCCCTGTCCGGCGGACCGGACTCGGTGGCCCTGTTGGCCTGTCTTCATCGTCTGGCTCCAGGGTGGCGTCTGCAACTGACTGCGGTGCATTTCAATTATGGGCTCCGCGGCCATGAATCGGATGAGGATGAAGCGTTCGTGACGGACTTCTGCCGGCACAGAGCTATTCCGTTGCTGGTCGAACGGCCTCGACTCTCCCGCGACGCTCCCAGAGGACGTCGGTCGGTGCAGGAGATGGCCCGCGAGCTGCGGTATCGGCTGCTCGAAGAATCAGCCGCGCGCCAGGGATGCGATCGCATCGCCCTCGGCCATAAGGCCGACGATCAGGCCGAAACCGTCCTGCTGTGGATGCTCCGGGGCGCAGGAACGACCGGCCTCGGCGGGATGCGGCATGATCGGAGAGGGGCGCGCGCCCATTTTATCCGTCCCCTGCTGGACTGTTCGCGAAAGGCGATCCTCAAGTATCTCCAATCGGAAGGCCTGACCTATCGGCAGGATTCGAGCAATCAATCCAGAGTCTACCGGCGCAACCGCATCCGGCATGACCTGCTGCCGCTCCTACAGGAGTTGAATCCTGCGATCGTCCGTGTGCTCTGCAGGCAGGCCGATCTGCTGGCCGAAGATGAGCTGGTGCTCGAAGAGGAGACAGACCGCCATCTGTCGCACTTGCTGATCAAACGGGAACCGGCCCTCCTTGCCGTTCAACGTGCCGGCTTGCTTGCGTTGCCGACAGGCCTCCAGCGCCGGATCATTCGGCGGCTCCTGCAAACACACCATGCCGCAGGGAAAGTACCTTCGCTGAAACAGGTTTCAGCCGTGCTGAACGGTATCGTGCGGGCCCGGAATGGCGCCTCGTTTCGGATCGCCCGCGCGGTCATCACCAGAAATTCCGACCAGGTCATCGTGACCCCTGTACCGGCCGGTAACCCTGAGAATCGAAGTCGCAACGATAAGATGGCTCCTTCATCGAGCCCGGCAACCTCGTTGCCACTGGTGATTCCCTCAGTGGTCACCTGGCCCCCGTCAGGCCAGCGCGTCACCCTGCGATGGGGTGCTTGGCAGCAGGAGCAAGAGCCAGCGGTCGGAAAAGGACGGTCTCTTTCCATGGCCTTCGACGCCGGCCGTTTCACCCATGCCCTTTCCCTTCGCTCCTGGCAGCCTGGGGACAGCCTCTGTCCGGCCGGCATGGGCGGCCATCGAAAAAAACTTCAGGACCTCTTCACGGACATGAAGATTCCACGCAAAGACCGCGACCGAGTGCCGATTCTTGTCGCGCCGGAGGGGATTCTCTGGGTCGTCGGTTGCCGGGCCGACCAGAGGTTCGTGCCCGATGCCAAGACAAGGCAGGCGCTCATCGTCGAGGTCGAAACAGCAGTCGGCCGGTAGGGAGGGGAAATGGAGCGGATGTTCGGTCGGCCCGTCGTCACGCAGGAACAAATGCGTGCCCGCATCAAGGAACTGGGCAAGCAAATTTCGGAGGACTATGCGGGAAAGGATCTCGTCCTGGTGGGGGTCCTCAAGGGAGCCTATGCCTTCTATGCCGATCTGGCCCGGGCGATCAGGCTCCCGATGCGGGTCGATTTCATCGTCGTCAGGAGCTACGGCGCCGGGTTGAAAACCTCCGGCAAGGTCAAGCTGGTGTCGGACCTGACGGAAGAGATCAAAGACCGAGACGTGTTGCTGGTGGAAGACATCGTGGATTCAGGATTGACGGCCTCCTATCTCCTCAAGACCTTGACCAAACGGAAGCCTCGCTCGCTCCGTATCTGCACCTTGCTCAGCAAACCGGATCGGCGCCAGGTGCATCCGCCCGTCGATTACGTGGGGTTCAATATTCCGAACCAATACGTGGTGGGATACGGCCTCGATTACCAGCAGAAATACCGCAATCTTCCTTACTTGGTCGCGCTGGATCAGGTGGCGGAACTCGACCAGGAGTTATGAGGACGGTTGTCAGCTTCGGGTTCTGTATGTTAGCATTTCGCAGCGATAGCTCCGCACTCATCGCATAGCCGTCCTATTGTGGTGTTGAGGAGGGACTGAATGAATTCACGTGTGAAGAACGTGTTGTTCTGGGTCGTGGTGGCGCTCTTTATGATTCTCTTATTCAACCTCTTCAGCGTCCCGACGCACGCCCCCGAAGAAGAGGTGATCTTCAGCGACTTTATGACCCAGTTGGAGAAGGGGGAGGTGACCAAGGTCACCATTAAGGGCAGCAATATCAGCGCGATTCTGAAGGACGGCTCCCGCATCAAGACCTACACGGCCGATTATCCCGAGTTCGTCAAGATCCTGCGCGAGCGCAATGTCCAGATCGAAGCCAAGCCTCCGGAGGACAGCCCCTGGTACATCACGTTTCTCGTGACCTGGGGGCCGTTTATTCTCTTCCTGGGGCTCTGGTTCTTCCTGATGCGGCAGATGCAGATTGGGGGCAACAAGGCCCTGTCTTTCGGGAAGAGCCGCGCGCGAATGCTGACGGAAGAACGGAAGAAGGTCACCTTCTCCGACGTGGCCGGCATCGATGAGGCCAAGGAGGAGGTCGTCGAGATTATCGAGTTCCTGAAAGATCCCAGAAAATTCCAGAAACTCGGCGGACGCATCCCCAAAGGGGTGTTGATTGTCGGCCCTCCCGGCACAGGCAAAACCCTGCTCGCGAAGGCGATCGCGGGGGAGGCCGGCGTCCCGTTTTTCAGCATCAGCGGATCGGACTTCGTCGAGATGTTCGTCGGGGTGGGCGCCTCGCGCGTCCGCGACCTCTTCGAACAGGGCAAGAAACACGCGCCCTGCATCATCTTCATCGACGAGATCGACGCGGTCGGCCGGCTGCGCGGAGCCGGGCTCGGAGGCGGACATGACGAGCGCGAGCAGACGCTGAACCAGTTGCTCGTCGAGATGGACGGATTTGACACGACCGAGGGCGTGATCCTTATTGCCGCGACCAACCGGCCGGATGTCCTGGACCCGGCGCTGTTGCGCCCCGGGCGGTTCGACCGGCAGATCGTGGTCAACCGGCCGGATTTGCGCGGCCGCTCCGAGATCCTCAAGGTCCACACGAAGAAGGTGCCGTTGGCCAGCGATGTCGAATTGGAGAAGATCGCGAGGGGAACGCCGGGATTTTCGGGCGCCGATTTGGAGAATCTCGTCAACGAAGCCGCGCTCTGGGCCGCCCGGCAGAACAAGAAAGAAGTGGAGTACTCCGACTTCGAGATGGCCAAGGACAAGGTGCTCATGGGGGCCGAACGAAAGAGCATGATCCTGAGCGACGAGGAAAAGCGCATCACCGCCTACCATGAAGCCGGCCATGCCCTCATGGCGAAATTGCTGCCCGGGACCGATCCGGTCCACAAGGTGACCATCATCCCGAGGGGCCGTGCGCTGGGCGTGACGATGCAACTGCCCACGGACGACCGTCACAACTATTCGAAGGATTTCCTCTACAACACCTTGGCTATTCTGCTCGGCGGGCGTGTCGCTGAGGAGTTGGTGCTCAAGCACATCACGACCGGCGCGGGCAACGACCTGGAGCGGGCGACCGACCTGGCCAGGAAAATGGTCTGCGAATGGGGCATGAGCGAAAAGCTTGGCCCGCTGACCTTCGGCAAGAAGGACGAGGAGATCTTCCTGGGGCGGGAAATCGCCACGCGCCGAGACTTCAGCGAGCAGGTGGCGATCGAAATCGACCATGAAATCAGCCGCCTTGTCACGGAAAATTACGAGCGCGCCAAGCGCATGTTGACCGAGCACATGAGCTCACTTAAGGCTGTCGCCGAGGCGCTGCTGGAGAAAGAAGTCCTGGAAGGGACCGAAATCGACGACATTATCCAATCCTCGTCGCCGCAACCCATTCCGGCCTGATTCCATCGCCGCGGTGCGGGAATGGACGATTCCCGCGCCGCGGCCATGCATTCGAATCCGGTCCTCCGCTCAACACCCTGACCATCCTCGGCGTTGCCGGCTCATGATATCCCGGGTTCGACAGTCAACTCATCGAATCCGTGCCCGCGAGTTCCTGATCACGATCGATCGGCCCTTGCTGGTGGGGATTCTCAACGTCACGCCCGATTCCTTTTCCGACGGCGGGCAGTTTCGCTCCGATGATGAAGCCGTCGCCCATGCCCTGCGGATGGTCGAGGCCGGGGCGGCCATGCTCGACATTGGCGCGGAATCGTCGCGCCCCGGAGCCGTCCCGGTTTCCGAGGAGGAAGAAACCGAACGGCTGCTGCCGGTGCTTGAGAAGATCGTCCGGCATTGTCGGGTGCCGATCTCGGTTGATACAACCAAAGCC
>DATIBM010000138.1:0-10945 GCA_035457545.1 Nitrospiraceae bacterium
CGTCGCAGCGGCTTCCTTGATGAAGGCGTCCTCGCTGACAATGCAGCCGGGCGTCGGGGTGCCGTCCTGACGAATACCCTTTCCCTTCAACGCATTGAGCACGGGCGGCAAGGCGCGCGGATCGCCGATCATGCCGAGCGACGCAATGGCGTGCCGCTTGACCGCGCCATCCTTCATCGCCTCGATCAACGGATCGATCGCCCGCGGATCCCCGATCATGCCGAGCGCGATCGTGGCGTCCTCCCGCACAGCGCGATCCGGATCTTTCAGGGCGGCGCACAGGACGGCCACGACTTTGTCGTCCCGCACCCAACTGCGCCCGATCTGATAGTCCGTCGTCATGCCGCCGAGCGCCCGCGCGGCATGGCAGCGAACGACGAAATCCTTGTCCTTCATGCTCTCGATCAACGGATCGACCGACGGCTGCCCGATCGTCACGAGCGCCGTTCCGGCTGTCTCGCGGACGATCTTCGAGGAATCCCGGAACAACTTGATCAACGCCGGCACCGCCCTGGGATCGCCGATCTTCCCGAGCGCCTCGGCCGCCGCGCTCTTGACGGCTCCATCGCGGTCCCGGCAGGCCAGCATCAACCCATCGACGGCGCGCGCATCCTTGATGTCGCCCAAGGCCTTGGCGGCATGTTCTCTGACCCGCCAGCGCTCGTCTTTCAGGCAGGCCATGAGCCGCTCGACCGCCGAGGCCCCCATGCCGGTCGCCGCCCGGACAGCTTCGTCGCGCGTCTCCATGATCGGATCGTTGAACAGCTTGACGAGCGCCTCCAGCGCCTTGGCGCCGCCGATCCGGCCCAATCCCTTGGCGAGAGAGGCCCGCACGGACCAGAACTCGTCTTCGCAGGCCTGAATCAACGCATCCAGCGTATTGGGATCGGCGCGTTCCGCAAGGGCCTTCGCCGCCTCCTCCCGCGTGGCATCATCGACGTCTTCCAATGCTTCCAGCAAATCTTCGACCGCCTGTGTCATGATTCCCTCTCGCGGCGCGATTAATACTCGTAATCGCGTTGTCCCCCATACGGCTGCATACGTTTGCACTTCACCAGAAGCGTACGGGTTCCACGCCCGCTCACACATTGATCGTACTTCTTCTCGAATTCAAGGGTCCCGTCCTGCGTGACCGTAAACTGAAAACTGAACGTGAAGGTCGCGAACGAATAGGTGCCCGCCTTCAACCGAAGCTCCGTGACCTCCGCCGTGCGCAACGCATCCGTACTTTCCGGATCCAACGTCCAAATGGCCGGCGTCAGGCCCGGAATCTGCCACAAGGAGGGCGGTTCAAGCTTGGTGGCGTCGATGGTGATGGGAAATTCCTTTGCAGCGGAGGCCCCCAGAACCGTCGTGGCAGGCAGCACCAGCCCCACCACGATCGCCGCGAGCGCCATTCCCCAGACGGGCACATGCGGCGCCGGCCCGACCGCCGCATCGGCCGGTCTCAGGCCAATCCCCGTTCGCATCGTCCTTCCAGATTCGTTCTTAATGGGCATGACGTTCCGCCCCCGAGGTTCGACCGGTCTCGCTCGATCCGCCCGATCCGTTGGTGAAGACATCGTTGATCACGCGACTTTGCCACTCCGTGTGCGTTTCGGTATCCAGGCCCAACGCCCGCATGACCGTGGCCCCCGTATCGATCAGGGACACGGGTTGCGCGATCACATGCCCCCGTTTGACCCCGGCGCCCGACGCCAACCACAGAATGTGGGGAGGTTTGGCGCCAGCCGGAGCCGCCGCCGGCTCCGCATCTCCGAAATGGTCGGCTCCCGGGGGGCTGATCGACGTGACGAACACGGTCGTCTCCTTGGACAACCCTAGTTCGTCATAGATGGCCAGCACATCCCCCATCGCGCGATCGATGGTGTTCAAGGCCTCGCGATAGCTCTTCGAGGTCCATCCCTCGGCCGCGCCGGCCCGGCCGGCATCGGGCAGGTGCACGATCAACAGATGCGGCAGAGACGGAATGGCATGGCCGTAGCCGTGCCCGCTGGTGGCCTTCTTGAAATACTGGCGGATATAGGACACCACGGTTGTCGCATTGCATTCGGGACGAAGCGCCCCGCAGATCTGGTGGTCGATATAGGGTTCCGGCTTGGCCAATTGATAGAGCGACTCGTCCATGTAGAAGATGGTCGTATCGCGCCCCCCGCTCAAATCCAGATAGTCGAACATCGTCGGCGGCCGCGGATAGCCTCTGGCAAAATCAAAACTATTCCACGTAATCCCGTGACGTTCCACCGGCAGGCCCGTAATGAGGGACGCCATGGTCGGGAGCCGCAAAGGGGGATTCACCGCCGCCGCGCCCCAGGTCACCGACCCTGTTTTGATCAGGCGGCTCAAAACCGGCATGGATGCAGCCTTGAGCGAGTCCTGGCCGACGCCTTCCAACACGAACAGGATGGCCTGTTGCGCAGCCGATTGACCCTTCCCCGCCGCCTCCGGAAGGGGCGGAATCCCCGTGGACGCAGCCAGAGCGCCGGCCGCGCCATTCATCAAGCACCAGACGAGAACCAGAATACAGAGCCCGTCTCTTCGTCGATGTCGAGCGATCATGAGTTCCCACTCCCCTGCTGCGCTGGACCGATGATTCCTGGATGAGCCGAGTACCTTACCACGGGGTTTTTGACGGTGACAAGGTCGGCGCCCGGCGGTCCGACCGCGGGCAGCCTGCGTCTGTTCAGTCGTTCTTCCAGCCCCTTTCAGTCCGTCATGCAACCCTCATCCTTGGCCTTGCCGCCTGACTACCGTCATCCTACTCGTTTGGCCCGGCTGCATGCCAGCCAGGGTTTCCTATTTTCGTCCCGGCGCGGAATCGTGTATAGTGGTCTCACCATGGTTTCAGATCTCATCGCCCGCGAGTTGGCCCAGCCCTATCCCGCCTTTGTTCGCCTCATCGGGGTGAAAATCAGGAATCGCGGGGAGGTCAAGAAGCTCAATGCGGGCTCCGTGACCGCCGGCCTGGGAGATCCTGTCATTCTGGAGCATGATGGAGAGCTGACCTATGGGGTCGTCCATGCCGAACCCTATGCGGTTCCGTTCAGTCCTCCCATGAGGGTGATGAAATCGGTGCTCCGCGTCCCGACTGCGGAGGAGTTGGCGATCATTCGCCGGCAGCCTTCCCTCTCCCGTGAGGGAATCGCCTTCTGCCGGGAGCAGACGGTGGCGCTCGGGCTGCGGATGAAAATGGTCGAGGTCTATGCCGCACTGGACCGGCGGCAGATCACGTTCGTCTATACGGCGGACGACCGGATCGACTTTCGGGAACTGGTCCGCATTCTGGCCCGCCGGTTCCATTCCCGCATCGAGATGCGACAGATCGGCGCGCGGGAGGAGGCCAAACGCCTCGGCGGGGTGGACACCTGCGGGCTGGTGCTCTGTTGCGCCAGCTTCCTCACGGACTTTCAGCCGGTCAGCATCAAGCAGGCGAGAAAGCTGGGGGTGCCGGTCGATGATCCCAAGCTCCTGGGGGTCTGCGGCCGCCTCAAATGTTGCTTGATGTTTGAAGCGATGGAAGCGAACAGCCAGACGATCCAACCAAGCCGGCTCATTTCTCCCTCGTCATCCTCCCCTGTTTCTGCTTAATCCTTCGGCTCGGCTCCCTATCTTGTTCCAGATCCAGCCGGTCGGGAATACCTTGCGGTTCACATCCGGCCCGGCCTTGACTGCCGCCCAGGCTAGAAACGGCGGGAGATTGAGCCGCGCGTCGCCCACACATCAGAGGCGTCTGTGATAGGCTAACAGCAGAGCAGGACCCCTGCTGATAAGACCCCCTAAAAAAGGAGCCGTCCGTGACACAGGAGGGGCCGGTCGTTCGGGGGCCAATCGGAAAGGGGTCCTTATGCGGCCTTCTGTTCGGGCTTTTCTGTGTCTGCCTCCTTTCTTCACCGGCCGACGCCGAGATCAGAACGCTGACGGCCGAGGGCGAACATCTCCTTGGGGGACACGACACCAAGGAAGATGCGGTCCGCCTTGCGTCCGAAGCAGCCAAACGGAATGCGCTGGAGCAGGTGGCGCTCTACCTGGAGAGCGTCACGGTCGTCACGAACTTTAACGTCACCAAGGATGAGATCCGCACCTACACCGCCGGCGTCGTCAACATCCTCGATCAACAGGTCTCGACTCGTCTCGACAACAACGCGGTGGTGTTCCATGTCGATGTGGTCGCGCAGGTCGATACGGACGAAGTCGCGGACGCCATCAAGAAACTCCGGGAGAACGAAGAGGCGAGGCAGCAGTTGGTCGCGCTGAAGGCCGAAGTCGATCAGCTTCAACAGGCCCTTGATGAGGCGAACCAGGCCTTGGCTGCCGCCTCCACGCAGGATCAGGTAGAGGAAGCCAGCCGCCAACGGGCCGACCTGCTCAACCAGGTTCAGTCCAACGCGCTGGTCCATCAAGCCTGGACGGAGTGGGTGATCGCGGGGCCGTACCTCTGGTCCTCCCTGTCTCCCTGGTCCGGGCCAGGATTGGTCTACGGATTGCTGGCTCAGGCCGGCCGACTCTATCCCAACAGCCCCTATGTCCCGATCGCGCAACAGGCGGTGGCGGCTCAGAGCGGAATTCCCGTTCCCCCGGCCCCGCCCACTCCACCGGCTCCCCACGCTCCTCCGCCGCCGTCCGGCGTTATCCAACCGATTCCGGTTGTCCCCTCGACGGTCTCGCCGACTGTGGGAGGTCCGATTGCGCCCGCACCTTCCGCCTCCAATCGAAGCCTGCACCGCCTGCAGACCACGTTTCCCCATTTGTTGAGCCCGATGCCGATGTCACCTCCTTCCGATCCGGGCGCGCAGGTTGTGGCTCCGACCGGCAAGCCAGACTCCCCCCGCCAACTTCGACAGTATTTGATCCAGCCCGGCATCGCCCGACCTCCTTCCGTAGTCCGGCCGCCGGTGGCCGGCAGTCCTTCGGTCACGCCTTCGCTGCCGCCGGTCGTCCAGCAACTTCCCCCTTCCGGCCAGCCGGTGAAGCCTGCCGCACCCTCCGCCCATGTTCCACAAGCGCCGAGCGGTGCATCGCAAGCCCCGCCTCGTTCGTCAGGACGGGGACTCTCTCAACTGCAACGTGCGCTTCCCGGCGTCGCTCCAGGCAGTGGAGCCCATCCGGGAGGGGGTAAGACCGGCGGGAGCGGAGGCAGGTGACTCATGGCCGTGATCTTCACCATTATTTCCAGTCTGATCCTTACGATGCTTTGGGCACCGGTCTCTTCCGCAGCCGATGCCGGCGACGACTCCGCTGCCGTCCGTCAGCGAGCGGAGCAGGCCTTCGAGCGTCTGCACCAGCCCGCTGGGAACCAACAGACCGGAGCCGCTGTGTCCCGCGAGGAGCCCTCGCTGCCGCTCGACCCTGCTTCCTATTCCCCGGACTCATATCTGATCGGAACCGGCCAAGGCGATCTGGCAAAAGGCCGCGTCACCTGCCAACGGGTCGCGGAATTGTCGGCGCGCACCGACCTGGCCAAACAGATCCGTGTGCTGGTCAAGGAGCACGCCATTGATCGAGTGCGCGAACGTACCGGCCACACCAGCGAGCAGGACATCGAAATCCTCCGCGAGGAACTCGTCCAGGAATATCTCCAAGGCGTGAAGATCATCGACCGGCGATTCGACGAGGCCAACGGCACCTGTTCCAGCACCGCCGTCATGCCCAAGCAGGCTGTTCCCCCCGGCCTTCCGCGCGAATCCTCAGAACCCCCGCCACACCCGGCACGATAGGTTGCTCGGTCTCACGCCTCTCCCCGGTCGTCGCACCGAATTCCCGCCCCTCGTTGCACTGGAGGTTCGGTTTCGGGTAAGTACATCCCGCCATGCCGCTTGACAACAACTTCCAACATGCGGAGTACAGCCGGGCCGAGCCGAAGGACCGGCTGATCTATCGGGAGCTGTCTTCCGACCCAGCCCCCGATTCCCCGGCCTGGTCGGATGCCATGGCCTTATGCGGGAGGCAACTGGCTCGGAGCGGCGTTCGGCTGGTGGTGCTGTTGCACGGCTCTCTGCTGGGCTCCGATCTCTTCGGCATGCAACGGCTTGATGAGGTCGGCGGACTCAAGCGCGGCTATTCGCGGGGCATCTCCGGATTGGATGCGCTGCTGGCCCTGATGCGGGAATCGACGAACGGCTTGGCCGGCCCGCCCGGCTGGCCCCGTCCGCCGTACCGGAACGACGCGGCCGCGAAACAGATGCTGGACGAGACCTTGGGGGACGCGGGAAACGTGACGGAACATGCGCTGCAACTCTTTCGCAAAGCTCTCAACCGGGACCTCCCCAAACCGATCGCCTGCGAACGGTACCTCTGGTCCTGCGAGCACCACCATCTGGGACGGGCGCAGGCGGCCTGCCGCTTGCTGGATGATCTGCACCGGTGGACGGAGGACCTCACGCTCGGACCAGGCGATCGCATTCTGGTCCAGGCCCACGGGCAGGCCGGCCTCTTGCTCGCCCTTGCGTCGAATCTCCTCGCCCCGGAGAAACTGTCCGGCTACCTGCGCTTCTTCTCGATCTTGAACGACGCGGCCAGACAGAACCCCTCCGGCTCGGTCGGCCAGGAATTGCTGGGAACGCTGGACCGGCGGTTGCGGGAGAAGACGATCTTGAACGGAGCCGCCCTCGACGTGGTGACGTTCGGCACGCCGGTGCGATACGGCTGGGACCCGGCCGGAATCGGCAAACTGTTGCATATCGTGAACCAGCGCATGCTCCGGATCGACGGCAAGACCTGGCTGGCGAAAACGGAACTGCCGCAGATCACGATGGAACTGCCTATCGCCTGGGGCGGAGATTACGTGCAGCAACTGGCCGTCGCCGGCACGGACGCCAAGCCCGTTTCGACCGAGGCCCAAGCCGCAAACAAGGCCTTATGGGAGTTGCTGGAACCCTGGGACGGATTTGAACGGTGGTTGGAATGCTCCCGCCGGTCCGTACGCTGCCACAACGACGGGCTCTGCCTGTTGGTGGACTACAAGGATTCGACCGGCTCGACCCAAGCGCGCGACCACTACTACGGCCATGCCGCCTATACCCGCTTGAACGCGATGCTGTTCAACACCTCCGAGATCGCGGCCGCCTTATACCCATAGAGGCTGCCGGGGGTTCCTTGTCTTTTGTCCTTCAGGGGCGGCCAGTGGCTGCGGTTCCCGTCGTACGGTGCTTGGTCAGCGAGACCAGGTCGTCCAGCAATCCTTGCACCTCCTGGTCTGTTGGCCTCCGTTCGACGACCACCAACGATCCGTGATTCGAGGCCAGAAAATTCTTCACGGCCACGGCGCGCTGCTCGGGCGTCGCCGGCTCGGGAACGATCGCGATTTTCACCTGCCAGGACGAGAGCACCCAATATTTCGGCTTGGGATCCGTTTCCTGCACATAGAAATGGCCGGACGCATCCTGGAGCGCGCGAATATGCTCGTCCTTGAGCACCTCTTGCCCGCTTCCCGCGTCAAAATAGCGGGAATTCAGGACCGCATCGGCGCCGGTCAGCAGGCCCCGAACAACCAACACCTCCTGGCTGAGGATCGCCTGTAAACAAGCCTCGTTGCGAAACGCCTGCTTCAATTCGTCCGCGGACACAAGCACCTGGGAGGTATCAGCCAAGACGGGCATGGCGGTCGCCGACTGGGTCACCGCCAGATTAATCCGGGGAATCTTCTGCATGGCCGTTTTGAGAAACGGCGGCAAGCTCTCTTCGAGCAGTTTGAATCGAGGAGGGGGCCCGGAGGACCAGAGTTCGGCCACTTCCTTTGGCTCCGGTAACCGGTCCAGGGGGACCAGGCAGGCCGTGTGCAGCGGACGAGGATTCCCTTTCTTGAATACGGCGCCTGGACGGGAAGGCTCGGCGAACGACGGAATCGGCACCAGCCGCGAATACTGTGCGGCGAGCCCCAGATCCCGCTCCAACGCCTCCAAATAACGCTGCTTGGCTTCCGCATAGCTCGCCCCCACCGGCGCCCTTGCCTGCCCGGCGCAGCCGGCGCAGGCTAGAACCAGCGCGATGAGGATCAGCCAGCGACTCCGAGGCAGCAGGTGTGACCAGTGGAAAGGAACACCGTCATCCAACTCGTTCATGAAGCAGTATCAATTCAGCCCGATTCGGAATCAGTGCGGCCATCAATCGTATTTCCCTAGACTAGCCTACTGCGAAGTCCGCTAAAGCTCAAGGGAACCGAAGTTCACAGCCTGGCGCAGGGTCCGCTGCAGCAGCCTCATTTCTTGAAGATCAGCCTTGGGGAAGTCAGGTCGCCGAAACCCACCGCAACCAGCTCCCACCCGGCGGCGCCATACTCGTTCAGCAGCGTCTGCATGTTGTGAATGTCCGTGGTGGCTTCCACGATCTTATACTGGAATTTCCGCGGTTCCTGCGCCCCGGCCTGAAACCAGCGCCCGCCCAACATCAGGGCCAGCACAAAGCCGAGCAAGGCCAATCCGAATGATAAGGATGCGCTTCGAACGAGTGTCATATCTCGCCTCCAACTCTGGTGCCGGAATGATCCCGTGGTCAATGGTGGCTTAAGCTCCGCCCGAGTTCAATACGGCATCTCGTCGTCATCCAGGCCGAAATGGTGGCCGATCTCGTGGACGACCGTGTCGCGCACTTCCTGCACCACTTCTTTCTTGGTGCGGCAAAACCGGAGGATCGGCCCCCGATAAATGGAGATGTGCGCCGGGAGTTGCCCGCCAGCCTGAAAGAACGACTCCTTGTCGATGGAAACACCCTGATACAGTCCCAGGAGATCATCCTCACTCTCCAATTCCAGCTCGTCGAGCACCTCCTGCGACGGCTCCTCCTCGACCACGACGGCCACGTTGGCCAAATGCTGGGCATAGGGCTCCGGCACGCTGTCAAGCGCCTCCTGGACCAGAGCCTGAAACTCAGCCTCCGAAACCGACAAACTTCGCGATCGCCGTGACATGATTGGCTGGTGAATAATCGCTTCACCCCTCCGATCAATCCCCGTATTAAGCGGCGTCTGTCATCTGCGAAGCAGTTGGTGCGGGCTTCACGGCGCGCATCCAACGAAGGCCTTCTATGGCCGCGGGTTGCGCGAGCAGATTTATGACTACTCCCTCCAAGCTCGCTCGTCGTCCTTTTTCTCTGGGAGGACGCTCATGCTGGTCCCACTGCGGCCGTCACGACCCGTTGCATGGGGAAAGCGCAACGGGTACCCCGGCCCCTTCTGAGGGCGCGCGTTCCGGGAGCACAGGACCAGTATGGGCGTCCTTCCACCTTTTTGCCTGCAGCCACAGCCGGTACAAGGATCGTCTTAAGTTGGCTGGCCCCCTCTACGGATGCGCCGCGCGCCAGTTATGCCCAACCCCCACATCCACCTTCAGCGGCACCGACAGGCCCAGATTCTCCCCCGTCGCCTCCATTTCCGACCGGACGAGTTGCTTCGCCCGCTCCATTTCGTCTTCCGGAGTCTCAAAGACCAATTCATCGTGCACCTGCAAGATCATCTTGGTGCGGGGCAGTTCGTCGCGAAGCCGCCGGTGCACATGGATCATCGCCAGCTTGATCAGGTCCGCAGCCGAGCCTTGAATGGGACTGTTCACCGCCATGCGCTCGCCGAAGCCGCGCTGGACCGGATCGGTGCTGGCGATCTCCGGAATAGGCCGCCTGCGCCCGAGAATCGTGGTCGTGTAGCCCCGCTCGCGCGCCTGTTCGATCGTGCGATCGAGGAAGGCCTTGACCGCCGCATAGCGCTCGAAATAGGCATCGATATATTTCTTGGCCTCGGTCTGGGTGATCCCCAGGTTCTGGGACAATCCATAGGGGCTGATGCCGTAGAGAATCCCGAAGACCACGGTCTTGGCCGCGCGGCGCATCTCCTTGGTGATGCGGTCCGGCGAGAGGTTGAAAATCTCCACGGCGGTCGCCATGTGAATGTCCTCCCCCCGCTCGAAGACCGTGATCAGCTTAGAGTCCTGCGACAGGTGCGCGAGAATCCGCGGCTCGATCTGGCTATAGTCCGCCGAGAGCAAGAGATGCCCCGGCGGCGGCACGAACGCCTCGCGGATGCGCAGGCCGTATTCCCCCTTGACAGGGATGTTCTGAAGATTGGGATCGGCCGAGGAGAGGCGGCCGGTCGCGGCTACCGTCTGGTTCAGCGAGGTATGCAAGCGCCCGGTTTCCGGATTCACCAGGCTCGGCAGCGCCTCCACATAGGTCGATTTGAGCTTGCTCAGGCTGCGGTAGTTGAGAATCTGCGCCGGCAGCTCATGCTGCGACGCCAACTGCGTGAGCGTGTCTTCATCGGTGGAATAGCCGGTCTTGGTCTTGCGGATCGGCTTGAGGCCCAATTTCTCGAACAGCACGGTGGCCAACTGTTTCGGCGAGTTGATGTTGAAGGCGCCGCCTGCGATGGACGCGATCTCTCCCATCATCCGGTCCAATTCGCGCTCCAGCTCCTTGTTCAATTCCTCCAAGGCCGAAACGTCGAGCAGGAAACCCTGCCGCTCGATCTCGCCCAGCACCGGCACGAGCGGCATTTCCACCTCCTCGAACAGCCGCAGCATGCCCTGGGCTTCCAAGCCTTCCTTCAAGAAGGGCAGGAGCCGCTGGACGACGGTCGCGGCTTCGCCGGCCTGATGAGCGCCGGGCGGAGGCTGGACGGTGAAGAGGTCGGCCGGCGGTTCGGCCGGTCTGCCCACACGAACCCCGCGAAGCTGATACCCCAAGGTATCGAGCGCCACCGTCTCTAGACTGTGGCTGCGTCGGTTGGGGTTCAGCAGATAGGCCGCGATCATCGTATCGAACAGAGGGCTCGCAAGATCGATCCCCTCCCGTCTGAGCGCCAGCCACACAGGCTTGAGATCATGAGCCGCCTTGAGCACGGCCTGATCGCTCAACAGGTCTTTCAACAGCGGATCGAACCCGGAGCCCGGCCCTTCGAGATAGACCGGATCGCCATCCGGTCCGCTCAGGGCCAGGCCCAGCACATCCGCACGGACCGGGA
>DATIBM010000139.1:0-3829 GCA_035457545.1 Nitrospiraceae bacterium
TACAATTCCCTTTTGATGTCTCTCCCGACGATCCACACATCCAGGTGCTCGAAGGACGTAATGGCCTTCACGCGGCGCCCATTGACGAATGACGAGTGACGATTGACGCTAAAACTTGAACACCGGCGCGTCGTTCCCGAAGCGTTTCTTGCGCAGCTCTTCCATCAGCTCCACGGTCACGAGCGGCAGGCCCTGTTCGCGCGCGTGCCGTTCGACGCCTTTCTTCACCATGGCGCGGAGAAAGTAGGGAATCCGGCTGAGCCGGAGTTGCGCCGCCTCATCCCAGGCGACTTCGGACTCTTCCGGCATGTTGAAGGCCACTTGAACCTTCTCGCCTCCCTTCGGGGTGTAGAGACACCATTGATCCTCGTCGAGCCAATCGCCGTGATCGACATAGGGGCGCGCGCGGCAGCCGCCGCAGATCTCGCTGTATTCGCAATCGCCGCATTTCCCTTTCAGATGTGGATAGCGGAACGAGTCGAAGATCGGCGAGCGCTCCCACAGGTCCACAAAGCTCGTCTCCCGCACGTTGCCGGCGGAGAGGGGCATGTAGGGGCAGGGGGTCAGCTCTCCGTTGGGCGTCACCCTGGCATAATTCGTTGCGGCCAGGCAGCCGCCGCCCATGTAGCCGGTCGCCTTGGTGAGGGGGGAGTTCGGGTCCTTCTCGTAGGCCAACCGCTTGAAATGCGGGGCGCAGCGGGCCCGCACCAGCATGTCCTTGTACTTGTCCTGGCACTCGACCAGATAGGTGAGGACCTCTTCATATTGGGTCGGCGTGATGTCGGTCAGCTCTTCCCCTCGGCCCGTGCAGACCATGAAGAACACGTTGACGACCCTGGCGCCTAATCCGTGCGCCCAGTCGATCACCTGCGGCAGTTCCTGGTAATTCATCGGCTGCGCGCTGAAATGCACCTGGAACTGGAGCCCGTTGCGCTTGCAGGCTTCGATGCCGGCCACGGCCTCTTCCCAGGCGCCCGGCACGCCCCGGAACCGGTCGTGCTTCTCCTTGTCGAGGGAGTCGATGCTGATGCCCACGCCCATGACGCCGATCTCCACCAGCGTTTTGGCCATCCGGTCGTCGATCAGCATGCCGTTGGTGCCGAACACCACGATGAATCCCTTGGCGACCGCATGCCGGGCGATATCGAGAATGTCCGGGCGGACCAGCGGCTCGCCGCCGGTGATGACGAGCAGGCAGCCGCGATTGACCTCTGCGATCTGGTCAATCAGGCGGAAGGACTCCTCGGTCGTCAGCTCGTCGGAGGCGCCCCCGGCCTTCGTCGTGGCGTCCAGATAGCAGTGGGCGCACTTGAGGTTGCAGCGCTTGGTGAGGTTGAGCGCGATCAGATAGGGCTTGAAGTCATCGACCGTGCGGCCGTCCCCCGGACCGGGAGTCGGCAAGGGGCCGGACATGAACTTCTGGATCTGCCCGGCAAATGACCCGAGCTGATCGGCCAACCCGGAGATATTCAGAATCGGCAGTGATTTACCCATGACTTGATTATTGAGAAAAAGCGTCAATCGTCATTCGACATCCGTCATTCGCCAGGAACGCGGGGATGCACTCAGAACACCATACTTCACTTCCGCGATTGACGATCAAGGTTGAAGCCTGACGCTCCTCCCTTTTGACGATTGCCGGTTGACGAATGACGCTCACTTGCCTGTGAGGTCCGCGATGATGGTCTTGAGGTTGCCCGTCTTGAGGGCCTCCTCCATATACTTCTTGGATTCCTCGATGCCTTCGTTCGCGACCTCAAGCGTGATCGTGGTGGTCCCGATCTTCTCGGCATGGCGGAGGATCAGGGCTCTCGTGCAGTCCCGCATGAACCCTTCCGGAGCCCGCTCAAGCCTCGCCTGGGCATCGGCCGTCCAGACATAGGGATCGGCCGGAGCCGACGGCTGCTCGGTTCCTTTGGCTGCGGGCGAACCGGCAGCCGTTGCGACGGCCGGTTGAGCCTGGGCTTCACGCCCATTGGCCGCGGAGCTGGTTGCTCCATTTGTCCCGTTCGTCCCGTTGGCGCCGGCGGCACCCTTCAGCAAGGCCTCGGCCTCCGCCGAGGTGCCGGCGCCCTTGTTGGCGAAAATCGGGCTGTATTCCTCGGAAGCCGCCTCTTGGATCATGGGCGCGGCATATTCGAGCGTGATCGTGGTCATGCCGAGCTTGCGGGCCGTCTTTTCGATCTTGGCCTTGGCGCGCCGGCGCTGAAATCCGGCCGGCACGGCGCGGATGGCCTCCTTGGCCTCCTTGGTCCATTGCATCGGGACGTCGTCGTAGGCCAGCTCGGTTTCCACGGCGCCCTCCGCCTTGGCGGCGGCCTCGAAGATCGACTTATCAACCTGTTTGAACCGAGCCCCTTCGGCGCCGCACACCGGGCACTTGACCGGCGTTTCGCCCTTGCCGACGTAGCCGCACCCGTCGCAGACGAAATAGTTCTGACTCATCCGGTCGAGATAGGCCTGGTTGGCCTGGGTCACGGCTGGCTTCTCCTCGACGATCTGCGTCATCATGCCGCTCAGGGTCTTGCCCATCAGGTCCTGGGCGACCGCGCTGTCCGCCTGCATCCTGTCCCGGTCTACGCCCGAGGCGTCCAAGCCTGCGCCCAACGCCCGCATCGCGTCCATCGCGCCCTTCGGCAAAATGTGCCCGACCGCCGCGTCCACCACAGAGTTGCTGATGATCGTGTGACCCTTTTCGATGGCGTACCGGTGGATGGCAGTCTTGGCGACGCCGCGCGCGAACACCGGAATCTTCTCCATCCGGCGCAGCGCCTCCTCCGTCCAGGCGATGGTGTACTCGGCCTGGGTGTCGATGGGCGGCACATATTTGCGGTTTGAGACCAACACGTTACAGGGGGCGCTCCGCAGCAGGTTCTCGGTGTTGCTGCCGATGTCCATGTCGTCGTCGCTATGGACGCCGATCCGGCCGACGATCAGCAGCCACGGGTTTTCCTTCCGGACATATTGGATGATCTTTTCGAAGGCCTTGCCGTCCAGGAGCGTGGTCTTGATGTCGGTGTTCTCGGCCTGCGCCACTTCGCGGGAGATGTCCAGGTGGGACTGGTAGATCTTGGCAAGCCCGCTGTCGATGATTTCCTCGTGGAGCTTTTCCTGCTCCTTGAACCGGAAGACCTTGCCGGCTTCCTCGTTGAGCACGCCAGAGATGCTGTGGAAGGCGGCATAATGGAAATAGGGGTCGAAGGCCGAGATGGCCTCAACCGGACGATTGAGCGCCTTGCCCAGTGCCAGGCCCGTCATCAAACCGCCGAAGGAGTAGGGGCTCCCGTCCACCGCGACGACGATCTTGCCTTCGCCGAGGGGTTTGGTGTCCTTCACGATGAACATATCGGAGGTCCGGACGCGCCGGATCACGCGCTCCGTGTTGCTGCCGATCACGCTGTCTTTGACCGCGCCGACGCCGAGGGCCCCCATGATGACGAGTTCATACCCGCTGGTGGTGATGTCCTCGACGAGGACCTTCCAGTTGCGGCCTTCCAGCGACTTGCGCTCCAGCGGCAGGTTGGCCTCGGTGCACTTCTTATCGACGTAATCGAGATAGGAATCGGTGATGATTTGGAGGCCGCGGGTGATCAATGAATCGTGGATCTGCCGCTGGCGGTCCAACTCCTTCTCGTCGTGATATTCCTCGGGAAGCCCGGCCTCCATCTGCTTGAAGCGTTTATCGTGCATTTTGGCGGCATAGACGTGGCTCCCCACCACCTTGGAACCGAACGTCTTTGCCAGCTCAATCCCCAGGTCGACGGCGGTATTGGAATGGTCCGAATTGTCGACCGGGATATAGATGGTCTTGTACATCAGCAGCCTCCTA
>DATIBM010000140.1:0-12975 GCA_035457545.1 Nitrospiraceae bacterium
AAAAACGCCCGCAGGGCCGCAGGAGATGCCGTGAAGTCCCCGGCAGTGGCGCGCAGATGCTCGCTGTTCGGAACGCCGCCGACCAACCGGTTGCCGCGATAGGTCCGGCGCCCGCTGGTGAAGCCGAGACGATCCCAGCCCGGAGGAATGGGCACTAGAGCCTCGAATAATCCACGGTCGCGTAACCGCCCGCCATCGGCCCCAGCGCCCACGGCCTCAATTCCGCAACCTCATCCGCCATCACGCCTTCGTGTTCCGGCCCGCCCCAGATGTAGGCGAAGAGATAGCGACCAAGACCGTCAGCATACTCGCCGATGCGCCGAACATTCGTCTTCAGGCGGCGATCCGAAAAGGCCGTGGCGGCAGCGCCAAGACCAGAACCGATCGCACCCCAGATCGGGGAAGCGCCAGTCTGCTTGCTCTTGTCCTGCCCGCCTGAGAACAATGCCCCAAGCGAGTTCGCCAGCGCGTTCGATCCAGTATAGGGCAGTTCGGCACTGACCCCGAGACCCGCAAGGGCCGCATTGTAATCCGCCGCCGACATGCCTTGCGCGGCATTCGCGGCCTCGCCCATGCGCCCCATCTCGTCCGAATAGTTCTGATACAGGATCGGCGCTTCGGCGTCGGCAACGCCCCGCGCCACCGCATTGTCGTGGTAAGCCGAGCCGTATCTTCCGGCCCCGGCATAGTTGGAATTGACCGCGCCCAGCGTGTCCCCCCTCAGCCTCGCCAGCATCTGTGCAATCGCCGGGTTGCCGTTCAGGTATTTGCCTGCCAGCACGTCACCGACATAACCCCTCGCCGCTCCTAGATTGGGCTGACCCGCGCCGAAGTTCCCGGCCGCCGTGTTGGCGATGTTCGTCGCCTGTCCGGTGAGAGCCTGGAGGTTGGGCTGGTTCTGGTTGAACACGCTTTGCACGTTCCCGGCAGCGGACAGCGCCATTGGCTGAAACGCCGGATTTGACGAGCCCGAATAGCTTTGGCTCGTGGATTTCGGCTTACCGCCCATCTAACAATTCCTTCTCGAACAACAGCCGTCCGTCTTCCTCGCCGCGAAGCGCCCAGCCATATTTCTGAAAGTGCCGCAGCCAGCCTTTGCGCCCCAAGGCGACCAGACGTTCCATTCCGTTGCTCCTTGCCCAGTCGCTTACGGCTTCATCCAGTTGGGGCAGCCAGTCCTTCATCCGTGACCCGGCAATGGCTTTCACCGCGTTCCCCTCGGTTACGCACACCCCAAAGATTTCCGGCCCTCGGAAGGCGACCCAGACTAAATCGCCGTCCTCGAAAGGTTTGACCCCGCCATATTCGGCGGCGGGCTTCAGCAATGCTTCAATATCCGGCCAGAGCGGGTGGTTGGTTTGCCCCGGCAGGACCGAGACTAGAAATGGTTGTTCCATACCCCGCCGGCCCACGTCCTGACCTTGCCGAGCGTCGTGTCGAAATAGGTCTGCCCGTCCTTCGGATCAGGCGGGGCCGATGGAGCGGACGGGAACGGATAGCCTCTGAGGATCAGGTTCAACGCATTTGCCACGGCCCGCTGCCACTTGGGGACCGAAGCTTCCTGTTCGGGGATCATTGCCTGCCCCCGGCCACTCCATAAACGTCAAAGCCCTGAACATAATTCCAGGCCGCTGAAGCGTTGAACGCCAGCTCGGGCTGAATATATCTCCCCCGCGCCCGGATCGGCGTGTCGCCGTTGGCCCGGACGGTCGAAGCCTCGAACGTCGTCTGGCTGTCAGCCAGCCGGGCGGAACAGTCCAGTCTCAAAGACGCTCCAGCGGTAATGTCCCCATCAATCCTTGCCCCCCGGACGATCGTTTCCCGGCCGTTGAACGGCTCCTGGATCGCCATACGCATCAAAGCCGCCAGATTGGGGCCGCCGAACGAGTAGAGCTTGAAATCCGAATAAGCGGCCATCAGGAACGGCTCGCCGCCCTGGAACTGTGGATCGTCCAGGCTGATCGTCATCGCATCCACGTCGGGATAAGTGGCGTCCAGGCCCTCGAGAGTAGCCGAAGCCGTCCTTCCGACCGTGATCCCAGAAAGCCCGGCAATCTCGATGTAGGACCAGGCTTTCAATTCCCAGTTGTAGAGCCACAGCCGGTCGGGCATCGCCCAGATGACTAACTTTCGATAGGGGTCGATCGCCGCCGACAGGTTGTTCTTGATGTCCGCGACCGAATACATCTGAGCGAAGGTGGTATCGACCTTCTGCGCCCCGATCGGCTCCAAGGCCCCGTCTTCGTATTTGTAGAAACCAGTCCGGTGCTTGAAGAACACCATGTTCCCCGACCGGGCGATGGACCCGTGACAAATCGCTCCCACATTGTCCGACACCTTCGAGCGGGTGAAGATGAAGGGCAGCCCCTGGTAATCGAACCGGTTGATGGCGTCGGCCTGGAACACAAGACCGAACTCACCTCCGGCCAACCCCGTAATCTCTCCGCCATCGGGCAGAACCTGATCGTCCGACTGATCGGTCCCCGCCGTCCAGCCTTCCGCATTGTTGATCGCCGACCAATAGACGGTCGAAACCGCCGAACTATTGCCAGCCAGGAACACGAAGTCCCGGACAATCGCCACCATCGTTGATGTGGGCGGGCTTCCCCCCAGCGCAGCACCGGTATCTGTCGCGATCGTATATTTGACCGGGGCTTGACCGTTTACACAGACGACCAGATCACCGAACTGGGCGAAATACCACCTCGCCGTATATGTCCCGGAATGTTTGTTCGTCGCCGCTGAAGCGGTTAGTTTGTAAAGACCCCCGGCAGCCCCGGCGAGCATGACGCTGGTTCCGCCGACGCCGATGAAACTGCCCCCGCCTTTCCACGCCGCCGGCAAGGCAGCCGTAGCGGCGACCAAACTGGGGGCCGGCGTATAGCCCAGAGGGCCGGGAACGACGTTCTTGGCCGTGACAAGATTATCATGCCCGAACGGGGGCAGATCGGGAGCCCAGCTCTTGAGGGCGACCATTATTCACAGACCGTTGGCCGAACGCACAAAGGGCCGGCGGGCAACCTCTGCGCGTTCGCTTCCTGGATGATTTCCCCCAAGGCTTCGTCCCATGCGCCCTTCCACACCGGGAATCGCTCGTCGTTCTGGAGATAGGCTTCGGCGGCCGTCAGCACCCCATAGAGATAAACGTCGGGATGCGCCGCCAGCAGCCAGTTGGACGTGTTCGAGGAAGTGAGCGCGGGCAGCGACTGGAAATAGGTCAGGGTATAGACGTAAGCCCCGTCAGGGGCCGGGGCGATGTAGAGATTCCTCCCACTGACCGCATAAGCCGTTGGCCTGCCCGTCACCGCCACCGGATAGGTTTCTCTCAACGACGAAAGGGTCATCGCCGTAAGCGTGATGTCGGGATCGGCGTCGATGTATAAGGTTCTGGCCTCCCGATAATCGTCGGGAAGAGCGATCACCGCCCCGCTGGTCGAGTTGGTGACGGCATTTTCCATGTCCGCCGATCTCAGGAGGCGGTTCATCCGCGCCTCGAACAACTGGATGAACGTCGGGATGCGATCAGTCAGGTCGGAACGGATCAGGAAGTTTTCGAGCTCTGAAACGAGGGTCGAATAGGAGGTTATTGGCATTCAACCTCCTCCTTCCTGAACTTGTCCATCTTCCGCTTCGTCCATTCCTCATATTTGGGCTTCTGGACGATGGTGTGGGCGTTGGTCAGGATTTGTTCGGAAATGTGCCCCACGTCCCATGACAGTTCGTGGTCGAGGAAGATTTTTACCCCCGCTTCGCGAAGCGTCTTGAAGTAGCTCACATCCTCGCCGACGCACCCGATCCCGTTGGGTTTGACCGGCATCTCGAACAGCGGCCAGAAGTGCTCTTTCCCTTGTTCTGTCGCCCAGCGTTCGAGGATCGCATAGACCCGCATGTCCACGAGACAGAGCCCCAGCCCAACGTGGGCGACCTCCTCCAATTCCCCCGCTTCAGCCTTCTCCCGGGTGGTCCACACCAGGTCCATTTCGTTGTCGGTGCCGAGCTTTGAAGCGGTCGGGGACGTAGGAGAAAAGCGGCGAGCGTAATTGCACCCCACAACCAATCTGGACCGGGACAGCAGCATCAGCAGGGCTTCGCGCGGGAACACATGGTCCGCGTCCATCCACAGCATGTAGTCGGCCTCCCAGTTGATCGCTTCGGCGACCAACCGGTTTCTGGATTCCAGCAGCAGGGAGGATGAGACGATGAACGTCTCAAACTCGATCTGAGCCTCCTTGCCGTCGAGCTCGACCTTCGCTTCCAAAGTATGGGCGACCATCGCCACCAAACACTGAGTAAACTTGGCCTTGGTGTCCCCGTAGCAGGGAATGCACAGGGCAATTTTCACAGGCGCCCCGGCCAAACGCGAAACTCGCGGTTCTGGGGATCGTTCGCCCATTCCCGCCACTTCGCCTTGTCGTGGAACCACCCCTCCAGAAAGGCTTGGTTCAACACCGTTTCCGGGATGACGGCCGCCAGTTTGAAATCCTTGCTCTGCGGCATCTCCGACATGATCTTCGCGGCCTTGACGATATGCTCGCAGTCCTGCCGGGACTCGACGCGCCACACGCCGTCTTCCTCGTGAGCGATGGTCTTGCGCTTCGCCCCCGGAAGCGCGTCCAGAATCTCTGATTTCGCCATCAGTCCTGGGCCACTTCAAGAGCGATGGTGAACACTTCGGCCGAGGCCGGGGTGTAAGCCCCACGAGCCTCCAGCAGCCCGTAGAGGTTGCTCGCGCCGGCCACGGGATAGCAACTGATGTCGGTGGTGGCCTGGCCCGCCGCCCCATCCCCGAACGCCTGGCCGACGGTCACGTCCACCTGGCCCAGATACTTCGCCATGCCGGTCGTGAACGAAATCGCCGCATTGTCTCCGGCTCCCACAGTCGGAAGGACGTTGAACAGGTGAAGCCGGAAGGCCGCGTTGGTCACGCTGGTTCCGCTTTTGCCAATCCTGACACGCCTGATTTGCAGCGACCGGCCAACTCCGTTCGAGCAGCCGGGAAAGTTCAATGGCACGACAGAGCCGGCAGTGGTCGAGTTGGCTACCTGGTCGCCGGACGCATAAGCTGTGGTATCCGCCGGGCGGGTGAAGCTGACACTGCTCACGTCCCGCGAAATGCTGGTTGGCATGGACCGATCCTTAAGAAAAAAGGGGCGGCCCCGAAGAGCCGCCCCAAGTCAGTTAGGCGTTGGTGTCGGCCACCAGCGCGTGGGCGTCCGGCGCCCGCATCTCCAGCGTATATTCGCTGATGAGATCGCGAGTCACCGCGTCACCCACACGCCCCAGCTCCTGCGGCTCGAAAGCCCGGAGATAGGACACGGCCACCTTCGACGTATCGATCACGTAAACGTCACGCGAACGCATGGTCCGGTTGGGGACCACCTTCAGATCGCCGAAGTCGGACGCATACATGTTGGCCGCGCCGTCGATGACGTTCTTGCCGACGATCAACTGCGAGATCGACCGGCCCGTGAAGCCCGAGAAGATCTGCTTGTTGCCCGCCCCCAAGAGGATCAGGTCCGGCTCACCGCCATCCACGAACGCATCCAGCACCGCATCCTTCAACAGGGTTTCCGTGAAGGTGCGAAGGTCGCCGGCAGTGCCGTCCGTGGCCGCTGCGGTGGCAGCGGTCGAATCGGCTCCGTTGGCGCCCCTGGACCCGTTGCCGGAAATCCAGGCGTTGAACGAACGCAAGGTCCGGGCGGTGGTGGTGTTGCCCGCCGTCTGGCCGGTATTGCCGAGCAGGATGGATTCCATGTCCTTGCGAAGCACGAGGCTCTTCTTGGACATCTGGAAGCTCATCATGTCGTCAATTCCAGCGGGATTGACCGCCCGCTGGGTGCCGGTCACGGTCGCATCGCGGCTGGAAATCTGGCAGTAGTTCGATTTCCGGGCCGGGTTGGTCGATGCCGCTCGCGAAAGAGCGTCACCTTCCAGCCGTGCGTTGGAGGTGTTGACCGAGTCGAGCGTATCGAGCGACCATTCGTGAAGAACGGCAGTCGCTTTTGTGCGCGGGACGGCGGAGATGAAGGGAGTGTCGGCTGGGCTGATACGGTAAACCGCATCGGCCAAGTCCTCCCGGTTGGTCGTCACATCGTAAGTGGCGACCGCATTGGTCACTTTGGTCATTTGAGGTTGGTCCTTATCTCAGGAAGTGTTTGAAAACGGCCGCACCGGCTTCGATGCTGCCCTCCTTGTCCAACCGCTCGAAGTCCTTGTTCCGCTTGGCCCGCTCGATCGAACTGCGGGTCGTGGTTACACCCGGCTTGACCACCGGGGCCGCCGGTTTCAGTGCTTTGGGTTGCACCTTCGCCTTGGCCGCTTGCGTCTGGTCGTATTTCATCGCCTTCCACATCATGTGGATGGCGGGGGCCGTCAGCTCTCGGGCATGGTCGGGATCGACGAAATACTCTTCCGGGACGCCGTTCCTGACCGCGTAATCCGCGATCTCGGTCAGCGCCGCCTGCTGCTTTTCTGGGACGGCCAGGTCAGGCACGTCCTTCAACAGGACAGGCTGGTAGGTTTCGTTGATCTGCCCGAGGCGGGTAGCGCGGTCCCGTTGTGCCTGTTCCTGCTCCTGGGCTCGAACTTCATTGAGCTGGGCATGGACTCCGGCGAGGAACTGCGCGGCCTCCTCATACTGTGCATTCGCAAGGTGGTAAGCGTCCGGGTTGTAATCGGCGCTATTCATATCGAGCATCGTCAAGGGAGGCTTCTGCGGACGAACGCTGGCAAGAACCAGCTCCGCCGCTTCGGCGAACCTCTGGCGGTTGGCTTGTGCCTCGCTGATTTCGGCCTCGTGGGCCTTCCTCAGGTTGGCGGCTTCCTGGAACTTGGCATTGACCGCAGCGGTCTGCTCTCCGTCGCGCTGGCGAATATATTCCTGCGCTTCTGGTGGGAGCCCGGTCCACAACTCTGCCTTTTCCTGGGACCACGAAGTCGGCAAGTCTGGCTGGGCCTCTTCGGCTGCCCCTTCCCCGTCTTCCTGGCTCTCGGCTTCGGCCTCCGCTTCGCCTTCCGGCTCGGCCTCTTCCTCGGCTTCGATCTCTTGTTCCTCGGCCTCTTCGGCTGAGGCAAAGCGCCCTTTGTCGTCCCGGAGTCTTTCCGGGGCTTCGGCGCTGAATGTCTTGAACGCGGCGGCGGCGCCCTGAAGGGCGTCTTCGCTGGGCACGACTTCGGTTTCTGCTGCCGTCGCCGGCTGGGCAGTGTCAGTCATTTCTCACCTTTCAGGTTAGCGGCCTAGTTTCCTCATTTCGGCCAGTTGGTAGCTTGCCAGTTGCCCGTCGCTCTCGATCGAATGGAGCTGGGCCTTGACCTTGCGGACGACCTGAACGGCCTTCCACAGATTCTCGCGCTCGTCCGGGTTGAAGCAGTTGAACAGGTCGTCAGCATATTGCCGCTCGACAGCGTCCAATGCTTCTTCGACCTCCCCGGACTGTAGCAATTCGCGGTAGCGGGAGCCTTTCTCGGCACTCTCCCGGAGGGCGTGCTCGTCAATCATTCAGACAAATCCCCGCCTTCGCGGTTCTTGCTGATCTCGTCCTCGCGATCGGCGTCCCTGCGCGAGATTTCCTCGTTGAGCCGGGCTTCCTTCGCAGCCAATGCGGCCTCGAACTCGAACTTCTGTTCCGCCAGACGCGCCTCGAACATCGCCTTGGCCTGCTCAAGCTGGGCTTTCGACTGTGCCTCGGCTTCGGCGAGATGTATCTTCGCCAGCGTCTCCTGAAGCTTCCGCTCCGCTTCGGCCTGGTCCGCCTGGGCCTTGGCTTGTGTCTTCGCCGCCTCGATCTGGGCCTTCGCCTGCATCTCGATCATCTTCGGATCGGGCGGCGGCGGCTCCTGGACGAGATTGCCCTGCTCGTCCTTCTGCGGCTCGTTCACGAAGTCATCGATGTTCTTGATGCCGGCCGCGTTGAGGAACTTCTTGACCGCGTTGTAGACCTTTTCCTTGTCGATCAGGGTCGCAAACGGAGTGGGGGCCAGCCTCTCATAGAGTTCCAGCACGCCCTGAGCCGTGGTCAGTTGCTCCGCCTTGTTGCCCAATCCCAGACCGACGGAAATCGCCACGTCCATGTCCGAGTTCCACTGGCGCGGGTCCATCTCGACCCATTTGTTCCTGAGCCGGATCATCCGCGACCTCGGCTGGTGCTGGACCAGCATCTTGAGCATGATCTTAAACAGGTCTTTCACGCCCGTTTCGGCAAAGACCCTGGCGATCATCTCCGCCCGGCTGTTTCTTCCGTCCTCCATGATCGCGGCCTGGGTCGCCGTGATCTGCCCCGCTTTGTCGATCGCATCCGGGTCCATGCCCTGCCCGAGCTTGGAGATGCCGGTCCTGGCCTCAGACTGATGCGCGACATATTCGAGCATCGGGAACGATTTGTCGGCCACGAACGGAACCGAGAAATCGCCGAACTGGGTGCGATCCTTGGCGCGGATGATCGCGCCGGGAATACCGCTCATCAGGTCGTCGATGGTGGTCCCGTTGTCCCGCTCGGCCCCCTGCCCAACTACTGGCCTGGGGTTGTTCGACAGGTAGAGATTATCGAGCGTCTGCCGCCACAGGGCGGTAGCGATGCGCTGCTCGTCCTTGACCTGGTCCGCCGGGCACTGGCCGTAAATCTTGTGCGGCATCGGCGATGGACAGAGCCTCGCGAACACCCCGTATTCGACCTCTTCGTTGTAGAGGATCACATTGCCGGAACGCATCACCCGGCGAAGCTCGGACACCCCGTCGCCATCATAATCGACCAGCGCGAACTCGTCGTTGAACGCGACCATTTCACGCGATGCGTCACCCGGAGGCTGTAATCCAGCCTGCGTCTCAAAGCTCTCGTCCTCGTAGCGGGCGAGGTAGCGCGAATCCTGGTGGGCATTCGAGGACTTGGACAGGCTCTCCACGACCTTCGGATCGAAGCCCATCTCCACCAGTTCGGAGCGGACCTTGTTGGTGACATGCGCCTCGTAAGGCGGAACCCTTCCGGGCCGCGCCCACGGGCTGATCCGATATTCCTCTGGGGGCACGTTCTCGACGCACAGCCTCCCGTCTGGTTCGCTGTGCAATATGTCGATGGTGAACAATCCGTCTTCGTCAGGACCGTAGGGCCCGCCGATCACCTCCTCTTCCTGTTGAATCTGCTGGAGCTGCATCGCGTCCAGCCGTTCAAGACGCGTCGGCTTCGCCCGGGTCCGGTCCTCCCAGTAGCATTTGACCACGCCCAGCTTCTGGAGCATCGCGTCCTTGAACCAGTCGTGGATGATGAGGAAACCGGGGTTGTCCTGGTGGAGGACGTAATTCACATATTCGGTCGCCTGCATCGCGACCTCTTCGTCCTCCTCGCTTCTGGGCGCGAACGACACTGTCTCATCGGTCGAAACGAACGGCTTGAGCACCGCCGCCAGAGCATTATCGACCGTGATCGCGACCGTTGCGTCAACGACCTTCGACCGGCCCTCCCGTTCGTCTCCATAAGGCCGGCGGTAGTAGCGATCTAACGCGTCGGCCTGTTCTTGCGCGATCTCGCTTTCGTAATAGCCGATCGCCCGTTGCTCGTGTTCCGAGAGAATGCCCGCCAGTTCTTCGTCGGACATGGCTCCGCCGCTTGCGGGAACGTCATCCTGCAAGTGCGGTTCGTAAGCTGTTGCCATGTCAGTCCTTCGCCCGGACGATCACAAGATCGGAATTGAGGCGACGATCCACGCCTGGCCGGCGATACGGCCTCCCGTCACGGAACAGGTGCCAGTGGTCGCCGAGGCGCTTCCATTCAAGCATCCGCATACCTCACCGGTTTGTGCGCCCTCAGCCCGAACGTGAACCGGTCGCCGTCATCCTCGATGTGGATCGGCTCGAAGTCGCCCTTCCACAGCCAGCGGAAGTCGGTCATCGCCGTGGTTCCGACCTGGCTCTGATATTGCTCGCGGTTGAGGAACACCAAACTACCTGGCGCGATGATCCGCGTGTGCGAAGGATCGGCCCACGCCCATTCCGACTTCCAGCTTGGGCAATGCGCCGCCAGTATCCCGCCGGGCTTCAGCACCCGCCAAATCTCGTAGAAGTGGGCGAAGAAGCTCCGGTAGTCGCCCTGCCGTCCCAAGTGCTCCAGCACGCAATAAGCGTGGACCTCATCGAAGCTGTCGGCCTCGAACGGCCACGGCAACTCTTCCAGATCATGACCCACGTCCGCCCCGCAATCGGGGTCGTGGTCCATCGTCGTTAAATCGGTCCAGTCATCCTCGGGATGAAACTTCAGCTTCTTGACCCGGCTGTTGCCGCAGCCGATCAGCAGTTCAGACAATGCCCTGAACCCGCTTGGCGTATTCCCGCCTCATCCTGCTTTCAGTTGCCGCGTCGTTCTTCACCGGGCTTACCGGACACCCCACCGCGAACGTCTCCAGGCTCTTGTAGCCGTGGCTGAACTCGTCGTGGCGGTATTTGTCCTTCCACACGCCCCGGATTTCGTCCCATTCCTTGCGGAAGTTATCGAGGCACTGGATCAGCCTCGAACAGCGCTCCTCATCGATCCACACCTGCGCGAGAAAGCCCCGGGAAGCATCGACCCCGGCCATCTCGTCGGGAATACGCCCGACCACCTCCCACGGCCTGATTCCCGCCTGCTCGGCCTTCTCCTGCCGTGTCTCCGCGACGATCCCCATCATCCGGTGGGCAATGTCGTGCGGGCCATAGTGGCGAGCGTAATTATACCCGCGCTCGGCCAAGACCCTGGCGTAGTGGCCCCAGCCCTCACCCGAGTTCTCGTAATAATCGATCGCCCGGCGCTCCATTCCGACCGTTTGCCAGAAGGTGATCGCGGTTGAATCGTTGACCCCCAGGTCCCACGACGTTTCGACCGGCGCGTCCAGCACCGGGATTTTGCAGATTCGCCCCTCTTTCCTGAGCTTCGACATCTGGCTGGAGAGATAAGCCCCTTCGACCGACGCCTCGAACGCCTCCTCCGCAGTGGAGGGGTATTCGCGCTTCATGTCGTCGCCCTGCTCTTCGGACTTCTTCACATACCAGGCGCGCTGCTGGCGGGTGAGGACGATCCCAAGCGTTTCCAGCTTCTCGAAATAAGCCTGATGCTCGCGGGTTTCGTTCACGTCCTGGGACAGCACATACTCCGGGCTCGACCACCACGGCGCGAAGTGGAACTTGAAATCCAGTTCAGTCAGCTCGGCCCCTAACTTCTGCTTGTCCTGCGCCAGCTTGGTCATCTCGTAGAAGTGACCAGCGTGGCCTTCGGCGGTGGATTCGACCGTGATCTGCTGACCCAGAGCCACCGTGTTGAACGCCCCGGACTTAACCTCCCGCGCTTTCTCCGGGAACTTGGCGCAGAGCTTGCCATATTCCGAAACGTGGAGCCGCTGGAGCGTCCCTGAGCGCAATGACGTGCCGACACGGATCGAAGACCCGTTGCCGAACTTCAGGCTTCGCACCGTGTCATTCGTAGCCGGGACCGCCGCCCGGAACTCGTCCGGCAGCTTGTCGTAAGCGAACTTGATCTTGTCCGCAAAGAACGCCTCGGCGTCACCGAGATTGTGGGCAATGACGCCCGCCGACGTATTCGGGCGAAACAGGCAGTCGTCCAGCATGTCGAGCTGGATGACGGTCGTAAATCCCTTCTGCCGCGCCTTGAGGACGATATCGAGGCCATGACGCTCGGCAATGAACCGTTCCTGGTCGCCATTCATCACGAACGGGATTTCGGCGCCGGTCTTGTCCTTGATCGTGTAAAAACCGCCCCTCAGGCGCGCCAGCTTGTCCGGCCAGCGCCTCGCCGCCAGCTCTATGACGTTTGGCCCAGCCACCGTCTCGCCTCATCGCTCATATCAAGCGAAACTTCGTGCTTCTGGGCCTTGTTGTCGCTGAACGCATTGGAGAGCTTGCCTAAATACCAGCGCTCGGCATCGAAGGCCAAGCGGGCGGCCTGCGGATTTTCGGCGGCCTCCTTGGCTTTCGCATCCTCAACAGCCTTGTCGGCTCTGGCGAGATAACCGGCTTCACGCGCGTGCGTAACTGCCGCGTCGAACTCTGCATCGTCATTCTGCCATCGCTGGACAGTCGAGCGATCGGGCATTCCCTCGTCTTTGCAAATCGCGCTCAGGCTTTTGCCTTCCGTTAAGCGCTTCAGTATCTCCTCGCGCACTTTATCCGTCATTGTCTCACACCCAGTTGTTTGGCGGAACGCCAACGCCTTCCCATCCGCCGTCCGGTTCAGGCGATTCCGTCCAACTCACCCCGACACCCGATTCATCGACCCAGCCCAGATTCCCTACCTGAGTATGGGTCAGAGTGACCGATTGGCCGGTGAGCAGATAACTCCCGGCCGCTAGGGCCAGTGATCGCGCCCTTGTCAGGGTGGCCGCGATTCCAGAATAGGCATAGGAACCGACCGCCGCCGCGAGCTGGTAAGTCCGCCCGAGCGCAACAGCGGTCCCGCTAATCGCATACGATCCGACATTGATCGCGAGCCTGTGCCCCCACTTCAGGGCAGTCGCCGTTCCCGTGATCGCGTAGGAGCCGACATTCGCGGTTAAGCGATGGCCCCACTTCAACGCCGTCGCGGTGCCGGTGATATTGTAAGCCCCGACAGCGATCGAAACGACACGCTTCCACAACAGGCCGGTTGCTGTCCCGGTCAACGCGTAAGCCCCGGAGGCGATGCTGAGCGTCTTGCCCTTGAGCAGGCCGACAGTCTGGCCCGTGAGCGAATAGGAACCGACCGCGAGAGGAGCGACGTGCGCCCATTTCAGGGCTGTCGCGACCCCGCTGATGACATAAGACCCGACCGCTGCGGCAACCCTGAAGCCCTTGGCCAGCCCAACCGCCGTTCCGGTAAGGGCGTAGCTTCCTACATTGACCGAGGCCAGGTGGTTCCACTTGAGTGCGGTTGTCGTTCCCGTCAGGGCATAGGAGCCGGAAGTGATCGTGATCGTCGCGCTGCCGCCAGACGCGACTTCTTCGAACGCGATAATGGCCGA
>DATIBM010000141.1:0-5595 GCA_035457545.1 Nitrospiraceae bacterium
GTTCGAAAAGGAGGCATCCATGGAAACCCGAGCTACTGTGGCCGAGCATCCCATTCATCCGATGCTGATTCCGTTTCCGATCGCGCTCTGGATCTTTTCTCTTGCGAGCGACCTGATTGTTCTTTTCGGGTTCGGCGGACCCGTCTGGAAGGACGTCGCGCTGTATACGATGATTGGCGGCATTTTCGGTGGATTGGCTGCCGCCATTCCGGGGTACATCGACTACCGTTCACTGACAGATCCGGTGATCATCCGGGTTGCGCAGCTGCATATGGTGATCAACGTGGGTCTGGTGCTGCTGTTTACGATTAACGCGGGCCTGCGCATGATCAATGGATCGGAGGCGATGCTGCCGGTGTTTCTGTCGCTATTCGGCGTCGCGGCGCTTGGCGTCTCCGGATGGCTGGGCGGCGAGCTCGTGTATGTCCAGGGTGTCGCGGTGCAACCGCAGCAGGAGCCCACCGCTCCGACCAGGCGTGCGGCATGATCGAGAAAGAACGTGCGGCATGATCGAGAAAGAAATGGTTGCGAAACTCGAAACGTGAAAGTGGCTGGAGGAGCACCATGACGGACACTGTTGCAGATCTGTTGGTCGATCGGCTGATTGACTGGGAAGTGGATACCGTCTTCAGTCTTCCCGGCGACGGGATCAACGGCATCTTTGAATCGCTCCGACGTCGCCAGGGCCGCATCAAGCTCATCCAGGTGCGACATGAAGAGGCTGCGGCGTTTGCGGCATGCGGCTATGCGAAGTTTTCGCGCCGGCTGGGCGTGTGTTTGGCGACATCGGGTCCCGGCGGCCTGCACCTGCTCAACGGCCTCTACGACGCGAAGTGTGACGGACAACCTGTCCTGGCCATCACCGGCCACACGTTCCACGATCTGATCGGCACGCACTACCAGCAGGATGTCGACCTCGTGAAGGTGTTCGCCGATGTCGCCGCCTACAACGAGCGGGTCATGGGACCGGCGCACGTGTGCAACGTCGTCGACGAGGCGGTGAAAACCGCTATCGCGAGGCGGACCGTGGCGCACGTCACGGTGCCGAAAGACATTCAGGACTGGCCTGCGGACGGACGACGATCGAAGGCCAACATCGCCCTCCACAGCGGGGATCTTTACAGCGAGGCCCTGCCGCTTCCACCCACCGCCACCTTGCGTCACGCCGCCGAGATTCTCAACAAGGGCTCCAAGGTCGCCATTCTGGCAGGGCGCGGATGTCTGACCGCGCGTAAGGAGGTTCTTGCCATTGCGGAAACCCTCGCAGCCCCGATCGTCAAGCCGCTGCTCGGGAAGGCGGTCGTTCCCGACGATCATCCCTACACCACAGGAGGGATCGGCCTGCTGGGCACTGCGCCCTCGCAGGAAGTGCTGGAGGAGTGCGACACCCTGCTGATTGCCGGGAGTAGCTTTCCATACCTTGAATTCTATCCCAAGCCGGGTCACGCGAAGGCGGTGCAGATCGATCTCGATCCGTCCCGCATCGGACTGCGGTACCCCGTGGACGTGGGTCTGATCGGACACTGTTGGGACGTCCTCCGAGCATTGATGCCGTTGCTCAAACCGAAAACGGACCGGGCGTTCCTCTCCAAAGCCCAGGACCACATGCGTCAATGGAACGAATTGATGGAGGTTCGCGGCACGCGGAACGACATGCCGCTCAAGCCTCAGGTGGTGGCCAGAGCGTTGAATGAGTTTCTGGACCGCGACGCCATCATCTGCGCCGACACGGGGACCATCACGACCTGGGCAGCCCGGCACATCCAGATGCGGGGCGACATGGAATTTTCCGCGTCCGGCACGCTGGCGACGATGGCGAACGGACTGGCTTACGGCATCGGCGCCGCGGTCGCGTTTCCTGGCCGACAGGTCGTGTGCTTTACGGGCGACGGCGGTCTCACGATGCTGATGGGTGAGCTGGCCACGATTGCCAAGTACCGATTGCCGGTGAAGGTGATCGTCATCAAGAACAATGTGCTGGGCATGATCAAGTGGGAGCAGTTGGCCTTCGAAGGCAATCCGCAGTACGGCGTGCAATTGCAGCCCATCGATTTCGTGGCGGTGGCGAGGGCCTGCGGACTGGCGGGCTACAGTGTCGAGGATCCTGCCCTGGTCAGGGCCGTGCTCGGCGAAGCGTTTCATCATCCCGGTCCGGCGTTGGTTGAAGCGTCGGTGGATCCGAACGAACCGCCGCTTCCGGGGAAGATCACGACGGATCAGGCCTGGCAATTCGCCAAGGCCTTGGCGAAAGGCCAAAAGGACCGCTGGGACATCATCAAGACGGTCGTGGAGAACAAGATTCGGGAAGTGGTCTAAGCGCACACCGGGAACTGAGCGGCCTACAGAACAAGAAGAACAGTTCTGACGAAGGGGGTACCGTCCGTGTCACAGAGCATTGCCAAAGCGGTGGTCATCAAGCATGGAAGCCTGTTTTTTCTGGCTCCGCCGGAGGGGGAAGTGCCGATGTCGCGCGGCCATGGATTCGGTCTCTACTATCACGACTGCCGGTATCTCAATGGCTATGAACTGATGATCGGCGGCGAGCATCCGGAGCCGTTGGCGGCGCGCGCATGGGAGGGAGGCCGCGCGGTCTTTCAATTGACCACGCCGGACTTTCCGGGGCCGGACGGCCGGTCCATACATCGGGAAACGGTGGGTCTGAAATGGGACCGGGTGATCGATGCCGAGCAATGCGTGCTGCACGAACAGCTCGACATCCAGAACTTCGGGTGCGAGACGGTCGAATTTCCGCTGACCATGCGCTTTCGTTCCGGCTTTGAAGATGTCTTTGAAATTCGCGGCCTGGTGCACGAGGTGAAAGGCAAGCTCTTCAAACCCGTCTGGAAAGACAAGTGCCTGTGCTTTTCCTACGAGGGGGGCGACAAGGTCCGGCGCAGTCTGGCCGTCCATTTTCATCCGTTGCCGGCGGAGGTGAAGGGCAACATGGTGCGATTCGATCTTTCGCTCAAGCCGAACGAGATCAAGCAGATCCGCATCTCGCTGGCCGTGGCCGAATCGGCGGAGCAGCCGAACCGGTTGTTCGCGCAGACCAGCGTGTATCGGGACCTGCATGCCATCTCGCACAGCATCAAGGCGTCCGCGGAGCAATGGTTGAAGCGCGAGACCGAATTCCGGAGTGACAGTCTCCTCTTGAATCGGGTCATGCGCCGCTCGTTGATGGATCTGCACATGCTGAAAACCTCGATCGCCGGGGGCGAATTCTTCGCCGCAGGCGTCCCTTGGTTTGCCGCACTGTTCGGACGCGACGGTCTGATTACCTCGCTGCAGACGCTGGCGTTTTGGTCCGATACCCCGAAGGCCACGCTCCGCCTGCTCGCCCGGTATCAGGGCGGGGAGGTGGACGATTGGCGCGACGAGCAGCCCGGCAAGATTCTGCACGAACTGCGGGTCGGCGAACTGGCCAGGATGAACACAATTCCGCATACGCCGTACTACGGGACGATCGATGCCACGCCGCTCTTCCTGGTGTTGATGAGCCAGTACACGCGCTGGACGGGAGACGTGGAACTGTTTCAGGAGCTGCGCCCGGCCGTGGAACGGGCGCTGCACTGGATCGACAAGTACGGCGACGTCGCGGGCGACGGCTATGTCAGCTATGTGAGCAACACGAACAAGGGACTGATCAATCAAGGGTGGAAGGATTCAGGCGATGCCATCGTGACGGAAGACGGGAGGTTCGCGGAGCCGCCCATCGCCCTGGTCGAAGTGCAGGGCTACGTCTTCATGGCGAAGATGGAAATCGCCGATCTCTATGATCGGATCGGAGAGCGCGCGCACGCGACCAGGTTGCGGGCCGAAGCCCGGGCGTTGGCGGCGCGCTTCAATCGCGATTTCTGGATCGATGACGAGGGGTGTTACGCGCTGGCGCTCGAGGCGCGGCATCGTCCCTGCCGCGTGATCTCGTCCAACGCCGGCCATGCCTTGTGGACGGGCATCGTCGACGAGCAGAACGCGGGGCGGGTCGTTCATCGATTGATGAGACCCGATCTCTTCAACGGATGGGGCATCCGCACCCTGTCGTGCAAGGAGCGGCGATACAATCCCATGGGCTATCATCTCGGCACGGTCTGGCCGCACGACAATTCGCTGATCGCGGCAGGCTTCCGGCGCTATGGCTATGCCGAGGAGGCCTCCCGCATTTTTGTCGGCATGCTGGAAGCCGCCATGGAGTTCGAGGATTACCGCCTGCCGGAACTGTTCACAGGATTCGGACGAGATGAATATGGTCAGCCGGTCCGCTATCCGGTCGCCTGTCATCCGCAGGCATGGGCGGCGGGGACGATTCCCTTCCTCGTGGAAACACTCCTGGGCCTTGCTCCCGATGCGTTCAACAAGCGGTTGAAAATCACGAGGCCCTGTTTGCCGGAATTCATCAACGAGGTGGAGTTCCGGCATCTGCGGATCGGTCAGGCATCGGTGGATTTACGGTTTGAACGAAAGCGGGACGGGCGGCTCGAGGCGCACGTGGGCGAGGTGATCGGAGAGCTCAAAGTGGAGGTGGAAAGCTGACGCGGGGCGACACAAACCATTCAGCAGAGGAGTTCCCATGTTCTCCAGCATAGAGCCACCGCCGGGTGAGGACGTCGCTGAAGCCGCGGAGATGAGCGATTCGCGCACCATTCGGTCGGCGATCGGCTTTTTCGAAGCGTTGTTCAGGAGCTGTAAGACGCCCAACGTTGCCGTCCGCTTCTGGGACGGATCGGTGTGGCGGCTTCGCTCCGATCAGCCGGCCGAGGCGACCTTGATGCTGAAGCATCCGGAATCGCTGAGCCGGATGCTCCGCTGGCCGCCGCAGCTGGCCCTTGGCGAAGCCTACATCTACGACGACATTGATGTCATCGGCTCGATCGAGGCGCTGTTGCCGCTGGCCGACCATCTCCTGGAGCGGCGGTGGTCGCTGATGGACTGGTTGCGTTGCGGAGTGGCCACCTTGAGACAGCGCGGACTGGATCGGGTCCCGGAGGAAACAAGAAGCCTCGAGCTCCATGGACGGCGCCATGAGAAACCGCGGGACAAAGCGGCCGTGCGTTTCCATTACGACGTGCCGGTGGAGTTCTATCGGCTATGGCTCGACAGCCGGCTCATGTATTCATGCGGCTATTACCGGCACGAGGACGACGGGATCGAGCAGGCGCAAACGCAGAAGCTGGAGTACTTGTGCCGAAAGCTCCGCTTGAAGCCGGGCGACCGGCTGTTGGACATCGGCTGCGGCTGGGGCGGCTTCGCGCTCTATGCCGCGCAGGTCCATGGCGCCCTGGTCCACGGCATCACGCTCAGCCGTCGCCAGGCCGAAATCGCGAACCAACGCATCATGGGAGCGGGATTATCGCGGCGCTGCAGGATCGAGGTCCGCGACTTCCGCGACATTCATGGCGAGCAGATGTACGACAAAATCGTCAGCATCGGCATGGTCGAACATGTCGGAAGGCATCGACTGACCTCTTATCACGAGCGGGCTCGAGAGCTGCTGGCGCCGGGCGGGGTCTTTCTCACGCAAGGCATCGGGACGCGCGACGGCGAGCCGGCGTTGGGGCCATTTGCCGATCGCTACGTCTTTCCGGACGCCGAAGTGCT
>DATIBM010000142.1:0-11157 GCA_035457545.1 Nitrospiraceae bacterium
CGAGCACAGGATCAGATATTTCCACCCGGCTTCCAGGGATTCACGCCTGCGCCAGAAGGCGATGAGGAAGGTCGTCGCCAGGGTGGTCGCCTCGATCGCGACCCATTGCACACCAAGACTATTCGCGATGGTGGCCACGACCATTGCCAGGAGGAACATGTGAAAGAGGAAAAAGAACAGGTTCAGCCGGCTGGAGGCGATGACGCCCCGCGCGACCTGGTCATCCATATAGGTCCGCAGGTAGAAGGAACAGGCGAGCCCGACCGTGCCGATGATAAACAGGATCACCATGGAGAGCGCGTCGATGTAGACCATGTCGCCAAACGTCAGGAGCGGACCCTGTGCAAGCACCGTCCGGGCAATGGCTGACTCGGCTGCCACCAGCGCCGCCATGCTGGTCAGGTTGACCAGATGGAGCAGCCGCGAGCTGCGGAGCCACAGGCTGAGCCAGCCGGCCGACAACGGCGCGATCAGGAGCAGGCTCACCGCGATCTTCGGAAAGTCGGTCGTCATTCTTTCAGCTCGCTGAGATGGTTCGTATCCACGCTGTCGAATGCGTCTTGCAGGCGGTTGGTATAGATGCCGGCGATCAGCGCCGCCACCAACACGTCAAAGAACACGCCCAGCTCCACGATCAACGGCATGCCATAGGTGGCGGCTGTCGCGCCGAGAAACAGCCCGTTCTCCATGACCAGGAAGGCGATCAACTGCGTGACGGCCTTCTGGCGCGCGATCATCGTGAAGAAGCCGATCAGGACGATCGCCAAGGCGATGGCCAGCGAATCGCGGGTCAACAGGTATCCGAACGGGATGATCGGTTGGGTGATGAAGAACGCGACCATGACCAGGGCGCCCGAGATCAGCAAACTGGCCGGCACGGTGAGGTTCATGACCAGTTCCCTGGTCACGTTGAGGCGCTCGATGACGCGCCGGAGCACATAGGGGATCACGATCACCTTGACGAGCACGGTCAGGACCGCCGCGAAATAGATGTGCCGGATGCCGGTCAGGAAGGCGATCAAGGCCGCGGTCATCGCGAGAAAAAGGGATTGCAACGCAAAGAGGTCCACGCAGGCCGAGAGACGCCGCTGGGCCACGATCGCGAAACAGGTCAGGAGCAGCAACGCCGATCCCAAATCTACGAGTTGAGAGCCCAGGTGAGGGGACAGAGAAAACAATGGTCAGGCTCGCAGGATGTAGAAGAACAGCAGGCCCAGAAGCGCCAGAATAAACGCGACCCCCAACAGGTCCGTGATTCGGAACAACCGCAGCTTGGCGAACATGCATTCGATCATGCCGATCATGACCGCGAGGGCCGTGACTTTCAGGAGGTACGCTGCAAGTCCGACCGCCAAGGCCGCCGGCGCCGAGGTGGTCGCAATGCCCCAGGGCGCAAAGACGTTCGCGATGAGGGTCAAGAACACGACCAGCTTGAGGCCGGCCGCCCATTCGATCAACGCCAGATAGCGACCGGAATATTCCAGCACCATCGCTTCGTGGATCATGGTCAGTTCAAGATGTGTGGCCGGATTATCCACCGGGACCCGGCCGGTCTCGGCCAGGGCCACGATAAACAACGCGGCCAGCGCCATGAGATGCGGCGAGGGGTCCGTGACGACGCCTTCCAGCAAGGCGGTTTTGTGGACGATCGTGCTGAGGTTCGTCGAGCCCGCCGTGAGCGCGATCGCAAAGATCGACAGCATCAGCGCCGGTTCGGTCAGGGAGGCGACGATGGCCGCCCGACTGCTTCCCATCCCTCCGAACGCCGATCCTGCGTCGAGTCCGGCCAGGATCAGGAAAAACGTGCCCAGCGCCAGCAGATACACGAGCGCGATGATGTTGCCCGCAAAATTAAGCGGCATTTGGGAAAAGAAGGCCGGCACCAGCAAGCCCGCCGTCAAAGTGGAGGCAAAGAGAATGGAGGGGGTTGCGGTGAAGATCCATGAGGTCGTCGAGGAGACGACCGGCTGTTTTCTGAACAGCTTGGCCAGGTCGGCGTATGGCTGGACTATCGATGCGCCGCGCCGGCACTGAAACCGGGCCTTCACCTTGCGAATCACGCCCACGATCAAGGGTGCGACGGCCAGCAAGACGAATGTCTGTGCCACAATCAAAAGTAAGGCCTGTAGTAGGGGCTTCAAGACTTCCAATTCCCCAGTCTCACGACTCTCGGCCTTGGCCTCAGTCTCAACGTCAACCTTCTTAGACCACCAAGAGCAAGAGCGCCACCAATGTCACGAAGATGTAAGTCAGGTACAGATGCAACCCGCCGGCCTGGAGCGGGCGCAGTCGATCCGCGAGTTTGAAACAGCCTGCCGCGACCGGTTGGTAAAGATACTTCTCGAATACCGGTTCGATATGAAACTCGAACCGCCGGCGTTTGGCGAAATAGCGGGATTCTTCCAGAAATTCCGTCTCCAGCTTCACCGTCGGCTGATAGATCGTGCTGAAGACCCGCTTGATCGGCTGGACAAACCCCGTCGCGGTATATTCCATCCGGGACGAGAGGGTGATGCCGCAGTTCCATGTTTTTCCGTATCGAACGGCGCGACCGCCGCCGAAGAGGGCGACCAATCCGAGCCCGAGCAGGGCGGACAACGCCAACACCAGGGCCAGCGCCGGCGGCGACAGGCTGGAGAACGCCACATTCACCGGCGCGAGCGCCCAACCGCCCAGCGCCAGCACCTTGTCGCCGAGTGACACCCCGACCAGCGGGGCCGTGACGCGATCCAGCATCGGCACGACCAGCACCGGGAGCAGGCCCAATCCCGCGCAGCCGGCCGCGAGCAGACCCATGCCGATCAACATGGGCCGAGGCACCTCCTCCGCATGGCGCGCGTGGCTGCTGCGCGGCATGGCCAGAAAGGAGATGCCGAACGCCTTGGCGAAGCAGGCCAAGGCCAGCACGCCGGTCAGCGCCAGCATCGCCGCGGCCAGCGGCAGCATCAGCTTCAGCAACAGGCTCGGCACCTGCATGCCGAGGAAGAGGCTTTGGAAGATCAGCCATTCGCTGACGAATCCATTGGTCGGCGGCAGCGCCGCGATCGAGACGGCGCCGATGAGAAAGAAGAGGCCGGTCCAGGGCATGCGACGGAGCAGCCCTCCATACTCCTCCATGTTGCGGGTATGGGTCGCGAAGAGCAGCGACCCGGCGCCGAGAAACAGGAGGGCCTTAAACAGGGCGTGGTTGATGATGTGATAGAGCCCGGCTATGAGCCCGAGGGAGGAAAATTCCTTCAACCCGTATGTCTGAAAGATCATCCCCGCGCCGACGCCGAGCAGAATGATGCCGATGTTCTCCACGCTGTGAAACGCCAGCAGGCGCTTCAAATCATGTTCCATCAGCGCGTACATCACTCCCAGCAGAGACGAGACTGCTCCGACGGCCAGGACCACGAAGCCCCACCACCAGAGAAACTGGCCGCCCAGAAAATCGAAATAGACCCGGATGAGGCCGTAGATCGCCGTCTTGATCATCACGCCAGACATCAAGGCCGAGATATGCGAGGGAGCGGCCGGGTGCGCATAGGGTAGCCAGATATGCAAAGGCACGATGCCGGCCTTGGCCCCGAATCCGATCAGGGCAGCGAGAAACAGACCCGTGCGAAGCTCCGAGGAAAGCGGTCCTGCCAAATGGCGAAAGGTCTCAAACGAGAAGGAGCCAGTCTGTTGAAAGAAGAGCAGAAAGGCGAGGAGGATGAAGGCGGTTCCCACGTGCGTCATGATGAGATAGAAGAAGCCTGCATGCCGGACCTCGGCCCGTTCATGTTCCGTCACGACCAGGAAATAGGAGAGCAATGACATGAGTTCCCAGACGAGCAGGAAGAAGAACCCGCTGTCGGCGATCACCACCAAGGTCATGGAGAGGAGAAACCCGTTGAAGAGCGAGCCGAGCAGCGCGATGGAGGCGCGCCCCTCCCATTCGGCCACGTATCCTCGCGCGTAGACGGACGACGAAAGGCCGACCGTCGAGATCGTCAGCAGGAAGAAGGAGGCGAGCGGATCAAGCCGGATCGAGAAGGTCAGCAGGGGGATGGTGGAGTCGGCAGAGACGGTCCAGGGTTCCGGCGCCAGGAGGCCGGCCAGGCCGAGCAGGATACCTGCTCCACCAGCCAACCCGGCTGATCCGTGGGCGACCGCATTCTGGATTCCGGCTTTGGCGGGGAAACAAAACGGAAGGAGGATGCCGGCACCATAGCCGGCCAGAAGCAAAAGGAACAGACTCAGCATGGAGTGGTGATCGGGTTACCGTTCCTGGCGGATCAGCGTGGGGACGATCTGACCCTGGACCTCATCGGAAATGCCGTAGCGCGAATAGGGATGGTCGACCATCTGGTTCGCGTAGAGCCGCCCGGTCGGAGCAGGGATATGCACATTAACCGCAGTCCGTCCCTTCGGAGGGATCGTGATGGTCTGCTCCCTGGCGCCGCCGAGGTAGGGATGCCAGAAGATCAGCGTATAGGTGCCGGGAGGGATGTCCCCGATTTCGAAACGACCGTTCTCATCCGTGAGCGCGTAGTAGGGGTTCTCGACGGCGAGCCCCCAGCTCTCCATGTAGGCGTGAAAGCCGCATTGCATGACAAAGACCTGACGTCCCTTCGACATGCCGACGAGTTGTTTCATCGGTTCGCCGGCCAGATGCTTGTGATACAGGGCCGCATCGCTCTTGTCCTTGAGGTCGCGCGGATGCTGGGGATTCATCGGGAGCGGCACGTTGAAGAGCACGCGGGGGCCGAGATGAGAGGTCTCATAGGCCTGGATGTCGTGCATCACCGGATCCATATTCACGACGACCACATCCTGCTTCTCGCGCACCACGGTCGTAAAGGGCAGGAACCGGCAATCCCTGGCTTCGATGCGAGGGGCCGTGAATGACGAAAAACTCTTGCCCTTCTCGATCCCTTCCAGGTAGACGACGACATCGCGGAACGCCCCCTCCGGACCTATGTTGAACGGCTGCAACAGCCGCCACCCTTGGCCGTCGGAAATCCTCCCGCAGTAGACCTGATCTGGAAGCGTGGTCAGGTTGTACCCCTTCGGTTTGGGCAGGGCTCCGTCCAAGGTCACGGTGCCGACGATCGATCCTCCGTCCAAGACCGTGGCAGGCTCATAGGCCCAAACGGGCCAGGTGAATTCAGTCATCAGCCCGAAAAGAACTCCGCAGAGAAACTTCATGACTCGGCTCCTTTATTCAAACAAACCACGTTTCGGTCAGGGCATCGCGTGTGCGCTTCTCAACCTCACGCGGGCTAAACAGGGTAGATGGCCCGGACCTTTCTCAACGACACGACCTTTACCCACCGCACGTGATGTCCGTTGAGAAAGAGATCATCGTAGACGGCGGACAAGAAGGCCCGCCCATCCTCCGGAACGACCACTCGTCCTTCCCAGTCCCTCACTCCCCGGCGAAGCCTGGCCTGTAAGCCGGCGTGGGTGGTCGCAATCGATCCGGTCGCGGGATCAAACCAGATGAGGGTGGTCGTCCCGCTCGGATACTGTACGATCACGATGTCGATCCGCTTCGCCATTTAAAGGCTCGACTGAAGCGAGCGGCCGATCTGCTGCCGGCAACGGGCCATCCCTTCCCGCGCCCGGAGGTTGTTCGGGTCGCAACCCAGCACGGCTTTCCAGTTGATCAAGGCCTCTTCGTACCGAGAGAGTTCCTCAAGCAGCGTGGCCAGCTCGAATCGCGTCAACAGATCCGCGGGGCAAGCCTTCAGCAGATTCTGAAGCCGGGTGACGCGGTCGATCCCGGAGTCGCCTGGTTGTGGGCCGGCTTGGTAAGTCCGGCCACGTCCTATGTCGTTGCTCATCGTCATGGCCGGCGGACGCATCCTCCAAGGCTTCCTTGCAGGGGAGATGCCGCAGAATGAGAATGAGGCCGTGAGGGGCTGGTCCGAAAGAAATGAAGGGCTTGCGCACCTGATGCTATTGGCCGCTGACCGAAATGCCCGACTCGGCATCGGATTCATGCAAGAATTGCATGGGGCTCATGATTCCGCGCCAAACACCGGCTGCAATTCTTGCAGGACCGGATCTGCCGAAACCCGGAAGCACGGTTGTGGGAACGTGGTGTTGATGCGAGTTCTGCTGTTTCCGAGAGCGAACGGCGGAGAGGGCCAAAGGCGGGTGGACGAACGGCTAATCGCGGATGCCGTATTCCTTGATCTTGTACTGCAAGGCCCTCAAGCTGATCCCCAGGAGCTTGGCGGCCTTCTCCCGGTGGTTGGTCACCTCCGCCAAGGTCCGCCGGATCACGTCGCGCTCGATCTGTTCCAGCGATGTCCCGAGCGTCACCACCATGGTGCGAACGTCCTCCCGGCTGGCCTGGATCTCCTCGGGCAGGTGTTCCGGTCGGATCACGCTGTCCTTCACCGTGACCACCAACCGCTCCATGAGGTTCCGGAGCTGGCGGATGTTCCCGGGCCAGGCATACAACCGCAGCAAACGCATTGCCTCCCGCGACACTTCTTTAGGAGCGCGGTGATGCTGGGCCGAAAACTCCGCCAGGAAACGTTCTGCGAGAAGCGGAATATCGTCCGCCCGGTCACGAAGCGGCGGGAGGCGGATCGGCACCACATTGAGGCGATAATAGAGGTCCTCGCGAAAGCCGCCTTGCTTGACGGCCTCTTGGAGATTGCGGTTCGTGGCGGCCACGATCCGCGTGTCCACGCTGATCAGTTTGGTTCCGCCCAGCCGCCGGAACTCTTTGGTTTCCAGGACGCGCAGGAAATCGACCTGCGACTTCAGGGACAGTTCCCCCACTTCGTCCAGCAGCAATGTGCCGCCGTCCGCCAGCTCGAACCGCCCCATCTTGGTGGTCATGGCGCCGGTGAAGGCGCCTTTCTCATATCCGAACAACTCGCTCTCAAAAAGGTTCTCGGGCAACGCGCCGCAGTTTATCGTGATGAACGGTCCGTCGGCCTTGCGGCTCTTGTGATGGATGGCCCGCGCGACGAGTTCCTTGCCGGTTCCGCTTTCTCCGGTGAGCAGGACGGTGACATCGCTGTCCGCCACCATCTCCACCAGCGAATAGACCCGTTGCATGGGCTCGCTCTCGCCCACCATCTGGTCGAAGCGGATTCTCGCTTCGAGACGGTCGCGGAGTTGCCGGTTCTCGCTCGCCAGCGCCTGGCGTTCCAGCGCCTTGGCGACCGCGACGGGAAATCGCTCGCGATCGATGGGTTTGGTGAGGTAGTCGTAGGCGCCCCCGCGCATCGCCTCGACCGCCGTATCGATCGATCCATAGGCGGTCATCACCACGACTTCCGTCTGCGGCCACTGCTCTTTGAGCCGTTGGAGAAAGGCCATGCCCCCGATCCCCGGCATTCTCAGATCGGTAATGACCAATTCCGCAGGAGTGGTGTCCAATTGGGCCAGCGCTTCTTCTGCTGTTCCCACACCTCGCACCTCGTACCCCTTCTTTTCGAGCATCGTCACCAGCGCCCCGCGAATGTTGATCTCGTCGTCCACGACGAGGATGCGCGCGCCCGGCTTCATGATGCGAGCGAGACAGGTTGAGAGATGGGTTGGGGTTGCCGCGCTGCCGCGGGGAAGGTCATGACGACGGTCGTGCCGCTCCCCGGCGCGCTGGACACCTGAATGGTGCCGCCGTGGTCCTGCATGATGCGATAGGCGATGGCGAGACCGAGTCCGGTGCCGCCGGGCTTGGTGGTGTAGAACGGTTCGAACACCCGCGAGAGCTCCTGTTTCGTGATGCCGGTTCCGGTATCCGTGACCGAAAGGGCCACCCAGCGCTTGCCGTCCGAGTCCTGTGCCCCCGCGCCGATGCGGCAGAGCCCGCCGTTCGGCATGGCGTGCAGGGCGTTCACCACGATGTTCAGCAGGACCTGGCTGATGGCCGTTTCATCCCCCATCACACAGGGAACCGGTTGTTCCACATCGAGTTCGAGCCGGACCTTTCGCTCCTCGGCCTCGAATTGCATGAGGGCCGCGACATGCTCGATCAGCGCCGTCATATCAACCTCGTGCAGGTCCAATGACCCCGGCCGGGCGAACTTCATGAAGTTGTCGAGAATCACCGACAGCCGGCGGCATTCGGCATTGAGGACCTGCAGATACCGCGCGCCCTGGCCTCCTGCCATTCCGCTGTCCCGAAGCTCTTCCTCCAGCAGGTGCAGGTTCAGATCCATGGCGCTCAAGGGATTCCGCAGCTCGTGGGCCACCCCCGCCGAGAGGGTGTGCAAGGCCGCCAACTTCTCCGCGACGCGGACCCGTTGTTCCAGGGCGAGCCAGTCCGTAATGTCTTGGGCCTGCAGGATCACGCCGGCCCGTTCCCCGCCGTCTCCCGTCAGCTCCGCCGTGCTCACGCGAATGGTGCGAGCCGGGCGATCGGCGCCGTCATAGGGCAGGTCCTTCTGGCTCATGTGTCGACGGCGGCGGAGCGCGCTATCGAGCACCTCGCGGATCGTCTCGCCCTCCGCAAACACCGTTTCGTAGGCATTGCCCAGCAAGTCCGCCGTGGCGCGTTTCAGCACCGCCTCGGCCGTGGGATTCACCGCGGTGATGACCCCGTCACGGTTGATCGTCAGGATGCCGGTCGGAATGCTTTGGAGGATGTTCCTGGCCAAACCCTTCACCTCCTCAAGGGTGCGTCTCGTGCTGTCGTAATGCAGCCAGGTGATGACCGCCGCGATCCCGATCGCGCTGACGAGGAACAGGAGCAGGGTGACCATGATCAAATCGCGGCGCGACTGCCACAAGGCGGGGAACAATTCACGAGGGAAGGGGCGATCATCGGCGAAGCCCTGCAGCAGGAGCTTGTCGTGCTCCAAACTGAGAAGCAGGATCACCGAGACGACGAGGGCCAGGATGATCACGACCGAAGCGATGAGCCGGTAGGGAATTCCGCGGAAGAACGTCGCTATAGGGGAGGGCCGAAACATCGATAGCCGGACCTTCTGATTATGCTAACACGCTCGAACGGGGCTGTACACCTGGATGGTCTGGGCTCGATGCGCTGATCGGGCAGGTCACGCGGGCGACCGGATCACGTGCGGGGAGTGGTCGTGTGTCTGGCCACGCCACGGCGGCGAGTCAACTGGGCGAAGCAGTCCGGGCAAAGTTCCTGCGAGCTGAGTTCATCGGAGACCAACGAGCGGGAACGCCGCGCGCATCGGTCGCAAAAAACGAATCGTGACGGGGTTCCATCCTCTGCTTCGGGTGAACGGCCGGTCATGATCCCATGTCTCCTCCTGTCCGCTCTGTCATGCTGTTCCTCGTTCCTGTCTCTGAGTGTCAGGCTACGCGTCGGGTCCCTCTTCAAGGGCGGCCCACTGTTCGATGGCGTCATCCAAACAGCCCCGGCGAATCTGAATCATCGCCAAATGTCCTCTGAAGATGCGTTCATACCGCGTCAGGCGTTGGATGTTGCGGATAATGCGATCCCGGACGATCGACCCGGTGATGGAACCGACTCGCTCGCCCCACTGTTGCAGGCGCAAGGTGGACGAACGTCTGCGACAGACCGCCAGGCCCCGCTCAATGCTGTCAGCAGCCAGATCGGCCTTGCGGTCATACTCGTAAATGGTGGCGAGCAAGACATAGCCCCGAAGCCAGCAGGGATTGGCCTGGACCGCCGCTTCGAGGACGGACGCGGCTTCTTCCGAATCGGCCATCGCGATCCGTTCCATGGCCGCGTCGAGCACCTCCTGCAACGTCCGATTGGGCTCGGACCCGACGAGACAGTCGAGCGACCGGTTCGTGCCGCTCAATCGCGTCGCCAGATCGATGCGGGTCCCGTCGCTGAACATGGGGTCTCCGGCTCTGACTCCTTATTATTAAGAGCAGCACCGATGCCGTGTCGGCGATCGCGGATCACCCGCCGATGTCGGTGAGTTCTGATCCTTATCGGTATCGTGAATCACCGATCATGCTCCATCATGCGGGCTCCTGGTCGCGGAGGAGCGACCAGGCCTGCTCCTGCCTCAGGAACTCCAGACAGCGCGGACAGAGCAAGAGTTGACTCACCCCGTCAAACGAGAGTTGAGGCGAGATGCGATGGCAGCGCTCGCAGGGGTTGTCGGGGGGCTCCAACGAGGTCTCTTCAGACGGGATCATTGAGTACCTCCATATCACCGGCTCTCCGGCCATCGTGTGTTGCGCCCAGCACCTTCCATTGCCCTCGGTCTGGCCGCCGGCGGCCCACTCGGCGGTAGCGGCGGAACGCATTGGGCGCAATACCATTGTTCGGTGTTCTTGTCCCACAGGGCGCTGGTCAATGCCTTGCAGCAGCAAGCACAGGTGAGTGGTGTCATCTGTTCTCCCTGTGATGACCATCTTTCAGTGGAGACGCTCTTCAGCCACGAGCTTGAGCAACAGACGTACCGGGGACCGCATCCCAAGGTGGTTCCGTGCACTTTCAATACATTGCGCAGGTGTAGGCAGGCTGGACGAAGAAGCCGGGAGAGGCAGAACAGAAGGAGGGATGCAAAGATTGCACGTCGAGGGTGGGGGAGCCAGTGGCGCGATGGAACCGTCAGTCTCGGACGGATGCGGGTTGCGTCGGCCGGCCCTGTTCCGCCATCCGCTTGTAGAGCGTGGGAATGATCAGCAGCGTCAGGATCGTCGAGGTCATCAGTCCGCCGATCACGACAGTGGCAAGCGGGCGTTGCTCCTCGGCCCCCATCGTCGTGGCCAACGCCATCGGAAGGAAACCAAGGCTGGCGACCCATGCGGTCATGAATGACTTGTGCCGGGCTGTCGCTTGGTAGTCACATGCCTGTCCGTGAGGACGGACGGGTTCAGGGAATGGCCTGCTCCTGCTGGCGATGGAGCTTGGCCAGGGTCTCCGCCTCCTCCGCAGCTTGCGTGTAGTACCTGATGAAGACATGACAGTGATCGATGAGTTCCGACTTGGTCGTCTTGGGAGACGACTGATAGGAGGGTTTGGCATATTCGGCCGCCATCTGCCGCATTTCTTCGGCCTTCCCGCGAAGGCGGGCTGCCTCCTGCTCGTACCAGGCCGCCAGCCCGGCATGGTCGTGACGCTCAATCAGTTCGCGCGGGGGTACGATGGAGCAAGCCGTGACCGATGCCAGGAGCATCATGCCTGTCCACGCCAGACAACGGTGAAGGTGGAGATGGCAGTTTCGCGTGCGAATGGGGAATGCCGGAGTGAAGGTCATCAGCCAAGCC
>DATIBM010000143.1:0-3122 GCA_035457545.1 Nitrospiraceae bacterium
CGGCTCGCTGCGCCGCGAACGGGGTGCTCTTCCGGGATCCCTTGAACCCTTGATTCCCGGCGCTGGACCACACGACCGTGTTGCCGGTCATGTCCGTAATGGTCACGATGGTGTTATTGAAGGAGGCTTGAATATGCGCCACGCCGCTCTGAACGATCTTGCGCTCTTTCTTTTTGCCCTTCTTGACGCTCATAGATCAATCCTTGTCATCGCCCACGCCACTCGGCTATGCGCCGGCCGGGGTCAGCTTTTTGGGTTTACTGCCGGCGGACGACCGCCGTCCCTTCCGAGTTCGCGCGTTGGTCTTGGTCCGTTGGCCCCGAACCGGCAACCCCTTCCGATGGCGAAGCCCCCGATAGGTCCCGGTATCGACCAGCCGCTTGATATTCATGGCGACTTCTTTGCGCAGATCGCCCTCGACTTTGTGCTCGCGCTCGATGACCTCGCGCAACTTGATGATCTTGTCCTCCGTCAGATCCTTGACCCGTATCGTCCCGTCGACGCCCGCCTTGGCGAGAATCGCCTGGGCGGCGGCGCGGCCGATTCCGTAGATATAGGTCAAGCCGACATCCGTGCGCTTCTCACGCGGCAGATCTACTCCTGCAATCCGAGCCATATTTCCTCCAGTACTGAGTGCTCAGGGCCGGGTGCTGAGAGGGTGTTCTGCGTCGCCGTCGTGACTCTACTCAGAACTCAGCACTCATCGCTCAGCACTTCATGTTAACCTTGCCGTTGTTTGTGGCGGGGATTCTCGCAGAGGACCCGGACCACCCCGCGCCGACGCACCACTTTACATTTTGAACAGATGGGTTTCACCGACGACTTGACCTTCATACCACCCTACTTTCCTGTACAACCCGGCTTCCTGAAACCGGCTTAATCCTCGTCATTTGAAGCGATACGTAATCCGTCCTCGGGTCAAATCGTACGGCGAGAGCTGCACCGTCACCTTATCTCCCGGCAGAATCCGGATGAAGTGCATCCGCATTTTGCCCGAGATGTGAGCCAGAATCTTGTGCCCGTTCTCCAGCTCCACCCGGAACATGGCATTGGGAAGGGTCTCGGAGACCGTGCCCTGCACCTCGATGACATCTTCCTTGGACACGCTCGTAACGCCTCCCTCAGGCCCTGCCGTGCAACCGCGCCCCCGAGGCCTGCGACAGCAGGCGGGCCGGACCACTCGGCTGGATGGCGATCGTATGCTCAAAATGGGCGGACAGGCTTCCGTCAACCGTGACGGCCGTCCATTGATCGTCCAGCACCCGCACCGCGCTCCCGCCTGCATTGACCATCGGCTCGATCGCCAGGACCATGCCCCATTTCAACCGCGGCCCTTGTCCAGGCTTCCCATAGTTCGGCACCTGCGGCTCTTCGTGCAGCTGCCGCCCGATCCCGTGCCCCACAAAATCGGTCACGACAGAATACCCAGCGGCCTCGACACAGGATTGCACGGCATGGGAGATATCCGACAGCCGGTTCCCGACTACGGCCTGCTCGATTCCGGCATACAGCGCGGCTTCGGTCACGCGGATCAGCCGCTCGACGGCGGGGTCGATCGCCCCCACGGCAACCGTCACCGCCGCATCTCCGTAAAACCCCTCCACGATTGCGCCGAGATCCAACCCGATAATGTCGCCCTCTTTGAGGATCCGCTTCGACGGAATCCCATGCACGACTTCCTGGTTCACGGACGCGCACAGCGTCCTCGGATAATTGCGGTATCCTTTGAACGCGGGAAGCGCCCCTCTCATCCGGATATTCTCTTCGGCGATCCGATCGAGATATTCGGTGGTGACTCCCGGTCTGACTTCTTTCTTGAGCACCTCAAGCGTTTCAGCCACCACCCGCGCTGCCTCTGCCATCGTGTCGATTTCGCCGGCGGTCTTTAAGATGATCATGTATGCATCAGCGGGCCCAGCACGCGCTGGAGGCGACCACTGACGACCTCGACGGAACCGGATCCGTCAAGATCCGCCAGAAGCTGCTTCCCCTGATAATACCGAATCAACGGCGCGGTCTGCTCCTCATACACCCGCAGCCGGGCTTCGACGGTGTCGGGCTTGTCATCGCTGCGCTGAATCAAGGCCGCACCGCAGCGATCGCAGACCTCAGCGACGCGAGGGGGCGCGAAGTCCACGTGGTACACGGCCTGACACGTGCCGCAACTGCGGCGCCCGCTCAACCGCTTGACGATGTCGCCGACCGGCACGGCAAAGTTCACGACGCGATCGAGCGTCATCCTGTTGTCTTCAAGCAGCCGCTGCAACGCTTCCGCCTGGGCGACCGTGCGCGGGAAGCCATCCAGAATAAAACCCTTGGCACAGGCCGGCTCGCCGAGTTTTTCGCGGACCATGCCGATGACCACCTCATCCGGAACCAGGGCCCCCCGATCCATGTAGGACTTGGCTTGAAGCCCCAGCGACGTCTGTTTCTTGACCGCCTCGCGCAACAGATCGCCGGTCGAAATTTTCGGCTGGTTGGTTTGTGCCGCGATCCGATCGGCTTGCGTTCCCTTCCCCACTCCCGGCGCGCCCAAGAAGACGACTCGCATGGTTTCGTTCCGCCCGCTTCCGCCGTTCCGGCTACCGCCGGCCTGGTAGCGGCTTATGGCCGCCGAGAAACCCTTCGTAATTTCTCATGAGCATATGCGACTCGATCTGCTGGGCCGTGTCCAAGCCGACGCCGATCACGATGAGCAACGAGGTGCCGCCGAAGTAAAACGGCACGTTCAACCGATAGATCAAAATCTCTGGGATCACGCATACAACCGCCAGATAAATGGCGCCGGCGAAGGTGATCCGCGTCAGCACTTTATAGATGAAATCCGAGGTGTTTTGTCCGGGCCGAATGCCGGGTATAAACCCCCCATACTTCTTCATGTTGTCCGCCATATCGACGGGATTGAGCACCACCGCCGTATAAAAGAAACAAAAGAACACGATTAACCCGACATAGAGCAGGGTGTAGAGGACGGATCCGGGCGCCAATTGTCCCCCGATCGATTGCACCCACGGGACCTGGATAAACCCCGCGATCGTCGCCGGAAACGCGATCAGCGACGATGCGAAAATCGGCGGAATCACCCCTGCCGTGTTGATCTTCAACGGAATATGCGTGCTCTG
>DATIBM010000144.1:0-11586 GCA_035457545.1 Nitrospiraceae bacterium
ATTGTTCTTTGCCATGTTATCGCAGACCCACACGCACTGCGCACAGCCCTTGCAGCGATCAACCGCCACATAGGCCGATCCGTACTTGTACCCCTTGTCCTTTCCCATCTCGTCGCTGTAGAGAATGGTATTGGCTTCCGGGCAGTACTGCGTGCAGAGCTTGCAGCTCTTCTGAGCACAGATATTGACGTCGATATCTGCAACAAGATACATCGTTTACCTCTCCTGGATCAGGCTTTGGCTGCTGCGGCAGCAGCTTCCGCCTTCTTGGCGGCCTTGCTGACTTCGTCCCACCCGTTCTTGGCGGCGAAGTCCCATCCGGCCTTGATGACCGCGACGTTCTTCTCAATCAACTCTTGCTTCTTCTTGAACTTCCGCTCCACGACGCTATCCAGCGCCGCGGTGCCGCCCGACACGACGAACCCCTTCCCGAGGAACCGGTCCTTCACCGCCTGCTCCAGCGCTTCGATGCTTGTGAGTCCGGTGATGCAGCCAATGGCTCCCATCAAGGCCATATTGGTGGCGAGGTCCATCCCCGCCACTTCCAGCGAGAGCTTGGTGGCAGGCAGGTAATACAACTTCGCGCGGCGCTCTTCCAATTCTCGGGCCTGGTCTTTGTGCAATTTCATCGGACCATCATTATTGATCAGAGCGACACCATCTTCCTTCAATCCAAAATAGAACGGCATCGTATACGACTTTCCGTGGGTGATCACCTGCGGATGGAAGATGATGATGATGTGCGGGAAGGTGATCTCGCCGATCTCATAGATCGGCTCGTCCGACACGCGGACATAGCTTTCAACCGGCGCCATCCGCTTTTCCGATCCGTAGAACGGCACGATGGTACTTTCACCACCAGCGTTGATCACCGCTGTGCTCAAGATGTGTGATGCGGTGACCACGCCCTGCCCACCGACGCCGGCCATTCGAATATTAAAGCGCTTTGCCATGGTTTGATCTCCTCGCTGGGCGGACTTAAGCCCGCCACGTTCACGACCTGCCGCTCGCGTGCTCGGACGCGATACGGTCAGCCCTTGGGAATCGCCGCCGCCGGCTTCTGCGCGAACTCCTTATAGCCGTAGCGTTCGGTCAGGTATTGCTTGGCTTCGTCGGAGACGAACTCGGAGAACGCATACCGGTCGTTCTCGACATTCTTGGCGTCTTCCATGACCTTGTCGGTCGGAATGGCATATTCGATGTTGCAGGAGGTATACGCCTGGATGTAGGTGGGACCGACTTCGCGCGCGATCAACACGGCCTTCTTGATCACGCTTTCGACGCGACGCGGATTGTTCGGCACCACCGTGGCCACATAGGAGCAGCCGGCCACTTTCGCCATTTGGACCATATCCATCTTCTCGAACTTCTTTCCGAGCGGAGCCATTTTCAAGACGGCTCCCCGGTTGGTCATGCCGCTCTCCTGGCCGCCGGTATTCCCGTACACTTCATTGTCCAGCATGATGGTCGTGAACTTCTCCTTCCGGAACCAGGAATGGAGGACTGCGGAGAACCCGATATCCGCGGTGCCGCCGTCTCCGGCCATCACGACCACATCCTTCGGCTTGTCACCGAACCGCAGGCGAAGCCCGCGCGACAACCCGCTCGCCACGCCATTCTGGTCCCCGTAATTGCCGTACACAAAGGGGATCGCGGCCTGAGAAATGGCGAGGCGGCCGCAGCCGGCCGTTCCGACGGTAATCGTGTCTTCCGGATTGGGGAACGAAATCATGGCCAGGCGGATGAACAACGTCATGGCACAACCGGCGCACATGGGATGCTCTTCAAGCACTTCCTTGAAGCTTCCCATCTGGGAAACCGACACCTTCTTGCCAAAGGGGCCATGTTCCACCATGTCCCGATATTCTTTCGGCATGAACTTGTCGAAGCCGCTTGTAAACTTGACGTAATCAAGGCTCATCGGTCACCCTCCTCTGAATATTTTGACAGCACGCCCAGTGCTGTTCGCTGACGGTCGTGAAAAAGCCGCAGAGAGCGGCCTCAAGATTCAAACCCGGAACGATCCTTCGCTGTGTGAAGGACAGCTATTGTCTTGATTTTTCGGCTGAAGTCTAACAAAGCCGGAAAAAAACTGTCAACGGCAATGTTGCCGGTTCTCAGACTGACCCTTGATGCAGAAGAAGTCTAGTCTTTCCCTCGTCTCCATTGCAATCTTTCAGAAGCCCCACCCATCACGAAAGAAGGCCTAGGCCGCTCCGACGCGCTAGGCCATTGGTCCTACCGGCGACGAGCCCGCATTTCGAGCTGGTTCGTCGTTCACGGCTTTCACTCCGCCTTATGGATCTCTTTCCGCCAGACGGGGTCCTCGCATCCATGGAAACGATCTGAAATTGCCGTTTGTCTCCTCCTCGGTATAGACTAGGCCTCATGCCATTACGCGTCCTAATCCCCGGCGAAGAAGAGGGAAGCCAATATACGGGCGGCGTGCACAATCGGCCTCCCGTCCCCGATGGAACGGCCAAGGCAGAATGCCCCAAGTTTATGAGCCACGGTCCTTGCGGCGGAGTCCGCAAAGGCGGGTTCTGCGAGGTCTACCCGGAGATGACATGTCCCTGGGTCGCCCTATATTTTAAACTTGAAGAGACCGGACAGGTTGAGTGGATGACTCAACTATGAAACCCGCTATGAAACCCGCCAAGACCGCCACGAAGACCTCGCTGGGCTATAGCGAAGACCACGCCAAGAGCGGCCTTTCGACCACCCTGCCGGAACTGGAAACCTGGCCGAATCAATATAAGGGATACGAGATCACCATCGACATTCCGGAATATACGGCGATTTGCCCCAAGACGGGCCTGCCCGATTTCGGAACGATTCGCATTCACTACCTGCCCGACCAACATTGCGTGGAACTGAAGTCGCTCAAGCTCTATATCCATGCCTATCGCAACGTCGGCATCTTCTACGAGAACGCCGTCAATCGCATTCTTCAGGACTTCGTCAAGGCCTGCCGCCCCGTCCGCGCCACCGTCACCGGGGAATTCACCGCGCGCGGCGGCCTGCGCAGCCTCATCGAAGCCCGATATCCGTAAGTCACCCTCCGCCCTCTTGGTTGCTTGCGCTCCGTCCCGCCCGTTCCTGCCGCAGGAGTATCCACGATGGCTGCTGCCTGGCTGACGCCGATCGATCGCCAGATCCAAACACTCATGCTGGTTGTATCGGGCGCCGCCTTGTTTCTGATGGGAACTTTTCTGGTCTGCCTCGATCTGTATCTCGCCAAAGAAGGCGCCACCAGAGAACTGTCTCGACAGGCGGACCTCGTAGGCATCCTGAGCAGGGAGGCGGTGCTGGCTCATGATCGGCCAGCGGGGGAACGGGCGCTGAGCACACTTCGTCTCTCTCCCATCGTGACGACCGGCATCCTGTACGATGATCAGGGGCGGGAACTGGCGCGATATGACCGGCCCGGTCCCGGGCCGGTCCACTCAGCGGTGAATCGAGCCTTGCGAGCCGCCATCGGAGCCGATGCCCTGGCGCTTCGCCGGCCCGTGCCAATTGGGACCGGCACCTCCGGGATGATCCTGCTCCAGGCCGACCTGTCTCCGATTTACGAGCGCGCCACGCGCTATGCCGCGCTGGTCTTGGCCATCATCGTCTTTGGGTTGACGGTGGCCTGGCTCCTGGGAAGCCGCTTACAACGGCTGATCACCGGCCCGATTCTCGACCTCATCGCCGCGACCGGGACGGCACTCGCAGAACGGGATTATTCCCTCCGCATCCAGAAACCGGGAGAGGGCGACCTCGGCATCCTGTCCGAACGATTCAATGCGTTACTGCAGCAGATTCAAGACCAACAACGGGCCCTGGCCGAGCAACGCGGTCAATTCGAGAAGGAATGGCGCCGCCGGGAAGATGAATCGGCGCTCGCCCATGCCGCGTTGCATGACGCTCTCGCCGAGCGGACGCAGGCTGAAGATCAGCGTGAACAGACAGCGGCCGAACCGGAGGCGAACCGCCAGGAATCACAGCCCACGTCTCATCACGTGCAGGATTCCGCCGCGCTACAGCTTCAATTCCGGTCCCACCTCACTCAGGAAATCCGGACACCCATGAATAGTCTCCTGGGCCTGATCGACCTGCTGCTGCATGGACCCCTGACCGAACAACAACGGCGCCACGCGACCAACGCGCTTGCGTCCGGCAAGACGTTGCTGTCCCGCTTGAACGACCTGGTGGCGCTCTCAGACCTCGAAACCGGGTCGTTGGCGCTCCACCCGATTGAATTCGATCTTCGGGACACGGTGGAAGAAGTCCTCGATCTCGTCCGCGACCAGGCGCAAGCCAAGGGGCTCCGCCTGACCAGCACGATTCTCTCGACCTGTCCAGACCTTCTGGTCGGCGACCCCTACTGGCTCCGGAAAATCCTCGGCCACCTGCTCGGCAACGCGGTTCAGTTCACCCAGCAGGGAGAGATTGCACTCCGCGTCTCTGCCGCTCCGCTCGGCGAAGACCAGGTAGAAGTCCAGTTTGACATCAAAGATACGGGTAGCGGCATCGCGCAGGAGGACCAGGCCTGCCTGCTCGCTCTTTCCCCGCCAGGCCGCGGATCGCCGTCAGGGACATTCAGAGGAACGGGTCTCGGCCTTCCCATTGTTATCCATCTGGTCCGGCTCATGGGAGGAACATTCGGCTTGAACAGCGAGGTCGGTCGCGGTTCCACCTTTTGGGTAAAGCTCCCGCTCCCGATCGGATCGGCGACGCCACAGTTCCTTGGTGAACCCTCGGCAACCGCTCCGCCGAGAATCTTGATCGTCGAAAGCCACGCCGCCAGCCGACAGGTCCTGAAGCACACGCTTAAGGGATGGGGCTTCCATCCGGAGGAAGCTTCCGCCGGAGCGGAGGCGTTGGAGATCGTCAGACAGGCTGAATCCTCCGAGGCTCCCTTCGCCCTCCTGATCCTGGATCTGGCCTTGGAGGACGCGGATGGACTGTCCCTGATCAAAACCCTCAAGAGCGAAGCGGGCGGACCGTCGCTTCCCGTGATCTTGCTCGCGCCGCCCGAATTCGACCATGAAATCGCGCGAGAGGCCGGCGCGGACCTGGTCCTGGCGAAGCCGGGTCGCTATCAAGCCCTCTATCGAGCCTTGGCCAGGCGGCTGAATCGTCTCACACCGTCGTCGTCCCCCTCTATTATTCCGTCCACTTCACCAGCCGGCATGATCAACCCGGGCGCCATCCCTCCACAGTTCACCGGCCGTATCCTTGTGGTGGAGGACAACAGCGTGAATCAGGAGGTGGCCCGCACGATGTTGGAGCAACTCGGCTGTTCGGTCGAGGTCGCCGGGAACGGACGGGAGGCGCTCGAAGCGACCGGCCGGGCTCGATACGATCTGGTCTTGATGGATTGTCAGATGCCGGAGATGGACGGGTTCGAAGCCACGCGCCGCATTCGGGCCCGCGAGGCCACGGCGCCGGGAACACCCCGCCTCACGATCGTCGCCCTGACCGCCAATGTGCTCGAAAGCGACCGCCAGTCCTGCCTAGCGGCCGGCATGGACGACTACCTGTCCAAGCCCTTCACGCGCCTGCAACTTGAGCGCCTGCTCGCCCGCTGGCCGCCGCGCCCCGAGCGGCCGTTGCGTGGCGAGACATGACGCCATCGCTCCTTCTCGGCTCACCTTCCATCAAACCTCATATTCGTTGACTGTACCGGGGCGCCTGCTACCTTTGACTCGAACCCGAAGACGGCGCCACCGGTGCGCATCCGTCTCAACGGGCGCATGGACCAGCCACCATGGGCTCGATCCGGCCCTGACCGGGCCCCAGTCCCTGACGAACAGCCATGTCCGTGTCATCGCTCTTCTCCCGAATATCGATCCGGGCCAAGCTCCTGACCGCTCTGCTGGTCCTGGCCCTCGTCCCGCTGATCGTGGTCGGCATCATCGTCTATGAAACCAGCCAGGACATCCTCAAGCAGAATGCAAGCGAGAAACTCGAGGAATTAGCCGCCCAAACCATGGGCAAGATCGACCGGGTGCTCTTCGCCAGCACGCAGGATCTCCAAGCCTGGGCCTCGATGGAAGCGATGCAGGATGTGGCCGCCGACGATCCGCGGGGCCGCATCACGTTGAGCCTGCTGCGCCTGTGGAGCCAGTACGGACACTACTCCTCCATTTATTGCGTCAATGCCCAGGGCAAGATCGTCTCCTCCAGCGAAGTTTCCTTGATCGGCCACGTGGTCTCGAACGAGCCGTGGTTCCGCGCCGCCGCGCAGAGCGCGACCGTGACCACCACCGATCTGGCCGACGACCCCCTCACGAAATCGATCAGCCTTCGCATCATGACGCCGATCACCGGGCCGAACGGCGGGCGCAAGCCGATCGGCTATCTCGTCGCCCACCTGCCGCAGAGCGAACTCCAGGAGATCACGGCCCAGGTCAAGGTCCAAGGGGAGAGCGGAGAACGGCAGGGTTCTGTGCTGCTGGCCAATGTGGCTGGGGGAGTCCTGGCAGGCCCCCCGTCCTTGCTAAGCCGGTCGGAGACCCGGTCGTTTCCCGCGGCCACCCTCTCGCAGCTCGGCTACCGGCTGCCGGAGTCATCGCGTGCCCGGGATCGCGGATCGTTTCTGGCCGATCAAGACGAACTGTTGATCGGTTTCGCGAAGTCCACTGGCTTCCGCTCGTTCGAGGGACTGGGATGGACGATCCTCGTGGCCCAGGATCGGGAAGACGCCTTCGGTCAGGTCAAGACGCTCCGGCGCGTGTTCCTCGGGCTGCTGCTGATCACGACCCTGCTCGTGCTCGCGGTGGCCTACCTGCTCTCCCGCCACATTTCCATTCCCATCCAATCCCTGACCCACCTGGCCGACCGCATCGCCGCCGGGGACCTCTCGCAAACCATCGGCGTCATGGGCGCCGACGAGGTGGGGACCTTGGCCCGTTCCTTCAACCGGATGACGGAGGATCTCCGTCGCTCGCGCGACGAATTGGTGCAGGCGAATGAGGCGATGGAGTCGGCTCGCGACCGAGCCCTCGAAGTCAGCCGCTTGAAATCCCAGTTCGTGGCGAACATGAGCCATGAGATTCGCACGCCCATGAACGGCGTGCTGGGCATGACCGAATTGTTGCTGACAACCGCGCTCACGGACCGGCAACGGCATTTCGTCGACACCATCCACCGTTCGGCCACGGCGCTGCTCCACACCATCAACGACATTCTGGACTTCTCGAAGATCGAGGCGGGCAAGCTCGAACTGGAGACGGTGTCCTTCGATGTCGGAGAAACGGTCGAGGACGTGGTCGAGCTGGTCGCGGAGCGTGCCCAGCGCAAGGGGTTGGAACTCCTCTGCTCCATTCCGCATACGATCCCGGCCACGCTCCAAGGCGATCCTGGCCGGCTCCGCCAAATCCTGATCAACCTGCTCGGCAACGCGATCAAGTTCACCGAGCGGGGCGAAGTCGGCCTCTCCGTTGCCGTGCTGGAGGATCACTCCTCAAGCGTCAAGCTTCGCCTGGAAATCACCGATACCGGGATCGGCATTCCGCCGGAGGCGCAGCGGCAGATCTTCGAACCCTTCTGTCAGGCCGACAACTCGTCCACCAGAAAGTACGGCGGCACGGGACTCGGCCTCTCCATTGCCAAACAACTGGTGGAGCTGATGCAAGGCGAGATCGGCGTCGAGAGCGCAGAAGGGCACGGCACCACCTTCTGGTTCACTGTCCGGTTGGCCAGCCCCGAAACCAGAGAACCCACAGCCGCCTTCGACCGACCGGAATTGCCGGATTTGACCGGCCGCCGCATTCTGGTCGTGGATGACAACCGGTCCAACCGTGAGATCTTGCAGGACCGGCTCGCCGAGTGGAACCTCGCCCCGTCCGGCGCCTCAACCGGCGGGGAGGCCTTGGCGGTTCTCAAGGAAGCGGCTCTGTCGGGCAGACCATTTCAGGTGGCGTTGCTTGACCATCCGATGCCCGAATTGGACGGCATTGAGTTGGCCCGGCGTATCAGAGCAGACCCGGCTCTCGCCGGCACCGGCCTGATCCTGTTGGCGTCCGTCACGGGACTTGGCGACCACCAACCGGTCATGGAGGCCGGAGTTGACGCGGTCTTGGCCAAACCGGTTCGTCGGTCGTTATTGATCCGGGCGCTGATGAACTTGCTGCGGCATCCCGAGTCTGATGGACCGGATTCCCGCCGGACGGTCGGCTCGCCGGTCTCGGAGGCCGGGACGCCGCCTCCGTCCGAGACGTTTCCCATCAAGGTCCTCGTGGCGGAGGATAATTCGGTCAACCAGGAAGTGGCCCGGCTGATGCTGGAGGATCTGGGCTGCAAGGTCGAGATCGTCCAGAACGGGGTCGAGGCGCTCGAAGCATCGGCCCGCTCCAGCTACGACCTGATCTTCATGGATTGCCAGATGCCCGACCTGGACGGCTTTGCCGCCACCCGCGCGATCCGGGCGCGTGAAGATAGTCAAGGGTCAACAGTCAGCGGTCAATGGGCCGAGAAAGCAGGCGCCACTTCACCTTCTTCATCCATGACCAATGACCAATCGCCGATGTCTCACCGCCGTGTGCCGATCATCGCCCTCACAGCTCATGCCATCCAGGGGGATCGCGAGCGCTGCCTCGCCGCCGGCATGGACGATTACCTGGCCAAGCCCTTCACCCGCCGCCAACTCGCCGAGGTGATGCGACGCTGGCACCGGCCGCAGATCACGGCCACTGCGGTCGCGTCTGGACCTGAGGCCCCTGTCGTCCCGAAAACGATCACAGAGGCCGCGCCGACGCCATCGGACGCGCCGGCCTCCCCTGCGGCTGAGGAGATCCCTGTCGCTCACGAAGCAGCAGCCATCGACCAAAAAGTGTGGAAAGACATCCTGGCATTGCAGCGGCCGGGCCGGCCCGACGTGCTCGTCTCGATGCTCTCGATGTTTCTCACGGATTCGGACCAGATCGTGGAGCAGCTCCGGGCCGCCATCCAGGGCAACACGGCCGACCGCCTCTTTTCGCTCGCGCACGGGTTCAAATCACGTTGCGGCGTCCTGGGCGCGTTCAAGCTGGCCGCGTTGAGCAAGGATCTCGAGCAATGCGGGCGGACCAAGCAACTCTCGGAGGCCGGGGCGATCTTCTCCTGCTTCGAGCGGGAGTATCAGGCCGTGAAGTCCTCCTTCCAGATCGAAATTGATCGGCGGCGCGCCGCATGACTGGAGCGCCGCCGGTCAAACGCCCGCTCGTGCTGGTGGTGGACGACGAGCCTGGCATCCAATCGTTGATCGGCGAGACCCTCTCACAGGCCGGCTTCGAGGTCGAAGCGGTCTCGACCGGCGAGGAGGCCGTCACGCGGTTTCCTTTGCTGAAGCCCGACCTGGTCCTGATGGACGTGCTCTTGCCCCGCATGAACGGGTTCGCCGCCTGCTCGCTGTTGAGACGGCTCCCTCAGGCCGCCCATGTGCCCATCGTGTTCATGACCTCGTTCGAGGATACGGAGTCCGTCGAGCGCGCTTACGAAGCCGGCGCGACGGATTTCATGTCCAAGCCGTTCAATCCGCTCATCCTGGGCCATCGCGTGCGGTACCTCCTCCGGGCCGGCGCCGCCCTGCGCGAACTGTCCCGCAGCAAAGAACATCTGGCCCATGCGCAGCATCTGGCGCAGGTGGGCAGTTGGGAATGGGATCTCGCGAAGCGTCAATTGCGGGTCTCGGAGCGGGCGGCGATCATTCTCGGGCTGGCCATCCGGGAGTTCTCCGGCTCGCTGGACGAGTTCCTGTTAGTCGCCCCCGCGACGGTCGGCGGGCTGTTCAAGAGCGTGCTGGAGAGCAACTTCGTTCCGCATCACCCTTCGCGCCAGGACCATACGCTGACGATGCCGGACGGAGAGCAACGGACCGTCAGCATTCAAGCCCGCGCGTTGCCAACCGAGGACGGCCGCACGGTCGTCAGTTTGACGGGGACGGTGCAAGACATTACGGAACGCCGCCGGATCGAAGAGCACATCCACCATCTGGCCTACTATGACAGTTTGACGGGGCTGCCCAACCGATTGCTGTTCCGGGATCGGGCCCAGCAGGCCCTGGCCTCCGCCAAGCGGCACGAGGCCATGTTGGGGATCCTGTTCCTGGATATCGACCGGTTCAAGTTCATCAACGACTCGCTGGGCCATTCGGCTGGCGATGCCCTCTTGAAGCAGGTGGCCGAACGGATCGTCGAGGCGATCCGGGCCTCGGATTCGGTCGTCCGGCCCGGCAGCTCGGAGACGGCCGGCGCGGTGGCGCGGCTGGGCGGGGACGAGTTTACGATTCTGCTCCCCGACCTGCGCCAGCCCGACCATGCCAGCGGGATCGCGCGCCGCATCCTGAGCGCGATTGCCAACCCGTTCCTGGTGGAAGGGCGGGAGGTCTTCATCACAGGCAGCATCGGGATCTCGCTCCATCCGACCGACGGCGAGAATCTGGAAGAACTGCTCAAGAACGCCGACACCGCGATGTATCAAGCCAAGAACGAAGGCCGCAACAACTACCAGTTCTATTCCCGATCGATGAACGAGATGGCGGCCGATCGGCTGGCGCTGGAGAACGATCTGCGGCGGGCCATCGAACGCCATGAGCTGCGCCTCCATTATCAGCCGCTGGTGGACATTCATACGGGACTGGTCATCGGCGTCGAAGCCCTGTTGCGCTGGGCCCACCCAACCAGGGGCCTGCTTCCGCCGGGGCGATTTGTCGACCTCGTCGAAGAGATCGGGCTGGGACAGGCCGTGGGCGAGTGGGTGCTGGAGACGGCCTGCCGGGAAACCTCCCCCTGGCAGTCCCCGGACGGACGCCCGCTCATCGTGGCGGTGAACGTGTCCAACGCGCAGTTCAGCGACCGGGGGCTGGTCACGCGGCTTTCCCGCCTGCTGCGGGAGACCGGGTTCGCCCCCGCGCGGCTCGAGTTGGAACTCACCGAGACGATCATGATGCCCCAACCGGAGGAAGCGGCGGCCATTCTGCAACAGTTGAAAGGCATGGGCCTGCGGCTGGCGCTTGACGATTTTGGAACCGGCTACTCGTCGATCGGCCACCTGCGCACGCTGCCGTTCGACACCATCAAGATCGACCGCTCGTTCATCACGGAGGTGGCGACGAACGCCACGGACGCCACGATCGCCGAGGCCATGATCACCATGGCCCACGCGCGCGACTTGCGGGTGCTGGCCGAGGGCATCGAAACCGTCCCCCAACTGTCGCTGCTCCGGCAATTGGGTTGCGACGAAGTCCAGGGATACCTCTTCAGCCCGCCGGTGCCGGCTGATTGTATCCCTCAACTCCTGACAGGACCGATCGTACCGCGAAGCTGATCAGGCGGACCCGACGGCCCAGCATGCGGATTCAGCGGATTCAGAGGAAGTTCGCCCTCAATGAATGATGAGCATCCCACCCGCCAGGCGACCGCCCTGATCGTGGATGATGATCCCACGATGCGAATGTTGGGCCGCCAGGTGCTCGAACAGATCGGGCTGGAGGTGGAAGAGGCGGGCGACGGGCAGGAAGCCGTCCGGCTCTTCAAGCAGGTCCGCCCGGCCATCGTGCTCCTCGATGTCCTGATGCCCGTGATGGACGGCTTCGAAGCCTGCCACGCGATCCGGCAC
>DATIBM010000145.1:0-2557 GCA_035457545.1 Nitrospiraceae bacterium
AGAAGTGGAGGCCTTGCTGCCCATCCTGTTGGAGTCAGCCGAGCGCCTCCTGCGGCGGGAACCGGCGACGCAATTTATCCTGGCGCAGGCCTCCACAATCCAGGATAATCTGGTGCACGATTTGTTGCGCCGGAGCGCGGTGCCTGTCACTGTGGTGAAGGAACAGGCCAGCGAAGTGATCGCGGCGTCCGATCTCGTGCTGGTGGCCTCCGGGACCGCCACCTTGCAAGCCGCGGTGGTCGGCACTCCGATGGTGCTCCTCTACCGCACGACCGCATTCACGTATTGGCTGGCGCGGCTGCTCATCCGCGTCAAATGGATCGGGCTGGTCAACCTGGTGGCGGACCGTACGGTGATTCCCGAATTGATTCAGGCGGACGCGACGGCCCAACAGGTCTATGAGCAAGCCCGGCGGATCTTGGAAGATCCCGGAGTCTATGATGAAATGACGCGCGGACTGGCCCGGGTGAAAGCGCAATTGGGCGAACCGGGGGCCTCCACGAGAGCCGCAGAGGTGGTGTTGGGAGCATGCCGGGCGTAACGCGGTTCATGCGGATGATGCGGTATATCCGGCCCTATCGGGGCCGGTTTTTCATCGCCTTCGTTTGCTCCGGTCTGGTCGCCGCCTTGTCCGGGGCCTACGCCTGGCTGGTGCGACCGGTCCTCGACGGCATCTTTATCGAGAAGAACGAAACCTTGCTGCTGGTGTTGCCGCTGGCTCTGCTGGGCGTCGCCGTCTTGAAGGCGCTGTTCAGCTATGGGCAAACGTACTTGATGAGCTATGTCGGGAACCGCGTGATCACCGACATTCGCCAGGAATTGTTTCAACACATGATGCGGCTGCCCGTCGGCTTCCACGACAGCCATACCTCCGGAAGGTTGGTCTCCCGGGTGGTCAACGATGTCGGATTGATGGCGAATGCCGCCTCGAGCGTCCTGAAAGACATCTTCCAGAACGGCCTGACGTTTCTGGCCATGATGGCCGTCATCGTCTATCAAAACTGGAAACTGGCCGGGTTGTCGATCATCGTCATTCCGCTGTCGGCGATCACGATGGTGCGGATGGGCAAGCGCTTGCGCCACCTCGCCACCAGCGGACAGGAGCGCATGGGCGATATGGCCGCAGCCCTGCAAGAGACTTTGAGCGGCATACGGATGGTGAAAGCCTTCGGGCGGGAAGAGGCTGAGGCCGAGCGGTTCCAGATCAGCAACCGCGGATTCCTCGCGACGACGCTGAAAGCCAATCAGGTCTGGTCCATCGGCTCCTCCCACATGGAGGTCATCGGGGTGATCGGCGTCGCGGTCATCATCTGGTACGGCGGCTATCTGGTCATTCATGACGCGATGACGCCCGGCGCCTTTTTTTCGTTTTTGACCGCCATGTTCATGGCCTATACGCCGATTCGCAAACTGTCGGGATCCAATAATATCCTCCAGCAAGCGTTGGCGGCCGCCGAACGGGTCTATGAAGTGCTCGACCTGAAGACGGAACAGGCCCTCGACCAGGGCACTCTCACGGCAGACGGCGTCAAACAGGGTCTCACGTTCGAGAATGTGTCCCTGCACTATCAGAATCAGGCCACCCCGGCCCTATCCGGGATCACGTTGTCCATTGTGGCTGGCGAGGTGGTCGCCCTGGTGGGCAGCAGCGGAAGCGGCAAGACGACCCTGGTCAGCCTGCTGCCGCGCTTCTACGAACCGACGGCGGGACGGATCCTCCTGGACGGCACGCCGCTGGCCTCCTATACCCTGGCCTCGTTACGGGCGCATATCGGCATTGTCTCGCAGGATATCGTGCTCTTTGACGATACGGTGCGCAACAATATCGCCTTCGGCTTGACCGGCGCCCGGCACGCCGAGGTGGAGCGGGCGGCTACTCTGGCCTATGCGCATGACTTCATTCAGCGGCTGCCGGAGGGTTATGACACGGTGATCGGGGAGCGGGGAGTGAAGTTGTCGGGAGGAGAACGGCAACGGCTGGCGATTGCGCGCGCGATCCTCCGGGATCCGCCGCTGTTGATCCTGGATGAAGCCACCTCGGCGCTGGACAGTGAATCGGAACGGATCGTGCAGCTGGCCTTGAGCAACCTCATGAAGAACCGGACGACCGTGGTGATCGCCCATCGGCTTTCCACGATCCAAAACGCCGACCGCATTGTCGTGTTGGACCATGGCGCCATCGCCGAAGTCGGCTCGCATGGGGAGCTGCTCCGGAAGGGCGGATTGTATCACCGGCTTCATGGCATGCAGTTCCAGGATGCCACGACGGTGACGGGCCTGTGATGAGGGATGAGTGATGAGATCGGAGCGTAGGACGTGAAGCCTGAGGCGTCGACGTCAGAAGAGCCGAAGAGGGATGAGTGACCGAGCAGGATAGGAACAGCCGAATCGGCGGGAGCCTGAAGAAGCGTTTGGAAAGCTGGGGCAAGCTGTCGCTGCTGCCTCCAATGGGCGCCGCCCTGGTCCGCGGCATCGCGGGGACCATGCGGCTGGAGACCCGCGGCCATGAAGCCGTGGATGCGCTGTATCGCGAAGGGCGCCATATCATCCTGGCGTT
>DATIBM010000146.1:0-3524 GCA_035457545.1 Nitrospiraceae bacterium
ACGAACTGATCAGCTTTGGAGATAAACCGCTCATGGATTTTCGTGCTGTTCAACCATGGAATTGAACCACCGTGCCAATAGCCGTTGTTGTCACGCTTTGGTGTTGAGCCGTTGCCGACCTTGGCAAATGCACCCAGCGGCATCAAATCCCAACTCTTCGGGACGGGACCAATTTCAGTCTGCTTCTGCCGTTCGCCGCGGAGACCTTCGGTAAAGAGCTTGTGCATCAGGGACTTTTTCAATTCTTGAGTCAGCGCGATCAGCCGCTCCTGCTGCTCAATCGCCCGCTGCACCAACCCCAACACTGATGCAATCTTTCGCTGTTCAGGAAGGGGCGGAATGTGCAGCTTGAACTCTTTCAAAGCAGGCCACGACGTTCGCGGGTGCTGGACGCCTGACGTTGTCGCCTTGGCGTGGCCGATGAACTCATCGGTGTGCGTGAGCAGGCAGAGATACTCAGCAATGCATCTCTCTGCGGCTCGAAATACCAGAATGTCAGTGGAGCAGATACCAGCCTCCCCTACCAAGGCGGATTTGCGAAGATAAGGACGTAACTTTCCGAACAAGACATCGCCTTTCCGAAACTTGGTTTTGCCGCTGCGAACATCTGATTCCTTTCCGTGTCCCAAGAGCGCTGGAAACCCCTGCGCGAGATGTTCTAAACCCAGATACAAGCGTCCCCCTTTTTCCGAAGGAGAAGCAGCATCCTGGACACGGCTACAGATGTCGCTGAAACTTGCGAGTTTCCAGCCTGGCGGTGGAGAATCCAGGAGTAATGAATGCTCACTCATGACGAGCCTAACGCTGCAAGGATCTTATTGAGCTGCTCCGATGTCGTTTGCGAGTCGTCGTCCAACTCGCGCAATTCCTCCACAATCTCCGCAATCGGCCGGTATTCCTCGCCCTCGCTTGTATGAATGTAGCGGCTGGGGGAGATATTGAAGTCGTTCTTGGCGATCTCGTCCTTGCCCACGATCCGGCTGAACTTGTCCTGCTCCTTCCACTGGTGAACGGCTTCGACGATGCGGCGGATGCTGTCTTCTGGAAGATAGTTCTTGGGGTCGCCCTTGGCGAACTCTTGGGAGGCGTTGAGGAGGAACAGCTTACCCTTTCGGTCTCTCGGTTTGGCTTTGTTCAGAAACAGGATGATGCCCGGGGCGGTCGTGTTGTAAAAGAGATTCTCCGGCAGGTAGATGACGCCCTCGATCAGATCCTGCTCGACGAACCAGCGCCGCACCTCTTTTTCCTTGTTGGTATTCGCATTGCCCGATCCGCGCGAGGCGGCCCCTGTATCGAGCACGACCGCGGCTCGGCCCTTCTCGTTGAGGCTGGCCAGGACGATCTGCACCCAGCCCCAGTCGGCCTTGCGGCCGGGAAAGCCCGCGCCCTTCGGAAACCGGTCCCATTCGTCCGCGTCGTAATCCTTCTCGGCCCACCAATCCTGGTTCCACATGGGATTGGTCACCACGCGGTCGAAGGTCCTGAGGCGGTTGCCCTTGCGGAATTTCGGGTTCTTGAAGGTATCGCCGATCTCGATCTCGCCTTCCATGTCGTGGATGATCATGTTCATGTTCGCCATGGCCCAGGTCTCGGCGATGTATTCCTGGCCGTAGAGCTTGAGCGGGGCGTAGTTCTTCTTCGAGCGCAGGCTCATCTTGTCTTCCAACGCCAACTCGCACTTGATGAGCAGGCCGGCGGACCCGCAGCAGGGGTCGTAGATCTCCATGCCCGGCTCCGGGTCCATGATCTTCGCCATCACCATGCCGACTTCGGCGGGCGTGTAGAATTCCCCGGCGCTGGAGACGCTACCTTCGGCGAACTTGCGGATCAGGTATTCGTAGCTCCGCCCGATGATGTCAGGCTCCACGTCGGCCAGACCGAGGCGCTTTTCGCTGATGCGTTCGATGAGGTTGCTGAGTCGGTCGTCGGCCAGATCGCGCACGCCGTGGGTGGTGGCGTTGAAGTCCACCCGGTCGATGATCCCCTTGAGCAGCGGGTTCTCGTCGGCGATGGTCCGGAGGGACGTCGTCAGTTGCTCGCCGATCTTGTCGGCAAGTTTGCGGATGACGCTCCAAACCGTCTCGTCGGGATTGGCCGGCTGGAGCGGGAGATAGAAGCGAACAAGCCTCTTGTCGTGCTTGACCAGCTTGAAGGCCTTGGCGCGGGAACCGACCTCTTTCGCGATGCGGTTCAGCTCGTCGTCGAAGACGTCGCAGAGCCGCTTCGCGAAGATGAGCGGCAGGATGTAATCCTTGTACTTGGGCGCGTCTTTCGCCCCGCGAATGGAGCAGGCTGCATCCCAGATCCAGGATTCGAGGGATTTATCGAGATCGGTCATTTCCTCGGCGCCTTATCCGACAAGCGGCTGCGTCGCTCGCCGCCCAAGGATAGCCATTTCCTCGCAGGAAATCATCCGCTCTCGGCTGGTCTGATCGAGGGACCGGTTTGCGCCGGTGAAAGACGGTTTGTTATAGTCCGCGGATCACGGAGGGAGGACCCGATGGGAATGGCGCCGGAGTATATCGTGGTGGAAGGGCAGGAGTTCAGCAAGGCCAAGCTGACCCTGGACAGCCACGTCTACAAGAACTGCACGCTCGACGATTGCGACATCTACTATTGCGGCGGCGCCTATGAGCTGATCGACACGCGCGTGACCAATTGCCGCCTGATCCTGAATCACCCCGCCAAAGGCATGTACGCGGCCATTCAGATCTTCAAGATGAAGTCCCCCGGCTCGACGATCATTGCCGATTGACGCCCCGCCTGCCGGGTCCGTCCTGACTCACCGTTTCTTCATCCGCGGCGAACACCGTCACTTGTTGATCGGGACGTTCTCCGCGTACTTGGTGATGGGCACGGCTTCGAACACGGGATCCTGCGCCCCCTTGGGGGATTCCGCCTCGATGCGCTGGAGAAACACGCTCGGTCCGGCCACGGGGGCGTAGTTGAGCGACAGCTCCACGTCGAAGCTCTTGGTGTCCTTCGGGGTCGGGAACGTGAAGGTTTCCACCCGCGTCTCCTCCGGCTTGAGCACGGTGTCTTCCGCCACCTTGACCGCTTCGAAATCGAACACGGTGGGCTGACCCTTGGCGTCCAGGTATTTCCTGCCGTACACCCGCCTGTCGCTGTGGACCGTCCGGAGGTTCTTGCCCTTGATCGTCAAGTCCAGCGCGACGCTCGCCCAGCCCGGATGGGTAGTCGGCAGGCTGTGGGGCACGAGGCTGTGGACCTTGACCGTGACCTTGGTCTTCTCGCCCTGCACCTCGCTGGTGACCTCCAGCTTCGCGGCCTCCTGGCGCAGCTTTCCGACTCGTCCGGGGAAGGTGTGGTTCGCGACCTTGCGTTTGTTCTCCCCGTTGGCTGACTCGCCGAGCTGCTCCGGCATGTGACAGGTCTGGCATTCCTTGCCGGACTTCACCGCCTTGCTGGTCTCCCACGATCCCAGCAGATCGTTGCTTGCTCCCAAGTTGCCTGCGGTCGGCACGGTCAAATGGCAATTCAAACAGAGGGACGACTTCCGGAAC
>DATIBM010000147.1:0-18347 GCA_035457545.1 Nitrospiraceae bacterium
CCCGAACTTGTCCAGACGCTCGAAGGACTGAGCGTGTATGCCGGCGGCGCGCCCGAGCGGGCCATGCCGTCGGTTTTGCTGGACGCCCTCCCGGCGTACGATTTCTCCAAGGATTTTCTCGAACAGATTCCCGACTACCTGGCGGCGGTCGAGATGCAGGAGGTGTTGTGGAGCGATTGGGGCCGGCCTCGCCGGATCGCCAGCACCCTCAGGAGGATCGGTCGCGAGCCGGCGTTCCCGCTGCATTGCCTTCCCAAGCCCCTTGTGCCGTTCCAACAGATGCCGGCCGGTTCCCTGCCGACGACGGCCGCCTGAGCAACATGCGCGGCGATGTCTGGCCCGATGAGATGATTGGCGGACGGAGCTACCGCCGGCAGGGCGTGCGGCGGGGTGAGCAGGCCGATCAGGAGGCGAGGGGATTCATTGTTCGGCAGGGGAAGACGAGGACTGTGAAACCGAGGGCGGTTGGGCGAGTCGCACATGGACTTCGTCGTCGAAGGTCCAGAACCCGCCGTCCTGCCGGTCGCTTTTCACGCACCAGTAGATGAAGATCAGGCAGATGCCGTCCGCATAAACCCAGTTGGACATGCCCCGCTCGATGCGAACCGTCACCGGCTCGTAGCCCGCCTTTTCGATTCTTGCGGTATGATCCTCTTTCCGGTTGAGTGACACTTTCCCGGGGGCGGTCACATGGATGCGCTCATCGAGGATGACGTCTGCTTCCGGGGGGTCCGTGTACAACGTCACGGATTGATGGTCCCCATGCATTAGCGAGGCGCAGCCGGAGACCACCGCCGAGAGGATGAGGGCCGGGAGGCCGATGCGGAGAGCGGAGCGAATCTCAGGGTGAAGAGTCGGCATATCGAAGCGGCCGCCCTGTGCGCTCCTACCTATTAGATGTTCATGGCCTCCTGGACTTCCGCGAGCGTCCGATGGGCCACGGTTGCGGCGCGTTGACTTCCTTCTGCCACAATCTCCTCCACCTGTCCAGGCTTATTCACCAATTCCGCGCGGGCGTCCCACATCGGCTGCATGCGGCCGACGATGGCATCGGCGACCAATTTTTTGCAGTCGATGCAGCCAATGGCCGCGGTGCGGCATTCGCGATTGACCTGCTCGATGATGGGCAGCGGGGAGAAAATCTTGTGGAAGTCATAGACCGGGCAGACATCCGGGTTGCCGGGATCGGTGCGCCGCACGCGCGCGGGATCGGTGACCATGGTCTTGAGTTTTTGCCGCACCACCGGCTCCGGGTCGGATAGGTTGATGGTGTTGCCGTAACTCTTGCTCATCTTCCGCCCGTCGGTTCCGGCGACCTTGGGAAACTTGGTCAGGTGCTCCATCGGCTCCGGGAACACGGGGCGATAGAGGCTGTTGAAACGCCGGGCCAGTTCGCGGGTCAATTCGAGATGAGGCAGTTGATCCTTGCCCACCGGCACGAAGTCGGGCTTGTAGATGAGAATATCGGCGGCCTGGAGCACCGGATAGCCTAAGAAACCGTAGGTGGCCAGGTCGCGTTCCTTGATCTCCTCCTGCTTTTCCTTGTACGTCGGGTTCCGTTCCAGCCAGGAGATCGGAATGATCATGGAGAATAGCAAGTGGAGGATGGCGTGGTCCGGCACCCGCGACTGCACGAAGACGGTGGCGCGGGCGGGATCGATGCCGGCGGCCAGCCAGTCGATGACCAGCTCCCGCGAGAATTCCCGCAGCCGGCCGGTGTGTTCGTAGTTGGTCGAGAGCGCATGCCAGTCGGCGACGAAAAAGAAACAGTCGTAGTCGGCCTGCAGCGCCTTCCAGTTCTCCAACGCGCCCAGCCAGTTTCCCAGGTGGAGCAGGCCGCTGGGTTGCATGCCGCTCAGGACGCGCTTGCGTGGGGGCTCCGTCATGGTGTGACACCTCGGGTCAGGGTCTGGACCTGTTGGACGATCGTATTGGCCGTCAGATCCGTGAGCGGACCGGTGACGGTGCCGATGACGTGGATTTGCGGATCCAGCAACACCAGCGCAAAAATCAGAATCATGCCGTAGGGTTCGAGTTGGGCCAACGCGAGCGCCGGCCGGGCCGGCAACAGGCTGGTCAAGATCCGGCCGCCGTCGAGCGGCGGGATCGGGATCAGGTTGAACAGCATCAGCAGCACGTTGATCAGCACGGAATAGAGCGACATGACGGCGAGCGGGAGCAACGCCATGCCCGCGAGATCCTGCCGCCTGGCGCTTGATGGGCGGGAGAGAAATTCGCCCAGCGTCGGATCCAGCATCAGCAAGGCGCTAAACGCGGCGGCGCTGATGATCGCCAGCAGGAGATTCATCGCGGGGCCGGCCGCGGCCACCCAGGCCATGTCGCGGCGCGGATGCGACAGGTTTCGGGGATCAATGGGGACCGGCTTCGCCCAGCCGATGAAAAACCCGCCCGGCATCAACAGGCAGAGGAGCGGCACCAGCACAGTCCCGAACGGGTCGATATGCGCGAGCGGATTCAGCGTGAGGCGGCCTTGCAGGCGAGCGGTGGGGTCGCCCAGCCGGTTGGCCACCCATCCGTGCGCGAATTCATGCAAGACCATGGCGAACAGCAGCGGCAGGCCCATATAAGAAATCTTGTGGAGGACTTGAGACAGCGCGGCCATGGGTTATTCGATTTGCACCAAGCGCCCGCCCTTGATGCCGATGACGAAGATCCGGCGGATGAGGGTGCCGGACCCGTCGAAATGCGCGGGCCCGCCGAGCGTCGGCAGGTCGGGGTGTGTTTGGAGATATTCTCTCACGGCCTGACCCGAGGTTGCACCCTTCCGGAGGGCGTCGAGCACGACCCCCGCGGCGTCGAATGCCTGCGCGGCAAAGGCGGTGGGGGAGGTTTGAAATCGTTGCCGGTACCGGTCGACGAATTCTTGCACGGCCGGATCGGGGCTCTCGCTGAAGAATCCATCCACAAACACCGATCCCTCCAGGGCCGGCTCATTGACGGTCGGCGCGGGCGTCGCGTTCCAACTGCTCGTGCCCAATAGCGGGACCTTGACGTCGTGAAAGGCCAGTTGAGGGGAAAGGAGCGTGATATCCATCGCCCGGCCCGGGACAAAGACTGCGTCGAATCCCGGAGAATATAGATCGCGCTTCTGGCCCTTGGAGGTGACGACCGGGGTCGTCATCCCGTATTTCTTGAGATCCTGGGCCTTGAGCCGCTTGATCGCCTGTCCGAAGTCGGTATCGCCTTCCTTATAACTCTCGGTCGCGATGACCTCGCCGCCGTGTTGGATCAGCTCTTGGCTGAAGAGCTGGGCCAACTCCCGTCCGTAGAGTGTGTCGGGATAGAGCACACTGACCCGCCGATAGCCCAACTGTTCCGTCGCGTAGGAGGCGAGGCGTTTGGCTTGAAGGGAATAGGTCAGGGCCGTGCTGAAGAGCCACGATCCGTACCGGCGGACATCGGCGGCGGTGGCCGACGGCGTGATCGCCGGCGTGTCCGTGCGGGCGGCCACCTCGGCGACCACGGGCAGATGTTTCGACAGGAGGGGGCCGATCACGGCAACAGGCCGATACTCCTCCAGGGTGTCGGCGAGATCCTGGGCCAGCCCGCCGCGGGGGGCGGCGGAGTCCTTGACGATCAATCCCACGGACGTTTGCCCGTGCACCTCCTTGGCCTTCTCCAGGGCGAGTTGAATGCCGTTCAGCACCTCCGTGCCGAACGGCGCCAGCTTGCCGTTGAGCGGCAGCAGCGCCACGAGGACGGCCTGGCTCGATTTGAGTTTGGCGGCCAGGCCGTTCAGCAGATCCGCGGCTTTTGCGGCATAATCGTGCGAAGGAAACCGCTGAAGAAACAGCCGCAGTTGCCGTTCGGCCAAATGGTCCTCGCCGCGCGCCGTATGCCATTCGATCAACCGGATCATGGCGACATCGCCGGGAAAGGACGTGGGGTAGGTATCGCGGACCTGCATGAGCGCCCGTCGGTCCAGCTTGTCGCGGATGAGCGCCTGGATGCGGGCCGCCGTGCCGCTTCGTTGCTCGGGTTGGGCCAGTTCCATTTCCTCCAGCCAGGCTTGGATGGCGCGGTGACTATCGCGCTTTTGGGCGAGAATGTCGCCGGTCAAGAGCAACGCCTCCCGCTTGGTGGCCACGTCGGTGGTTTGGCTGCGAATTTCCGCGAGGAGCGGCAAGGCCTGGTCCGGATGGCCCAGCGCGGCGTGCTCCGTGGCCAGGAGCATTTTCGCGCGGTCCAGCAGCGGCGAAGTCGGAAACTCACTCAGGAAAAAATTGAGCGCGGCGACGGCCTCGGCATGCTGGTTCGCTCCCCGGTAGGCGGCGGCCATCAACAGATAGGCCTGGTCGGCCTGCGCCGGGCGTGGCGAGAGGTTGACGAACGGTTTGATCAGCGCCAGTGCCTCGTCGGGCCGCTGGGATTCGATAAGCCGCTTGGCCTTGTCCAACGTCGCGGAGGCGCGGCCTGGTTGGTTCCGTGCGCCATCGGTCGGCCCGGGCGGCGATGGGGCGGCCGTGAGCGGAATCGGGACAAGCAGGCAGATGACGGCGATGAGAATCAGACCGGCCGTCAGGGCAAGCCGGCCGGGAACCATGGTTCGGAGCAGTCGGGACGGTCGGAGCAAGATGGAAGGCATGGGAACGTGAACATGGCGACACTCGCCGCGACGAAGGTGACTATAGGTAAGCACGAGAAATCTTGTCAAGGAATCGTACGATACGACACGCGAGGAGAACGAAATGGAGTTCGTGTTTGTGTTGGGCGTCGTGCTTCGCTATAGTCGCAAACAGGACCCGACCGTCGATGAGGAATCCGACACAATCGATACGGGCGGTTCGGAACCGGCGTCCCGTCGAGGCTTCCGTCGCGCGCGAGGATGATGCGGGACAGGAGGATCGGACCGATCACTGGATTGATCGGTTCGTGCGATATCTGCGGGTTGAGAGCGGACTGGCCGCCAATACGGCGGAGTCCTACCGGTTGGATCTGGAGAAATTCCTCGCCTATCTTGGCAAGCGGGGATTGGCGGACCCCACCGGCGTCACGCCTGCCATCTTGGCTGAATTTTTTGCTGGTGTCGCGAAGGGCGGCGGCGCCGCATCTTCCCGCGCCCGATATCTGGCCACGCTCCGCGGATTTTATCGTTTCCTTCTGCAAGAGGGATTTTGTCGGGACGATCCCACCCAACATCTGAGCGCGCCGAAGACGGGCGTCAAACTTCCCCGTACCTTGACCAAACAGGAGGTGGCAGCCCTGCTCGACGGTCCGGTTTCCGACGGTCCGGAAGCGGCGCGGGACGACGCGATGATCGAGCTGCTCTATGCGTCCGGACTTCGGGTGTCGGAACTGGTGGCGCTGCCCCTTGCCGGCCTGAACCTCCAGGTTGGATGCGTGCTTGTGTCGGGGAAAGGGGGCAAGCAGCGCATCGTGCCCATCGGCGAAATGGCTCACCGGAAACTGACTCAGTATCTTTCCCAGGCGCGGGGGCTGTTGCTGAATCGGCGTCCTTCGCCGATGCTGTTCGTGACCCGCCGCGGTGGCCCCTTGACCAGGCAGGGATTCTGGAAATTGCTCCGTAGTCGGGCCAGGCAGGCCGGCATTGCGGCGCGCCTGTCTCCCCATGTGCTGCGGCATTCCTTTGCCACGCATCTGTTGGATCGCGGCGCAGATCTGCGGTCGGTTCAGGCGATGCTGGGGCATGCGAGCCTGGCGACGACCCAGATTTATACGCATGTGGAACGGGAACGGCTGAAGCAGGTGCACAACCGGTTCTTCCCGCGGCGCAGGGGATCGGCGCGACACACGCCTCCAGTTTGAGAATCATTAACGAATGGCATCGGCCGCCCAAGCCGAGGAATTGCGGCATTGGCGCGACGGCCCGCGACGCCCAGATGATGCCGCGGATCGGTTGACATCGCAGGGGCGACTTGATAGCATGCGCAACTATCGGTGATTACAAAACTTTAGGCGGATAGCTCAGCCGGGAGAGCGCTGCCCTTACAAGGCAGAGGTCGCAGGTTCGATCCCTGTTCCGCCTACCAGGAATAGAAGACTACCAAACAACGTATTCAACCTATTGACGAGCTGATTTCGGGCTGCGTTGACCATCGATCTGCATCCACAGTTCGCACCGCGCAGTCGCCACGCTCTTTCCATCCATTGCGGGGCCGTCGTTCAGCCTGGTTTAGGACGCCAGATTGTCAATCTGGAGGTCGCGGGTTCAAATCCCGTCGGCCCCGCCATTTTAATTTCCAGGTCGATGACATTATGTACGCGACCGGTGCACATTATCCCGCGAGCCGTACAGGAGGGACGTTAAAAGGGAATGAACTTGCAAGCCGGTCCCCTCGGACTCGTTAGTTCACTCGGTCTTGTATCCAAAATCATCCTGCTCTTCTTGTTCGGGTTTTCCGTTTTGTCCTGGGCCATCATCCTCTATAAGCTTCGGGTCTATCGTCGGAGCGATGCCGAGGATCAACGGTTCCTGTCGAGTGTTGCAAAACTGAACGATGTGGAGGAAATGCGACGGCAGGCGCGCCGGGCGGGGGACAGCCCGTCGGCGGTCGTGCTTTTAAACGTGTTAGATCGGCTGCCGGAGCTGCCCCAAGCCGGCGGGAACCCGCACAAAGACAATCCCGGTCCACCGGAAGTCACCCAGGTTGACCGGCATTATCTTGAGCGTTCGATGGCATATATCGTGCAGGGACAATTGGCCAAGATGGAATCCTACCTGCCCTTTCTCGCGACCACGGGCAACATTACGCCCTTCATCGGGTTGCTGGGAACGGTGTTGGGGATCATTGATTCCTTTCGGGAAATCGGACAACAGGGGACGGCCAGCATCGGGGCCGTGGCGCCAGGCGTGGCCGAAGCGTTGGTGGCGACGGCCATGGGGTTGTTTACGGCCATTCCGGCGGTGGTGGCGTACAATTATTTCCTCTCTCGCATTCGGCGGATGGCGTTCCGTCTGGAGACCTTCAGCGTGGAGGTGTTGAACTCGTTGCTGCGGCGCGTGGGAGCCAGGGGGGCGGCCTTGTGATGATGGAATCGCGCCATCGGCGATTCATGGCCGAGATCAACGTCATCCCGCTCGTGGACGTGGTCCTGGTGCTGCTGGTCATTTTCATGATCACGGCGCCCATGCTCTACCGGGGGATCGACATCAAGCTGCCGTCCTCGGCCAGCAATACCATCAAGCCGGAAGTGCGGATGGTGCTGACCATTGAAAAGGATCAGAAGTTGTACCTGGACAAGGACCCGATCAGCGTCGCGCAGCTTGAGCGGCGTCTCCGTTCGGCGAAGGAGCAGAATGCCGACGTGTCGGTGTTTCTGCGGGCGGATCGGGACGTGCCGTACGGGACGGTCGTGCAGGTGATGGACGGGGTCAAGAAGGCCGGCATCGAAAAAATGGGCATGGTGACGGAACCGACGGGGAGCGAGCGGGTCACCGAGGAGCCAGCCAAGATCGGAGAACGAAAGCGCTGACGCGCCTTTCGGCCCGAGGTCGGGGCGGTTGGAAACAATGGGGCAGATGGCCGCGCGGTCTCAATCGTCGTCACAGTCCTTGCCGTTCGTCCTGCCCCTCGGCGGGCCAAAGGGGAAAACTGAGCCGGTCACCGGTCCGCTCGCCCTCTCGCTGCTGCTCCATCTCGCACTCCTGCTCGTCTTTGCCTTCATGTCGTTTAAGACCGGAGAACGGCCGTTGTCCTCCGCCGTCCAGGTATCGCTGATTACCTTGCCTCCGGCTCCGCCCGCACCCAAGCCAACCGTGCAGAAGAGTCAGCCGCCTGTGGCTCCAACCCAGCCCAAACCAGTGGCGCAACCGCAAAGCAAGCCAGAGCCGCAGCCTGCGCCGACCTTGCCCGCGCCCCCGCCGGCAATTCAAAAGGCCCCGGCGCCGATCCAGAAGGCTCCCGCTCCGATCGCAGCCGCCCCAAGGATGCCGGCGACGGCCCCGGCCCCTCCGCAGCCCAAGTTTGTACCCATCGCGCCGCCGCCTGCCCCTCCGGTCTCCGGGCCGAAGCGGGGAGCGGAGAATCCGTTTCGCGGCGCGTTGAAGGATTTCGATCTTCCTCGCGAGGTCCCGAAGTTCGGGGAACTCAGCCCTGATCGGCCGGTGGCGCCCGCGCCACAGCCGATCCCGGATGCCAGGCCCCAGCAGGTGCCTGACCGAACAAGGACGGACGTGACGTCCCTGCTCAGCAGGTTGAAGGTGCCGGAAACCAGGGAATTGCCTGCCGTTCCGCCTCCGTCTGTCGAGGAACGCCCGCAGCCGCGCGAGCGGCGGACATCCTTGTCCGACGAGTTCCAGCAAGAATTGGAGCGGGAACTCAAGAGGACCAAGGAACAGCCCCTGCCGAAGCCGCAGGAGAGCCCGGCCTTCAGCACCGCGACAGTCAAGACGGTTGACACGCGCCCGCGCGAGGTCGTGAAGCATGAGGAGACTGAGTCGAAACCGATCCCTCCCGCGGTAACGGCCAAGCTGGCGAACGCCCGTCCGGAAATGACGATCAACGTGCCCGGTGCGGGACCCGGGTCGAACGCCTATCTTGCGAGGGTGCAACAATTGATCAGCCAGCATTGGACGGCTCCGCCGGTCGAGATGACCGGCAAGTCCTTGACCGTGGTCATTCGGTTTCGCCTGAACCGCACCGGCGTTGTCAGCGGGGTGGTGGTCGAACAATCGTCGGGGAGCGAGTACTATGATTTGGCCGGAAAGCGGGCCGTGCTGAACGCGGACCCGCTGCCGCCTTTTCCCAAGGACCTGTCCAGCGCCTATTTCGACGCGCACTTCAGTTTCGTGGTCGGAGACTCAACGGGGTAAATGCTCATGCGTGCCGTCTTAATTGCTGTGGCGATGATCGCGATGATCGGGGTAGCCTCGATCTTTGAATCGCGGGCGACGGATGTCTTTCTGGAAGCGACGCGCCCGGACTTTCAGAAGATTCCGCTCGGGGTGGTGGGGTTCCGGGCCAGCAACGGGTCCGAATGGCTGGGCAGCCGCATCGAAGAGGTGTTGAAGGCCGATCTGCGCCGCTCGTTGATCTTCGACGTCGTGGATTTGCCGAGCCGAGGCATCAAGGTGCGGGAGCTCAAGGGCGACGAGAAGGCGGTGTTCAAGCAGGCCACGGACAACGGCATTTCCGTGCTCGTCTGGGGGAAGGCGGCCGCCAAGGAGGGAGGCAACAGCACCGACGCGCATGTCGATGCCTACGTCTACGATGGGGGCACGGATGAGGTGATCAGCGGCAAGCGGTACGTCGGCGCGACCGGCGTGGCGCGCCTGATCGCCCATCGTTTTGCCGACGAGCTGGTGTTTCGGTACACGGGCGAACAGGGGATCGCCCGGACGAAGATCGCCTATGTCTCGGAGCAGAAAGGGGCGCGGGAACTCTTCGTCATGGATTACGACGGCCATGATCCGAGGCAGGTCACGGCCGACGGGTATCTCAACCTCATGCCCCGGTGGTCGGCCGACCGGCGGTTTCTGATTTTCACCGCCTATCGAAGCCGCAACACCCAGGACATCGACATGATCGAGCTGGCGACCGGCAAGCGATGGACGCTGATCTCCAAAAAGGGGCTCAACATCACCCCCGCGCTGTCGCCGGACGGGAATTATTTGGCCTTTGCCTCCAGCGAGGACGGCAACTCGGAAATCTATAAGCAGGATACCAGGACCAAGGCGTTTGAGCGGTTGACGACGAATCAGGCCGGGGATCTCTCGCCCACCTGGTCTCCAACCGGCCGCGAGCTGGCCTTCGTCTCGGATCGAAGCGGGGGGCCGCAGGTCTACATCATGAGCGCCGACGGCTCCAATGTCCGGCGGTTGACGTTCGAGGGTGATTACAATGCGGCGCCAGCCTGGTCCCCGAAGGGAAACTGGATCGCCTATGTCTGCCGGACGCCGCGCCGCGAATACAAAATCTGTCTGATCAGCCCGGACGGGCAGCGGCGGGAGCAGGTCACGACCGGCTCCGGACTCGACGATTCGCCGTCATGGTCGCCCGACGGGCGGCACATTGTATTCAGTTCCATCGTTGATGGAAAAAGCCACATCTATATGATAAATGCTGACGGAAAAGACATCGAACGCATCACCTTCGAGGGGCATCACAACAGCTCTCCGACCTGGTCTCCAGCCTGAGGACGGTCGGGCGTTGAGGATGACCCGACCGATAACGCCATCTCTTTACTTTCACCTGAGGAGCGCAGCCATGAAGATATCGTGCGTCACCATCAGTCTTGTCGCAGCAGTCGGATTGCTGCTGTTGACGACCCCGGGATGTTCCAAAAAATCCGTGCAAGCCAGTTCCGGCTCCAAGTCGTCGGAGATGGCCAAACGCGGCGGAGGCGGGAGCGCCGGGACGGGCGGATTCGGAACAGGCAGCGTCTCGGAGCAACCGATCGGACCAGGGGGGACGCCGGATTCATCGGGCGGAACCGGACGCACGATCGAACCGGACTATAATTCCAACATTCCAAGCCTATCCATGTCAGGCGGAGATATGGGAAGCGCGCCGGGAAATCCAACCGGAGACACCAGCCATCTGAGCGGATTGGATTCCATGAAATCGGGGAGCGCCCCGGCTGAAGAGCGGCTCGGAGGCGGCCCTTTGTTGGCGAAAGTGCAGCCGTCCGAAAGCGCGGCACGCCAAACCGAGGAACTGCGGCAAGAGCAATTGGCTTCGGCGGCCGCCGGTTTGCAGGACGTGTTTTTTGCTTACGATAGCTGGCAGATCAACGAAGAGGGCCGGCGTGTGTTGGCCGTCGATGCGGACTGGATCAGGACAAACCCCGGCAGCTTGGTGAAGATCGAGGGGCATTGCGATGAGCGCGGCACCTCGGCCTATAACCTGGTGCTGGGCGAAAAACGGGCCAAGGCCGTCAGAAATTACCTGGTAGAGCTGGGGGTGGCGGCCAACCAATTGTCGGTCGTCTCGTATGGCAAGGAGCGGCCCTTTTGCCAAGAGCATGCCGAGAGCTGCTACCAGCAGAATCGGCGCGGCCATCTGGTCGTGAGGAAGAAGTAGCGCCGGCCGGCAGGATCGGGGTGCATCAGGATGATCCGGAACGAGCCCATCGCGAGCAACGCGGTCGGTGGAGGGGGTGACGCATGAGTCTCATCGCGCAGGCGGTTTGGAAGTGGAGCCTGCCGGCGGCCGGCGGGCTGAGCGGTCTCGTCCTCGCCGGGTGCCTCGCCCAGCAGGCGGATGTCAAAAATCAGAAGCTCGAGCTGCAAAAAAGCATTCGCGAGTCCAAGACCGAACTCCAGAAAAGCATCAGTGAATCCAAGGCCGAGATGAAAACCGAGATGGACCGCATCGTGCGGGAAACCCGCGCGCGACTGAACGAGGATATCAGCCAGATCCGCGAGCGGGAACTGGCGGCGCTCCGGGGCGACGTCGAGAAGCGGGCGCATGAAGAGGACAAGCTGCGGCGGTCGCAGGACGACATCCGCAGCGAGCTGTCCCAGGCCGCGAACAAGCTGCGAAAGGAGCTGACCGAACAGTCCAATCTGGTCACGGCCTCGCGGCAGGAACTCAAGCTGGAGCAGGACCGGTTCCGAAACGAGATCAAGGCGGAGCAGGATCGGCTGCGGAGCGATCAAGAGCGGTTTCGGAACGACTTCAAAGAGGCGGTCACCAAGGATCTGAGCAAACTCTCCGGCGATTCCACCGCGCAGGTGGCCAAACTGTCGATCCGCTTGGACGAGATCGCCGCCCGGCTGGCCACGACGGAGAATATTTTCAAGAAGGTCAGCGAGCGATTGGAGAAAGTCAGCGAGCGTCTCGACGAACAGCAGCGGGACATCAAGAACGCCGAGGCCAAGTCGGCCGGTCTGGCCCAGAAGGTGGACGCGCAAGACAAGAACGTGGCGGATCTCCGGCAGGCCTTGGGCGATTTCAAGCTGGCTCTCTCGGGATTGGGCGACAAGATCGTCAGTCAGGACAAGGCCGCGACCGATCTGTCCGGATCGGTGAGCCAGCAAGCGTCGGTGTTGGCCAAGCGGCTCGACGGCTTGTCGGCGAAACTCGACGCCGATATGAAGTCGATGACCCATCACGTCAATGAGGTCAACAAGACCACCGGCGAGCATCTCGAAGAAGTCAACAAGAGCGTGAACACGGTGGCGAAGGCGCTGGAGTCGGCCGGCGACAAATTTGTGAATCGGCTGGACGAACAGGACCGTCGCCTGGAGGAGTTGGCCAAGTATGTCGCGGCCGTCCAGGATTTCACCAAGCGCGTGGAGCAACAATTGTCCGAACGCGCCCTCCATCCGGCTCCGGTTGCGGCGCCCATCAACAATCCCCCTGCCGCCCCTCCCAATCACGACCAGGTCTCGATTCAGGCGAAGGCTCCGGCCCCGCGGGTGGCGCCGCCAAGCGAGCGGTCTCCGCAGCCGGCCAGCTTTTCAGGACCGACCGGACGCGATCCCGCCAGGGAACGCTATGAGCAATTGTTGGGGCGCATGCGCGAGGGGGATCTGCCCGGCGCGCAGGAAGGGTTCGCGGCGTTTCTGTCGGACTATCCGAATTCCGATCTGTCGCCGAACGCCCGCTTTTGGCTCGGCGAATCCTATTACGGCCAGAAGGATTACCGCCGGGCGATCGACGCCTATGAACGGGTGGAACGCGACTATCCCCACAGCGAAAAGGTGCCCTCCGCGATCTTGAAAAAGGGCTATGCCTATCTGGCCTTGCGGGACCGCGCCAAGGCGACGGCCACATTGCAGCAACTGCTGTCGCGCTATCCGAACAGCCAGGAAGCGGGCAAGGCCACCGAGAAGCTCGCGCAACTCAAAAAGGAGCGTTGACGTCGAGATGCGCCGTTCCGGATTGCCATCCATTGTGACCGGTCTGTTGATCGCCCTCCCTGTGACCCTGCTCGTATCGGGTTGCGCCAAACATTCGGATTTCGTGGATATCCGAGAGGAACTCCGGGCTGCGGTGAAAACACAGGACCAGGAACAAAAGCGGTTGGAGGGCCTCACGCGGCGGGTTCAAACGTTGGAGGCCGTCAAGGAAAAGGATGCGGATCCGCTCCGCCAGCGCCTAGACGATCTCGCGGCCCGTCTGACAAAACTGGAAAGCCGAATGGCGAGGCTGGAAGAAGCGCCCGGTTCCGGGACGCCGTCCCTGTCCTCGAAGATCGAGCCGCCTCCCGCGACCGATTTGGGCAAGAGCGTCAAGCCGGCAAAGCCGTCGCCGCCTCCCGAGACCAGCCCGCTGTTGCCCGGAGTGCCGGGCCTCTCGCCGACCTCCGCGTTCAATCTCGCCTACAATGACTACCTCAACGGACGCTACGACATGGCGGTGATCGGCTTTCAAAAATTCGTCAAGGATTTTCCGACCGCCTCCTTGATTCCGAACGCGTATTATTGGCTCGGCGAATCCTATTACAACTTGAAAGATTACGTGCGGGCGATCCAAGCCTATGAACAGGTCGTCACCGAACATCCCGGCAGCGAGAAGGTGCCGGCGGCGCTCTACAAAATCGGCCTGTCCGCATCGGAAACCGGCGATACCGGAAAGGCCAAGAAGTATTTGAAGCGCGTGATTGAAGAATTTGCCATATCCGAAGAAGCCAAGCTTGCCAAGAACCGTCTCGCCGAGCTTCGATAATCCGCCGGCCGGCGGAACGGTCGCCGCCGCCTCGCACTCTATTCGGGCGGTCCGAGCGGTCACGCACCACAGACCATGATGACGGACAGCCCTCAGGCGAAAATCCGAATTCTGCCTGCCGAGGTCGTCGGCCGCATCGCCGCGGGCGAGGTCATTGAACGTCCGGCCGCCGTGGTCAAGGAACTGATCGATAATAGTCTCGATGCCGGCAGCACGATGATCACGGTCGAGGTGATCGACGGCGGCCTGAGCCGAATCCGCGTGACCGACAACGGGGAAGGCATGACGCGGGACGATGCGTTGCTGGCCTTTCGGCGGCACGCGACCAGCAAGCTGCGTTCCGATCGGGATCTGGCCTCCATCCAAACCATGGGTTTTCGGGGCGAGGCCGTGCCCAGCATCGCCGCCGTGTCCAAGGTTCGGCTGGTCACCTGCCGCCGAGACGAAGCCGTCGGCAGCAAGGTGGAGGTGGTCGGGGGTTCTGTCACGTCGGTAGAGGATGCCGCCGCCGCCCCGGGCACCCAAATGGACGTGACCGACCTGTTCTTCAACACCCCCGCGCGAAAAAAGTTTCTCAAATCGCCGGCTACCGAGTTTTCGCACATCGCGCAGGTCGTCCAACAGGCCAGCCTGGCCTGGCCGCAGGTGCACTTCCGGCTGACGCACAACGGGCAGGAAGTCCTGCATTGCGCGGCCGTGGCGACGAGACGGGACCGCATGGTGCAGATCTATCGCGGCCAGTTTCTGAATCAGACGCTGGTCGTTCGCGGGGAGCGGCCGGGAGTCCGGATCGAAGGGGTCACGGTCAACGCCCTGCACCTTCGCGGGACCCGGAGCCCCCAAGAACTTTTCGTCAACCGGCGTCCGGTGAAGAATTCCACCATTCTGCACGCGATCGCCGATGCCTACGGAGCCCAATTGGCGAAGGGACGCCATGCCCAGTTCATCCTGTTCGTGGATGTCGACCCGGCCCGCATCGACGTGAACGTCCATCCGACCAAGCGCGAAGTCCGTTTCGCCGAGCAGGACGTGATTCACCAGACGGTCCGGCAGGCCGTCAAGACAGCGCTGGGAGATCAGGGCGATGGCGGTTCAACAGCCGACGAGGAAGCAGGGCCGGCTCTTTCGATTCCTGATCGGAGCTATTCCGCCCAGGGTTCGGCGGGGCTTGTCTCTCAGACTCTTGGGTTATTTGCCGGTTCGGTAGCCGCGGACATATCCGGAACAGCCAGGCCGGCCGCCGGCGGGGAGGCCGAGCCGTCCCATGCATCTGTCTCGTCTGCAACGGAGACCGAGCCAACGTGTCAATCGATCCCGGATGTCATGGCCTTCGGACAGGTCGGCCGGACGTTTCTGGTGGCTCAAATCGGGAACGAGTTGCAGGTGATCGATCAACATACGGCCCATGAACGGGTGTTATTTCAACGGCTGCGGCGGGCCTGGCAGGACCGCGCCGTGCAGGCGCAAACCCTGGTGACGCCGTTGCCGGTGGAGACCACGGCGCAACAGGCCGAACTGTTGCAGCAGTATCTGGGAAACTTGGAAGCCTGCGGGTTCCATGTCGAGCCGTTCGGAGATCGGACGTTCGCCGTCCGAGCGGTGCCGGCGATCCTGCGTATGGGCGATGTCGCCGGAGTGGTGCGTGGCATTTTGGAGGACTTGGAGGAATGGGGAACGACATCTTCCTTCGACGCGCGGATGCAAGCGGTGGCGGCCACCTTGGCCTGCCATTCAGCCGTGCGCGCCGGTCGGTCGATGGCATTGCCTGAAATCGGTCAACTGGTCCGAGACTGGACGCAAGAGGGCATGATCATGACCTGTCCGCACGGCCGGCGCGTGGCGCTGCGTCTGCCGTTCGATGATCTTAACCGCCTCTTCGACCGCACGTGAGAGACCGGACAACCTTCAAACCCTTTGGAGAGACGGGAATCGTGCTGGCGGCGGACCAATATCCTTTGCTCAAGCCGGTCGTGGCGCTGGTGGGCCCCACGGCCGTGGGGAAGTCCGCGGTGGGTCTGCGGCTGGCCCAAGCCCTGGAGACGGAGGTGCTGGCGGCGGATTCCCGTCAAGTCTACCGGGGCATGGACATCGGCACCGACAAGCCTTGTTCGGAAGAGCTGCGCACAGTTCCTCATCGGCTCATCGACCTTGTCGATCCGGACCAACCGTTCAATGTCGGCCTCTACCGCCGGCATGCAGAGAACGAGATCGCCCGGTTACACCAGCAGGGCAAGCTGCCGCTGGTCGTAGGTGGGACGGGACTCTATATCAGGGCGCTTCTGCGGGGGCTCTGTGAAGGGCCTCCGGCAGATTGGACGATGCGCATGAGGCTGGAGGAGGAGGCACGGACGCAAGGAGCCGAGTCGTTGCACCGGAAGTTGGCGGACGTGGACCCGGCGGCGGCCGAGCGCCTGCATCCGCATGATCAGGTCAAGATCATCAGGGCGTTGGAAGTGTATGCCCGGACAGGTCGGGCCCTTTCAGGCATCCACGGCGCCCACCGGTTTGCCGAATCGCCGTATGCATCGCTGACGATCGGCCTGCTGCGCGAGCGAAACGAGTTGTATCGGCGGATCGAGGAACGGATCGACGGCATGTTGGCTCGCGGGCTTCGGGAAGAAACTCAACGCCTGCTCGACCGAGGATACGGTCCGCACCTGGGCGCGATGAGGGGAGTGGGGTATAAGCAGATGGCGGGGTATCTCTTGGGCGACTACGACTATGAGGAGGCGGTGCGCCGGCTGAAACGGGACACGCGCCGGTTCGCAAAACGCCAGCTTACCTGGTTTCGGGCGGAGCCGGATATTCATTGGGTGGCGATCGCACCGAAGGAAACGGCGGAACAGGCGACCGCTCGTGTCTTGGCCCTTGTCCGCGATTTTCTTGCCCGGCTTGTCAGCGATCGAGTGCCGGCCCGGTCTCAAACGGATCTCTCGTCCGTTGGGGCGGGAGCGCGATGAGCCGGCGCAGCGGAGCGGGCCCGGCACGGGCCGACATCGGGATCATCGGCGGCAGCGGGCTCTATGAGATGGAGGGGCTCACGCAGGTTCGCGAGGCGCGGATCAAGACGCCGTTCGGCGATCCGTCCGGGCCGCTGATCCTCGGACAGCTTGAAGGACGCCGGGTCGCGTTTCTCGCCCGGCATGGGCAGGACCATCGATTCAGCCCGAGCGCCATCAATTATCGCGCGAACATCTACGCGCTGAAGGCGATCGGGGTCTCACAGGTCCTCTCCGTCAGCGCTGTCGGCAGCATGCGGGAGACGATCCAACCGGGTCATGTCGTGCTGCCCGATCAATTTGTGGATTGGACTAAACGACGAGCCTCCACGTTTTTCGACGAGGACGTTGTGGCTCATGTGGGGTTGGCGGAGCCGGTCTGCGGCCGGTTGGGGCAGGTCGTGGAACAGACCACACGGTCGGTCGGGGCCGTGGTGCACCGCGGCGGGTCGTACCTCTGTATCGAAGGTCCCCAATTCTCGACCAAAGCGGAATCGAACTTGTACCGAAGTTGGAACGTCAGCGTGATCGGCATGACCAACATGCCGGAGGCCAAGTTGGCCAGGGAGGCGGAACTGTGTTATGCCACGATCGCCCTGGTCACGGACTACGATTGCTGGCACGAGACGGAAGAGGCGGTGCAGGTCGAGGCGATTCTGGCCGTGCTCCGGCAAAACGTCCTGCTCGCCAAGCGGTTGCTACGGGAGGCGATCAGGCAATTGGAGGAGAAGGCGATCTGCGGGTGCCAACAGGCGCTCAAGGGCGCCGTCATTACCGCGCCGGAGACGATCCCGGCGGCGGCACGGAAGCGGCTGCATGTGCTGATCGGCCGCTATATCGAAGCGAAGAAAGGACGGGGCTGACGTATGGGGAAACTGCTGGTGGTGGGGTCGGTCGCATTGGATACCGTGGCGACGCCGTTCGGAGAAGCGAACGAGGTGCTGGGCGGGTCGGCCACGTATTTCTCCACGTCGGCCAGTTATTTCACGAGCGTGGATTTGATCGCCGTCGTGGGAGAGGATTTCCCCGAGAAACATCTGGCCTTTCTGAAGAGCCGGCGGATCGATCTGGCCGGGTTGGAGCGGCGGCCCGGGCAAACCTTTCGGTGGCGGGGCCAATACAGCCATCAGCTCAATGAGGCGCAGACGCTCGATACCAAGCTGAACGTATTTGAGAGCTTCCGGCCCAAGATTCCGGCCCAGTATCGAACGCCGGAGGTGCTGTTTCTCGGGAATATCGACCCGGAGCTGCAACTGGAAGTGCTCTCTCAGGTGACGCGGCCGGCCCTGGTGGCGTGCGACACCATGAATTTTTGGATCAACGGGAAGCGCGACGCCTTATGGAAGGTCTTGGAGCAGATCGATGTCTTGATCATCAACGACGGGGAGGCGCGGGCCCTGGGCGAGCATCCGAATCTGGTCCAGGTCGCGAAGAAGATCCTGAGCCGTGGACCCAAACATCTGGTCATCAAGCGGGGCGAATACGGCGTGCTCATGTTCGATGGACGCGGATACTTCGGAGCGCCGGCCTATCCACTGGAACAGGTGCTCGATCCGACGGGAGCGGGCGACACCTTTGCCGGGGGATTTCTCGGGTACTTGGCGGCCACCGGCAACCGCTCGCCCGAAGCATTCCGCCAGGCCACGATCTTCGGCAGCGTCATGGCCTCCTTTACAGTAGAGGCCTTTAGCCTTGACCGTTTGCGAGTCCTGGATTACAAAGAGATTGAAGCGCGATTCAAAGAATTCAAGCG